>REEG01000173.1 GCA_007695195.1 Gemmatimonadales bacterium | reverse complement strand
ATGACCTCCACCATGTCGTAGGGCTTGTTGGGGTTCTCGGGGATCACATCCAGGAGTCGGGTGGCCGGTCCCTCGGGCGGCGGATCCCCGGCGCCGTCCGGAGCCCGCTCGGTATTGTTCTGGGGGATGTAGTGGAAGAGCTCCCGCACCGCCGCCAGACTCTCGGGCTCCGAATCGTGGGCGAAGTGGGCCACGCCGGAGGTGGAGGCGTGGACGTCGGCCCCTCCGAGCCCTTCCATGTCGATGTCCTCGTGGGTGACGGTCTTCACCACGTTGGGGCCCGTCACGAACATGTAACTGGTGCCCCGGACCATGTACACGAAGTCGGTGATGGCCGGGGAATACACGGCGCCGCCGGCGCAGGGGCCCAGGATGAGGGAGATCTGGGGGACGACGCCCGAGGCCAGGGTGTTGCGCAGGAAAATGTCGGCGTAGCCGCCCAGCGAGACCACGCCCTCCTGGATGCGCGCTCCCCCTGAGTCGTTCAGACCGATGATGGGCGCCCCGTTCTTCAGGGCCAGCTCCTGGAGCTTCACGATCTTCTTGGCGTGGGTCTCGGACAGCGACCCCCCGAAGACGGTGAAATCCTGGGAGAAGACGTAGACGAGACGGCCGTGGATGGTGCCGTACCCCGTGACCACCCCGTCGCCCAGGATCCGTTGCTGATCGAGGCCGAAATCGTTGGACCGGTGGGTCACGAAACGGTCCAGCTCCACGAACGAATCGGGATCCAGCAGTAGGTCCAAGCGCTCCCGGGCCGAGAGCTTGCCCCGGGCATGCTGGGCGGCGAGGCGGTGTTCCCCGCCTCCCCCGAGCGACTCTTCCCGAAGCTTCTGCAGATCCTGCAGGCGCGACTCCATGCTCATGGGCCAGCTATCTCCAGCATTTTGAGGAATATCGGGGCATGACCGAAAAGATCAGGGACGGTAGGGCACCGGCTCCCGATTCTCAAGGCGCACCGGGGTCCAGGTACGGCGAATGCGGCCATCCACCACCGACAGCCGGCCCGTGGCTCCGGGATACCCCCGGATGGAGTCCAGGGCCCTGGCCGTACCCTCCGGCGTCCCGTCTCCCGACTGCACCGCCGCGAGGAAGAGATTGGCGGCGTCGTACCCCAGTGCCGGGACCGGGCTCCGCAGGGTCCGGCGGAAGTGACTCTCGTAGGCTTCGACGAAGGCCCGCCAACCCGGGCCGTAGCTCCCGGGCCCGTCTCGCGAGGTCACCGTCAGGACGCCGTTGGTGTGGCGGATGGGGACCCGCTCCAGCACCGTCTCCGAACTCCAGGCATCGTTGCCGAAGATGGTGATTTCCAGATCGTCCACGCCGAAGAAGGCCACCTGCGGGGCCACCAGTTCGATCTCTTCAGGCGGCAGGAGTAGCACCAACCCCCGGGGCTGCAGCCGCACCACTTCCCGGAAGGGCTCGGCGAAGTCGGTGGTCCCCGGCGCGTACTGGAGAACCCGCCGGATCACCCCGCCGCCCGCTTCGAAGGCCCGGCGGAAGTTCTGCGCCTCTTCCTGCATCTCACTACGGCGGGGGTGGAACACCACCACCTCCCGGATCCCGGCATCCAGTGCGAGTCGGGCCAGCGTCTCGGCACTTCCCGGATCGACACCCGTCAGGGAAAAGACGTTCTCGGCGCCGTCGGGGAGGAGGCGCGCCGTGGGCGAAATGATGGGGAATGGACGGGAGCGAGCCTGCGCAGCCGCCCTCACCATGGCGTCATCCAGGGGGCCCACCAGCCCCACGGCCCCCTCCCCTTCCAGCTGTCGTACCAGGGTTTCCACCCGGGCATTGGACGCCTGATCGTCCAGGACGGTGAAACGAACCGGTCGACCGGTGGCCTCGGCCTCCGAAAGGGCCACCTCCACTCCGGCGCGGATCTCCGCCGCCAGGCTCCGGAGGGAAGGAGGCCCGCCCTCGGAGAGGAGTGCCGCCATGGACACCAGTTCGGCCTCGACGGCCTCAAGTTCTCCCCGAAGGACGGCGCGAGCCCGCTCGCCCACCCGTTCCCCCGGCTCCAACTCCAGGGCTGCCTCCGCCAGGGTTCGGGCGGACGTCTCATCACCCAGGAGCGCCGTGCGAGTGGCCAATTCCACCTGGAAGGCGGGGAGAACCCGGGGGTGACGAGGGGCCTCATCCACCAGATCCCGGAGGACCGGCAGGGAAAGTCCAACGGCCGTGGACAGCGCCAAGGCCTCCGCCTCATGAAGGATCGCCGCAGGGGCGTCCGCCGGAATCTCGAAGAGGGACTCGATACCCCCTGCCAGGGAACCGTCGATGCGCACACGGGCCAGGAGCAGCCGCACCTCCGCCTCTTCCGCCGCATCCGGCGCCCCTCGGGCCAGATAGGACTCAGCCGCTGCCTCCGCCGGCTCCCAATCACCCAGGGCCGCCTGCGCCCGGGCCTCGAGCCAGAGGGCAACGGTCGTTCCCGGAACCCGCGGGAAGCGAGCGGCTATGTCCGAGGCCCGATCCAGCGCCCCCTCGGCATCGCCGGCGGCTAGAGCCGCCTCACCCCGGGCCAGGACGTCGGCGGCCTCCCGAACCCTGGCCGGATCGGTATCCGGCACCCCTTCGTCCAGGGCCGGCCCCTCCATGACCACGGGCTCGGGTTCGGGAGCGGGGCGCTCCGGCGCCGGAGTTTCACCGAGCTGGCACCCCCCCAAGAGAATCAGCAATACAGTCAGGACGAGTCCATGAACGGCGCGAGGCCGCCCATCCCCCGGGGGAGACAGACGGCCTCGTCCGAACGCTCGGTTCAAGCGCATGGTGCGCACAGGACCGGGAGAAGGGCCTCGAGGGCCCGACTCACCCTTCCTCGCCTGCGTCGTCTCCGGACCCATCCACATCCACCGTCGCACCGACCTCAGCGGGCTCCTCATCCGCTTCAGCCTCCAGCTCCGGCTCAGGCTCAGGTTCCGGAGCCCTGCGCTCCGGCGCCGTGGTGACCTCCAGGACGATCCTCCGGTTGGTGGCATCAGATTCCAGGACCTTCAAATCCACCGAATCGCCGGCATGGAAGAACTCCTCCAGCCGATCCATGTTCTCCACGGCGGCGTGGGAGGCGGGGACGAAGCCCTCGATGTCGTCGCCCAGATCCACCACGACTCCCTTGTCCTGCACCCGGGTCACGGTGCCCTCACATTCCACGCCGGGGGCGAACCGCTGTGCAATCACCGGCCACGGATCATCGTCCAACTGCTTGACTCCCAGGGAAATCCGCTTGTTCTCGGCGTCGATGTCCAGGATGAGGACATCCAGATCCTGACCCTTCTGGACGATCTCGGATGGATGCTCCACCCGACGGGTCCAGCTCATGTCGGACACGTGGACGAGTCCATCGATGCCCGGCTCCACCTCTACGAAGGCTCCGAAGGAGGTCAGGTTCCGCACCTTCCCGGTGATCCGAGTCCCCGAGGGGTACTTCATGGGGAGCGAGAGCCACGGGTCTTCCTCGATCTGCTTCATCCCCAGCGAGATCTTCTCGTCTTCCGGATCCACCTTCAGCACCACGGCTTCGATCTCGTCGCCGATGGTCACCAGCTTGGATGGATGCCGGATGTTGCGGGTCCAGGACATCTCGGAGATGTGGACCAGCCCCTCGACACCCTTCTCCAGCTCCACAAAGGCGCCGTAGTTGGTGATGGACACCACCTTCCCGCGAACCCGGGAGCCCACCGGGTACTTCTTGTCGATGTCGGTCCAGGGATACGGGAGAAGCTGCTTGAGACCCAGCGAGATCCGCTCCCGGTCCCAATCGATGTCCAGCACCTTGATGTCCAGGTTCCGGCCGATGTCCACCACTTCGGACGGGTGGCCGACGCGGCCCCAGGACATATCGGTGATGTGGAGGAGTCCGTCGAGACCTCCGAGATCGATGAAGGCACCGAAGTCGGTGATGTTCTTGACAGTCCCTTCCCGGACCTGGCCAACCAGCAGCTCCTTCACCAGCAGCTTCCGCTTCCGCTCGCGCTCGGCCTCCAGGATCACGCGGCGCGACACCACGATGTTCCGCCGGCGCTTGTTGAGCTTGATGATCATGAAGCGGTAGGTCTCGCCGATGAGGTCCTCGATGTTCGGGACCCGGCGAAGGGCGATCTGCGACCCGGGGAGGAAGGCATCCACCCCCATGAGATCCACCGTCACGCCGCCCTTGATCTTGCGGGCCAGCGTCCCCTTGACCGGGCGATCGGCCTCGTGGGCCTCCTTGATCTTCTCCCAGACCCGGAGGAAGTCGGCCTTGCGCTTGGAGAGGACCACGATGCCATCGTCGTCTTCCAGGCTCTCCAGAAGAACTTCGACCTCGTCGCCCTCGGCCAGCGTCTCAGGCTCCTTGAACTCGTCGAGGGGGACGGAGCCCTCACTCTTGAAGCCGAATTCGAGGATGACGGACGTGTCCGTGATCTTGAGCACACGGGCCTGTACGATCTCGCCTTCCCGGACCTCCTGCAGATCGGCGCCGAAGTCGGTGAGGAGCGCTTCGAAGTCGTCCCGGGATATGTCCAGATCCTCCTCTCCATAGGGGTCCATGGAGAGCTCCGGGGAAATTCCGACCCGGGGCGGATCCTTCTCGAGTTCTTCGGGGGCCACCGCAACGACGGCACTGGGATCATCCACGAGTTCCTCCAGATTGGGGGAACCGTCGGAGGATGGGGTGGGGGAAGTCTGCTGGGTCATGGGTGAAATACCGGTGGGGTCTCTCCGGATCCCGGCAACGCCGGGAGGGAGGCCTGCGGGCCTGGTTGGCCCTGGTTAAAAATGGGGAGAGGATCGGTGGACCGAACTCTCCCGAGGAGTAGTCGTGGAATTTATCCGCAACCACGAAGCAGGGTCAAGCCGTCGGGGCCTCCGACCCTCCGGGGACTCATGCCCCGGAGGCCGGCCAGATCTCCCTGACCCGATCCACCACCACCTGCACCTGGCCGGAGAAGTCCAGTCCGGTGGTGTCCACGTCCAGGGCACCCTCGGGACGGCGAAGGGGCGCCACGGCCCGATTCCGGTCCCGGGCATCCCGCTCCGCGAGCCGCCTGGCCTCCTCCTCAATCCGGACCGCAGACAGTTCACCGCCGTCCTGGAGGATGCGACGGCGGGCCCGCTCCGGGAGAGACGCCGTGAGATACACCTTCACCTGGGCGTCCGGAAAGACCACCGAACCCATATCCCGCCCATCGGTCACCACCCCGCCCCTGGCCGCGGCCGTGCGGAGGGGGTCAAGGATCAGTTCGCGGATGGAGGGAATGGCCGCCACCTCCGAGACCCGTTCCGTGACCCGGGGCGAGCGGAGGGCCTCCTGCTCCACGGGCCGGCCATCCATGAGCACCTCGAATCCGTGCTCGGTCTCCCCGAGTTCCAGCCTCCGGCGAGCCACCGCCTCGACCCCCCGGTCCACCCACTGGTCCGCCGGCAGGTCGGACTCCAGCAGCGCCAGCGCCGCCGCCCGGTACAGGGCTCCCGAATCCAGGTGCCGGAACCCCAGGGCTCCGGCCACGGCCTGTGCGGTGGACGACTTCCCCGAAGCGGCGGGGCCGTCCAGGGTCACCACAGGTCGAGGTGGGGTGAGGGCCGACACGGACCCGGCGCCACCGGAGAGGGCGGTGCCTCGCCTGTGAACCTCCCGGAGCTGCTCCCAGAATCCCGGGTAGCTCACCTCCACCACCTGCCGGTCATCTACCTCGATGCTATTCCCCGGGAGGGCTCCCAGCACCCCGAAGGCCATGGCGATGCGGTGGTCGCCGAAGGCGCGGATCCGCCCCTGGAGCGGGTGATCGCTCCCCTGGATCACCAGCCCGTCTTCCAGCTCCTCCACCTCCACGCCCACGGCCCGCAGGTTCAGGGTCAGCGCCCGGATCCGGTCCGTTTCCTTCACCCGGAGCTCTGCGGCGTCACGGATCTCGGTGGTCCCCTCGGCCCGGGCGGCAGCCACAGCCAGGATGGGGATCTCATCGATGAGGGAGGGGATCTCGCCTCCGCCGATGCGGGTTCCCTGGAGCCGGCTTCCCCCAACCACCAGGTCGCCTGCCGGCTCTCCCCCGGGATCATCCATCTCCCGCGGGCTCTCCACCGAGATGTGGGCTCCCATGCGCCGAAGTACCTCCAGGACTCCGGTCCGGGTGGGGTTCAGCCCCACATTGGCAATCTCGAGACTCCCCCGTCCCAGCGCCGCCAGCACCAGGAGGAAGGCGGCCGACGAGATGTCCCCGGGCACGTGGAGTTCCAGCGGGTCCAGTCGGCTGGGCGGCGCAGGCAGCACCACCCGGTGGGGTGCGGCGCCCACCTGCTGGACCTGCACGCCCATGCGCCGCAGCATCCGCTCGGTGTGGTCGCGGGAGGCTGTGGGCTCGGTAACATCCACCTCGGCCCCTGCTCCCACGCCGGCCAACAGGAGAGCGCTCTTCACCTGCGCACTGGCCACCCGGGAAGTATGGTGGATGGCCTCCAACTCACCCCCGTCCACACGGATGGGAAGGCACCCCGGATCCCCTTCTTCCCGGAAGCGGGCGCCGGCCTCCGCCAGTGGATCGGTGACCCGGCGCATGGGTCGCCGCCGCAGCGATGCATCTCCGGTGAGGACCGCCGGGATCCCAAGTCCCGACAGGAGCCCCAGGAGGAGGCGAGCGGTGGTGCCTGAGTTGCCGCAATCCAGGGCGCTCCCGGACCCCCGCAGTCCCCGGAGGCCCACGCCCTGGATCCGGATGGGACCACCGTCTCCGGGCAAGGGGGGAATCTCGCATCCCATCGCCCGCAGGATTCCTGCCGTGCTCCGGCAGTCCTCTCCCGGCAGCAGTCCCTCGAGGCGGCTGGGGGCGAAGGAGAGAGCCGAGAGGAGGAGGGCCCGATGGCTGATGGACTTGTCTCCGGGGATCCGGATCATGGACGCTCGTCTCCACCACCGACGGGAACGGGGCCTTCCGGAGCGGTGTCCGCGGTGCGGCTCTCCGCCTCCGCCCGCTCGGCCAGCGAGTCCTCCTCGTGGGCCCAGGCGTGGGTCAACTCGAGGAATTCCTTGATATGATCCATCTCGCGTCGAGCCAGGAGGTCAGCGATCATGGCCAGGGCCCGGGAGATGGAGGTGAGTCCCAGCCCGGTGGCGGGTACGGAGTACTCCAGAAGGTCGGCCCACATGGTGGGCGAAGATCCGGCCAGGCGCGTCATGTCCCGCCCCCCGGGGCCCAGATCCCGGGGCCGGTAGCCGGCCGAATCCAGGGCGCCGGCCAGGGCGCTGGCCAGGATCTGCGGAAGGTGGGAGATCCACGCCACCGTCTCATCGTGCTCCGCCGCATCGATCCACTCGACTCCGCCGCCCACATCGGTCCAGAATGCGGCCACGGCGGCACGAATGGATTCGGGGACGGTGGGATCGGCGGACAGCCAGACCCGAGCCCCCTCGTAGAGATCCCGGCGGGCCGCGGCGAATCCGCTGGACTCGGAGCCACACAGGGGATGGCCCGTCACGGTGCGGTCCAGGATCCCCACCTGCGAGGCCTTCCGCAGGATGGGATTGTTGAGGCCGGTGACGTCGGTGACCACGGTTTCGGGGCGCAGGGTGCGCCCTTCCTCCCCGAGAAAGCGCAGAGCGGCCTTGACCGGGCAGGCCAGGACCACCAGATCCGCCTCCCCCGCCAGCCCGTCGCCAGGGAGGCCGAACACATCCACCAGGCCGTCGCCCCGGACCCGAAGACCGGTGACGGAATCCACATCCACCCCGATGATGCGAGGGGGCCGGGAGAAGCTGTGGAGGCGTTGTACCAGCGACCCGCCCATGAGCCCGAGCCCCACCACGGCCACGGACCGGAATCCGCCGGGCGGGCCCTCCGGGGCCAGAGCCTCCACCACCGGCTCCCTCTCTTCGCCGTTCAGGAGAGCCTCCCCGTGCGAGTCCCGCACGGGACCGGGTCGAAGACGAAGACCAGGGGCACCGATCCCAGGAGTTCATCCGCCGAGGCCATCGCCACGAAGCGGGACTCGCCGTCGCGGTGCTCGTCCAGGGTCCGGAAGGGGACGGCCAGATGCACCAGCCCCTGGAAGGCGCCTCGGGGGGGGAAGCCACCGGAACTCAGGGTGGCGGACTCCCCGAAGACGCTGCGTGCCAACTCCAGGGCGCGCCACTGGGCGGCGCGAATGGACCATCGCTGCCGGGCCGGGATCCTCTCTTCCTGGATCTCCACCCAATGGGCTCCGTCCCGTTCTCCTCGCTCCAACTCCCGGATCATGCCATCTCCCGTGGTTCAGGATCACCGGATCGCGCCTGATTCCGCTCAGGCGACCTCCGAAATCTACTCGTCGTCTCCGTACCCGATCTCGACACTCAATCCATCGTGGGCCACCGTAGCGCCCGGGAAGACCCGCTCCGCCTCTCGCTGCAGAGGTCCCGGATCAGCCGAGTGGCGGGCCGAGAGGTGGGTCATGAAGAGGCGGCGAGCCTCCGCGTCGCGAGCCACCTCCGCCGCCTGCCGGGCCGTACTGTGGAAGGTGTCCCGGGCCCGATCGGCGTCGTCCATCCCGAAGGTGGCGTCGTGGATCAGCGCTTCGCAGCGCCAGGCCACCTGCGTGGTGGTGCGCATGGGGAGCGTGTCGCCGGTGTAGACGACGCGACGGCCAGGGCGCGACGGCCCCACCACCTCCGCCGGATCGATGACCCGATCTCCCACCTGTACCGTCTCGCCCCGGTGGAGGCGACCGAACATGGGCCCCTCGGGGATCCCCATGGCTCGGGCGCGCTCCACGTCGAACCGGCCGGGCCGGTCATGCTCCCTGAGAACATACCCGACGGCGGGGAGCCCGTGCCGTACCGGAAAGGCCTCCACATCGTATCCATCCCGGGCCGCACCGTCTCCGGGTCCGAGCTCGTGGATGCGCACCGGAAATCCGATCCGGGCCACCCCCAGGTGGAGGGCGTCGTGGAGCGTCTTCCGCGAACCCGGCGGGCCGTACAGATCGAGGGTCTCTTCCCGACCCTGAAGCGCCAACGTCCGGGCCAGGCCGATGAGCCCCAGGTAATGGTCCGCGTGCATGTGGGTGATGAAGATGGCACCAAGGCCGAATCCGGTCCCGTAGCGCATCATCTGGCGCTGCGTACCTTCGCCGCAATCCCACAGCATGAGGTCGCCCTCCCGCTGCACCGCGATGCCGCTCACATTGCGGCCCACAGTGGGGCGGGAAGCCGATGTACCCAGAAATGTGATTCGGATCATCCGGAAGGTGCCTCCGGGTCGGCTCCGGTAGGATGCGGGGCAGCGAGCGCCTCGCGAATGCGGTCAGCGGCCCTGCGGATGACGCTGGGACTCGTGGAAGAGAACCGGGCGGATGAGGACACCCCGAGGAGCCCAGGGGGGGCCCTGGAAGACGAAGCTCCGCTCAAGGGCAAAGTCCAGGAGAAGAAGCGTTCCTTCATCCCCCTCGATGGAAAGGTCGTCATTCAGATTCACCCGAAGGAAACCGCTGGGAATCATGGCCTGGGTCTCGGCCGTTCCATCGGCAAAGGAGAAGCCCTGCTCCAGATGAACCCGGGCCTCGGCAACCGTGAACCGCAACTGTCCGTAGCGCCCTTCCGGAACCGGAATGGGTTCCAGAAGCTCAATCTCCACGCCTTCGCGCAGATCCATGAGATCCAGGTAGAGGAGGTCATCGGACCCGGAGGACTCGAACAGGAAGACCGGCTCGCCGCCACCGCCCACGAGGTAGATGTCCGAGATCCAGATCTCGGCGCTGGCGACCTGGCTGCGCTGAAGCGGCTCTTCACTTCGTGCCGGATCTTCGACCAACCCGTACGAAACGGAAGCCCAAGTTGCCACATCCAGGGGCGGGGAGCCTGTCACCAGGAGAGAGAGGCGGCCCTGGGGGTCCGGCTCAAGGGCCGTGGCACTGTCGGACTGGCACCCCGCCATGCTCACGACCAGGATCAGGAAAGCAAAGACGAGAGCGATGGGGCGTCGGCTTGCCATGGAAACCTCCCGGAAGTGGAACGGCACGGCGCTGCTTGCGTTGTCGGACACGAACATCAATATGGTCCAGGCCGGGCCGGGAGCCAACCGGTGCCGGGATTCACCCCCGCCCCACCTTTCGCCATCTTTCCGGCCGGGTTCGTGCTGCCCGTTGCCCCATCCACTCCTCCCCTCCTCCGCCAGGCCATTGATCAAGACGCTGGGTGCCCAACTCGCCCTTTTCATGGAAGAACCCCAGATGCGGAAGAATCTGGGTGCCCTCTTCAAGTACATCGCGTTCCTGATCCTGGTCACCGCCGCATTCACGGTCCTTTTTCACGTGATCATGGTGTGGGAGGGGCAGGATCATTCCTGGTTATCGGGCTTGTACTGGACCGTAGTCACCATGACCACGCTGGGATTCGGGGACATCGTCTTCGAGAGCGACCTGGGGCGGGGCTTCAGCATCTTGGTCCTCATCTCCGGCGTGGTCCTCCTCCTGGTGGTGCTCCCCTTCGTCTTCATCCGGTACTTCTACGCGCCGTGGCTCGAGTCCCAGATCCGCCTCAAGGCCCCACGCTCTGTATCCGCTGACCTCCGGGACCATGTGATCATCTGTGCCGACGATCCCATCGCCCCCGGGCTCATGGAGCAACTCAAGATCCACGAGATCCCCCATCTCGTCCTGGAACCCGACCCGGAGCGGGCCACCCGCCTCCACGGCGAAGGCCAGAAGGTCCTCTGCGGAGAGCTCGATGCCCGGGAGACCTACGCCGCGGCCCGGGTCCGGGAGGCCCGCCTGGTCTTCGTGAACCTGGAAGATGTGGGAGCCACCAACGTGATTCTCACCGTCCGGGAAGAAGCGCCGGACACCCCCATCGCCGCCATCGCCTCGTCCGACGATTCGGTGGATCTCATGGAGCTGGCGGGGGCCGATTTCGTGGTACCCCTGCGCCGGCGGCTAGGCGAGCAGCTCGCCAACCGGGTCAACGCCGGTCATGCCCAGACCCACGCCATCGGGAGCTTCCGGAATCTCATCATTGCCGAGTTTCCGGTCCTGAATACGCCGCTGGCGGGGAAGACCATCCGGGAGACCCGGCTGCGGGATCTCATGGGCGTGAACATCGTGGCAGTGTGGGAGCACGCCGAGCTGAAGCCGGCCCGTCCGGACCTCACCCTGTCCGAACAGGCACTTCCGGTGGTGATCGGCACCCGCCGTCAGCTCGAGGAGCTGGACGAACTCCTCTTCATCTACGACACCAACTGGAACCCCGTCATCGTCATTGGTGGCGGGACCGTGGGGAAGGCCGCCACGGAGGCGCTCCGCCGCAAGGGCGTGAAGGTCCATCTTGTGGAGCGGAACCCGGAGCTGGCCGAGGAGCTTGAGGCGCTGTCGGACCGTCTCTTCGTAGGCAATGCCGCGAACCGAGAGCTGCTGGAGGCCGCCGGTATCCACGAGGCCCCCGCCGTGCTCCTGACCACCAACGACGACGCAATGAACGTCTTTCTGGCGGTCTATTGCCGACGCCTCAACGAGAAGATCCGCATCGTCAGCCGCATCACCTATGAACGGAATATGGCGTCGATTCGCCGGGCCGGCGCCGACCTGGCCATGAGCTACGCCGGGCTGGGGGTGGCCGCCCTCACCTCCCTGGCTCGCGGCCGGAAGATGATCGAGCTGGGCGAAGGGGTCGAACTCTTCGAAGAGGATCTGCCGAAGAAGCTCAGGGGGAAGACCCTGGCGGAGAGCGGCATCGGGGCCGACACCGGTCTCAACGTGGTGGCGGTGGAGCGGGACGGCGACCTCCACGCCGCACCCCGGGCCGACGAGGAGCTCAGCGGCGAGTGCCGCCTCTTCATGATCGGCACCGCCGAGCAGCACCAGGCGTTCCGGAAGGCGTACGGGAACGCCGAGAGTTAGGTTGACCCTGTCATCTGCATCGCACCCCGGATTCCCCTAGTCACAGTGAGGATGGCCTCCGTGCACTCCCTTCAGCCCCCGGCCTCCGGCCACGGCTCCTCCCGCGCAGACCGCGCATCGGTGCGTCCGTCCCATCACCGACGTCACCTGGGGGTGGCGGTCCTCTTGTTCGCCGTCACCTGGGGGTGCTCATCCGGTGGGGAGGGCCCGCCGGCCACCTCCGCCGTCGCACCGGGGATGACCGCGACGCCGGGAGTTGCGGTGGCTCCCGTCACCCAGGTGGCCCGGAGCACGGGCGGGATGGTGTCCACCGCCTCGGTGCCGGCCACTGCGGTGGGTGCCTCCGTCCTGGCCGCCGGAGGGAACGCCGCCGACGCCGCCGTGGCCATCGGATTCGTCCTCTCCGTCACCGAGGCCAGTATGTCCGGCATCGGTGGCCGAAGCGCCATCATCGTCCGAACGCCGGACGGGGAGGTGTACGGGATCGACGGGCTGAATCAGGTCCCGGCGGGCTTCAGCGAGGGGGAGGGGGCCGAAGGGTACGAACGAGCCACGGTCCCCGGGGTTCCCGCCGCCCTGGAACACCTCCGGAGCCGGTTCGGCTCATGGGAGTCGGCTCCCCTCCTGGAGCCCGCCGTCGCCCTGGCCCGGGACGGCTTCCCCCTGGCCGGGGGGGAGGCTCGACGCTGGAACGGCGCAGCCGAGGAACTGGCCGCCTTCCCCGGTTCGGCGCCGTACATCCAACCGGAGGGGCGGGAATGGCAGGAGGGCGATCACGTCCGGCTCCCCGTGAAGGCTCGGGTTCTCGAGACGCTGGCCATCGAGGGGATCGAGGCCTTCTACCACGGCTGGATCGCCGACTCCATCCAGGCCGACATGGAGCGGAGCGGTGGCTTCGTGACCCGGGGCGACATGGAGGCCTACCGGGCCCTCACCGCGCTCCCGGTGGAAGGGACGTACCGGAGTCACACCGTGCTGTCCAACTTCCGCCCCGCGTCGGGGCACGCCGTCATCCAGGCATTGCAGACGGTGGAACAGTTGGAGGAAGGGCGTTCCGCTCCGGCGTCCCGCCTTCACGGCGCCCTGCTTCTGGGCGAGAGCCTCCGACACGCCATCGAGGATCGGAACCGGGTCATGGGAGACGAAGCCTCCAGCGCCCGGCACCTCACCTCTCCCGAGTACGCCCAGGAGCGGGCCACCGAGATCCGCCGTTCCCGGAGCTTCGCCGCCGCGGTCCTTGCCCCCGACCAGGCCGTCCCTGCCGGCCGCACCACCGCGCCCGGCCCGGCCGCCACCGCCACCGGCCACGCCCTCCCGGGCGCCTACCGCGCGTCCTTTGTGCCGGCCCTCCGCTACGCACCGGGCACCCTGGTCACGGATCCCTCGGATCGGGAGGCCACCACCCACTTCACCGTGGTTGACGCCGACGGCATGGTGGTGTCGGTGACCCAGTCCCTTGGGCCCTCCCTGGGTACACGGGTCGCTTCGCCGTCTCTGGGATTCCTCTACGCCACCCGCCTGGGGACGGAACCGGGCTCACGACCTTCGTCCACCATCTCACCCACCATCGTCCTGGATCCCACCGGTAACTTTCTCATGGCCCTGGGTGGGGCCGGTGACGCCCGGATCATCTCGGCGGTGACCCAGGTGATCCACGCTGCGGTGGGGCGCGGCCTGTCGCTGGAGGCGGCAGTGGCCGAGCCCCGCATGCACCCCCTGGACGAGGACGAGATGCGCGTGGAAGAGGGGCCCATTTCCACCTGGTCGGCGGCGGAATGGGACGAGCTCGAGGGGATGGATCTGCAGGTGGCCCCCTCCCCTTCCGGCTACTTCGGCCGGGTCCATGCCGTGGGATGGGATGGCTCGCTCTTCCTGGGCGTGGCCGAGCCGCGGTGGGAGGGGAGTGCCGCAGGGCCCCAGCCATGACGGGGCGTAGGGAGTTCCTAAAGACGGGCGCCGGCGCCGCAGCGGCGCTGGCCACCCTGGCCTCGGTACGCCAACGATTCCTGGACGATCTGGCGGCGGCCTCGCCGGGGCTCCCGGACCGGAGCGCGTACCTCCTGGATCCACAGGTACGCTACCTCAACCACGGGTCCATCGGCACCATCCCGCGCCTGGTCCACGAGGCCCACGTCCGCTACCTCCGGGTCTGCGAGACCAACCCCTGGCTCTACATGTGGAGCGAGCCGTGGGTGGAGCCCATTGAAGAGGTGCGCCGTCGCGCCTCCTCCCTTATGGGCGTCGGGGCCGAAGACATGGTCCTCACCCACAACACCACCGAAGCCTTCAACCTCCTGGCCCACGGGCTTCCTCTCGGACCCGGCGACGAGGTCCTGTACAGCTCCCTGAATCACCCCGGAGCCAGCAACCCTTGGACCCACATGGCCCCGGTACGGGGCTTTTCCGTCCGAGAGTTCCAGTTCCCGGTGGAAGAGACCCCCGGCCTCTCCCCCGACGACGTGGTGGCGCTCCACATCCGGGAGATCCGCCCTGAGACCCGGGTCCTGGTCTTTCCCCATGTGGACAACCTGGTGGGTCTCAGGCACCCCATGGCGGCGCTGGCCCGGGCGGCCCGCCGCGCCGGTGTGGAGGTGATAGCGGTAGACGGCGCCCAGACCCTCTCCATGATCCCGGTGGATCTCGGGGGGACCGAGGTGGACGTCTACGCCGGCAGCCCCCACAAATGGGTGCAGGCCCCCAAGGGACTGGGGGTCGCCTACCTGCGCGGGACGCTGCAGGAGCGGCTCCACCCCATGTGGGTCAGCTCCGGCCAGCCCGCCGCTCGGGGATCGGTCCGACGCTTCGAGGACTACGGCACGCGAAACCGCCCCGAGGTCCTGACCCTGGGCAGTGCCCTGGCCTTCCAGGAACGGATGGGGCCGGCCACCAAGGAGGCGGCTCATCGCCGGCACTGGCAGGAGATCCGGGAACGGGTCGAGGCCACCCCGGAGCTTCGGTGGCACTCGCCCACGGACTGGGGCATGGCGGCTGCCCTCTACACGGTGGAGGTACGCGGCCGCTCAGCCTTCCAGGTCGCCGACGAACTCTGGGACCGGCACCGCATCACCGTGCGTCCCATCCGGATCCATGGAACGGAGGGCCTCCGGCTCTCCCCGAACCATCATACCGACCCCGCCGAAGTGGAGGCCTTCTTTCGAGCGGTGGGCGCGTAGGCGGAGCCGATCCCATGTCCGAACGCAGACACTTCTGGGACACCCGCTATGCCGAAGAGGGTTGGGCCTACGGAACCGAGCCCAATCGCTTCCTTCGGGCGGTCGTGACGGAGCTGCGCCCCACGGGTTGTGCGCTCTTTCCCGCCGAGGGCGAGGGACGAAACGCCGTGTTCGCCGCCCAGTCGGGGCTCTCCGTCACCGCCGTTGACGTCAGCGTTGAAGGCCGTCAAAAGGCGCTGCGACTGGCGCGGGAACGGGGCGTCCGGATCCACTACCGGGTGGCCGACTTCGGAGATCTCGAGTTCCCCCCGGCCTCCTTCGACTTCATCGCCCTCATCTTCGCGCACTTTCCCCCGGACCGGAGACGCGAGTACCACCGGCGCATGGCCGGGTTGCTGGCGCCGGGTGGGGCCCTGGTCCTGGAGGGGTTCAGCCTGGATCATGCCCGACACCAGCGCACCAACCCCACGGCGGGCGGGCCTCCCGACCCGGCGCTCCTCTTCGACGAAGCGACGATCCGGAGCGACTTCGACTCCCTTGAGGTAGACCGACTCGGCACCGAGGTGGTGGAGCTGGAAGAAGGGCGATATCATCGAGGATCGGCCTCGGTGGTTCGCCTGATGGCCCGGCGCCCTCCGTGATGGCCGAACCCCGCCACACCGAGCCCTGCGTCACCGAACCCCACGTCATTGAAGCCCGCCCCGTATCCAGAGGAAGATGCCCCATGTCTCCCCTTCCCGTAACCGCAAGCCCCACCACCGTCCCCGCAGCCACACCCGTCGCATCGGTGGTCTCCGAGCACCCCACCCCCTCTCGGTTCGCGATCGGGCGACCCCTGTTCCCGCGGCCTGCGTCCGGGCGAACCGCGTCCTCCGCGCCCCTCCCCTTCCTGGCCGCCGTGGCCGGGCTGGCGGTCTTCCTGGGCGCCTGCGAGCCTGCTGAGCCGCCGCCCCCCGATACCCCGGCCGTCCTGGAGGGAGCTCCGGCTGCGGAAGCCGGCCATCCCGACACCCCCCGGGCCGAGGAGCTTGGGGTCGCCGGTCCGGTGGAAGGCCCGGCGACGCGGATCCTCCGGGAGCGGATCTTCGACGACACGGCCATCCTCTCCGCCGACAGCATGCTCGGGCGGGCCCCGGCCACCATTGGCGAGGAACGGGCCATCCGTCATATCGAGACACGCTTCGCAGAGATCGGGCTCGAACCCGTGAACGGTGATGGGTACCGGCTGCCGGTGGAACTCCTGGGGATGACCAAGAACCGGGACAACTCATGGGCCCGCATCGAGGGCCCCGAGGGCGAGTTGGACCTGGTGACCGAAGAGAACTTCACCTTCTGGTCCACCAGCGAAGAGCCCCGGGTCGAGCTGGACGAGGCCCCCCTCATCTTCGTGGGCCACGGGGTACAGGCCCCGGAGTACGACTGGGATGACTTCAAGGGCGAGGACCTGACCGGCGCGGTGCTCCTCTTCCTGAATGACGATCCCGCCGTGGAGGAAGATGGGGTGGCCCTCTTTGGTGGAGATGTGCGCACCTATTACGGACGCTGGACCTACAAGTTCGAACAGGCCCAGGCCCAGGGCGCCGCCGGGGCCATCGTGGTCCATACCGACGAATCCGCAGCCTACGGGTTCGGGGTCATCGGGAGCATGGGCGAGGGGCAGGTCTGGCAGCGCGATTACCAGGTGGACTTCCTGGCATGGATGGACTCCACCCAGACCCACCAGGTGGCCCGGGCCCTGGACACCGATGTTCCGGGGCTCTTCGACCTGGCGGCGGACCGGGACTTCCGCCCCGTGGATACGGGGTTCCGGGTATCCAGCGTCATCGAAACGGGCTTTGAGCGCCTGGAGGCCCACAACGTAGCCGGGGTGGTCCGGGGGAATGACCCTGATCTGGCCGACCAGTACGTGGTGTTCACCGCACACCACGACCACATCGGATGGGACCCCTCCCTGGAGGGCGACTCCATCTTCAACGGGGCGCTGGACAATGCCCTGGGGGTGGCGTCCATCCTGGCGGTGGCCGAGGCCTTCACCGAGGCCGATCCCCGTCGTTCCGTGATGTTTCTGTCTGTGACGGCGGAGGAAGGCGGGCTCCTGGGGAGCGGCCTGTTCGTGGAGTCTCCGCCGGTTCCCCGCTCCAGCATCATCGCCAACATCAATGTGGATTCGCCCCAGAACCTGGGGGTCACCGCGGACGTGGCCGCCATTGGGCTGGACATGAACACCATGGGTGACGTCTTCACCCAGGTAGTGGAGCGCTACGGACTCCGTGCGGCCGGGGATCCCAACCCCATGGCCGGTAGCTTCTACCGGTCCGACCAGCTGAGCTTCGCCAAGGCCGGGATCCCCGCCCTCTACCTTCAGGCCGGAAGCGACTACGTGACCGACCTGGGCTTCGACGTGGCGGCGCTTCGGGATGAGCGATACCACACCGTCCACGACGTCATCACCCCGGAGTGGGATCTGAGCGGGCTGGAGCGGGACCTGCGGATCCTCTTTGAAGTTGCCCTGGAGATCGCCAACGCAGACGAACAGCCGCGATGGTTCGAGGGCAATGAGTTCGAGGCCGCCTGGCGGGAACTCTACGGTCGGTGATGGGAGGGGCGGTACCGCCGGCTCACAGCCAGCCAACGCCTGGAGCGGAACCGGTACCCGTTCAGGACGGCGGGTACGATCCGCTCCAGGAGGAGGGCGGCGTACAGCCCCGCCACGCCGAGGGGCGTGAGGGAAGCCAGAAGGGCGGCGGGTAGGGCGAAGACGTAAAGACCCACCAGAGAGGCGAAGAAGGGCCACTGGGTATCCCCTCCCCCACGGAGCGATCCGGTGACGGAGCCGTCGACCCCCATGGGAATGGCGGCGAGGGCGGCCACGACGACGAAGGCAGCGGTTGCGGCCACAGCCGCGGGCTCGTCCACGAACACCCGGGCGATGGGCCCGGCGGTAAGGACCACGGCGGCGGAGGACAGAATGTAGACGACGGCCGACAGTCGGATCACGTCCCGGGCGTACGCACTGGCCAGTTCCTCCTCCCCGGCGCCAAGACGCTTCCCCACCATCGTGCTGGCGGCAATGGAGAATCCCCAGCTGAAGCTCCCCAGAAGCGCGGCCACCCGGCGGCCCACCTCCAGGGCAGCCACCGTGATGGAGCCGAGGGAAGCGGCCACCCACAGCAGTGGAAAGACGATGATCCCCTCAGCAACGCGCCGAGCCATGAGAGGCATGGAGATGCGGAGGAGGTCCCGAACCAGGGGCCCATCCACCCACGGCCCGGAACGCCGGACCGGCACGGGTGAAGCGCCGCGTCCGAAGTAGGAGCGACCCGTCATCCCCCACGCCAGGGTGGCGGCGACGGCGGCAATGGATACCGCGGTGCCAATTCCGGCTCCCAGCACCCCCATTCCCGCTCCCATGACCAGGACGACGGTGAGCACCGCGTTGAGAACCGCCCCGCCCGCCCGCACCACCATGGGGGTGAAGGTGTCTCCCACCCCCGCGTAGGTGCGACTCGCAATGATGTTGAAGAACTCAAAGGCCAGGGCAGGCGCCGTGACGACCAGATAGATGACGCCGAAACGGAGCGCGTCACCCTCGCCGCCCACCAGGGCAATGAGGGGCTCTGCAAAAACCATGAATCCCAGGACGATGGGGGTCACCAGAAGGGCTGCCACGAGAAGGGACTGCTTCACAACGGCCGCCGCACGGTCCAGTCGGCCACCGCCATAGTTCTGTGCTACGAGAGAGACCGTACCTCCGGCCAGGCCGATGGAGAGGAACTTCGCCACCTGCCAGTAGGCAAAAGCAAAGGCGAGGCCGGCCACCCCCGGAGCCCCCAGAACCATCCCGATGACGGCCAGGTCCACCGTGTTCTTCGACATGATGGCGAAGCCGGTGAGGATGCGTGGCCACGCCAGACCAAGGGTCTCCCCGAGCCGCCCCCGATCGATGATTCCGGATCGGTGGAGGAGACCGGCCAGGGCGTCGGCGGCGATCCGGAGTTTGCGAATCCCGGTAGGAGGAGATGAGGGCATGGCCAGATGGGGACGCGATGTCGCCGAGGTACGGATGGAGAGAAGGTCCCTGAAACCCTTCCCCCCCGGGGATGGGTTCCCCCTACTCCCCTGCCCTGCACGCCAAAATGCGAATCCAGGTTCGCATTTTTCGGAACACCGAGCTCCTTGACTTCACGTCATGACATGGTACTATCCATATGTCTAAACACTACGATGCCACCCGAATGTGGAGAGCGACCGGATCATGGCTGGAGGCCCGACCCCGACAAATGAGGCTGCGGAGAGTATGGTGGTCCGACCCGATACGGGAAGTACAGAGACCACCCTGGCCCACTCCGATCTGGAAGGCACGGCTCACATCCTGAAGTGCCTGGGACATCCCACCCGTCTTCAGATCCTGGATTTCCTGGACCGGGCCGAAGAGGCCACCGTCACCGAGATCTACGAGGCTGTGGGAGTCAGCCAGCCCGTGGCCTCCCAGCATCTCACCACCATGTGGGACAAAGGGATCCTCGTGCGCCGCCGCGACGGAGTGAATGTCTACTACCGAATCGGGGATCCACGAGCCCGAACCGTTCTGGACTGCGTCCGCGGCGGGGACTGTTGACACCCCTCCGCCTCTCCCCCGCAGCCTCATTTCACGCCCACCATATAAAATAATCTATATCACTCGATGATTAAGCACATGGACCCCAAGCCGCGTGTGGGGCCACCGAACGCGGTGATCCTGATTCTTGCCTATCTGCTGCTCCCCATCGGGTCGGAAGGCACTGTCACCCCTCTCCTGGCCCAGGAAACCCGGCACATCCCCGTTTCACTGGAGGAAGTCCGGCGGATCGCCGCCGAAGGTCACCCCGAGGTCCAAGCGGCGCAGGCGCGTGCCCAGGGCGCCTTCAGCCAGTGGGACGGGAGCCGGGCGTACCGCCGCCCCTCGGTAGGAGTCGAGTGGGATGCCCTCCGCACCAACGACCCGGTGGCTGCGTTCGGGAGTCGCCTTCGCCAGGGGCGCTTTACCGAGGCGGACTTCTCACCGGACCGTCTGAATCGCCCCGATGCGCTGGGCGACTGGGCTGTGGGGGTCGGGGCGGAGTGGGCGCCCTTCGATCCCGCCGCCACCTCGGCGGCGAGGGCCGCCCAGGCGCTGGCCCAGGCTGCGGGGCTGGGGGCGGAGTGGGTCGCCGAAGCCGCCGCCTATGGCGCTGAACTCCACTACCTGGAAAGCGTGGCAGCTGAATCCCGTCTCGCCGCCGTCGAGGCGTCGGCCGGGTCGGCCCGGGAGAACCTCCGGGTGACCACTCGGCGAGTGGAGGAAGGGCTGGCCACCGAGGGGGACCTCTTCCAGGCCCAAGCCGGCCTGGAGAATGCTCGTGCTCAGGTGATCCGGGCCGAGCGGGAGATCCATGATGCAAGGGAGCGCCTCGGCCTGGCGCTGGGGTGGGAACGCGGACAGATCCCCGTCCCGGTGGAACAGGACATGGCCGCCCTCCCCGACCTCCCCGTCCCAGCCCGCGGCGACGTCGCTGTGGAACTCGAGGGGCGGCCCGACCTCCTGGCTTCCATGGCCCACCTCGAGGCATCGGCGGAGCGGGTCCGGGAGGCACGGCGCGCTCGTCTCCCCTCCATGGAGGGCTTCGCCAGGGTGGGCACCCATTCCCAAGCCCCCTTCGGTGGCGCTGAGACCAACTGGATGGTGGGATTTCGGGTACGGGTGCCCCTCTACAGCGGGGGGGGCCTCACCGATCGGATCGAGGCGCTGGACGCTGAACGGCTGGCGCATGAGCGGGAGCACGACTTCCGGGTCCGGGAGGCAGAGGTGGAGGTGAGCGAGGCTGTTCGAGCCTTGGCGTCGGCCCATGAGGGCGTGGAGGTGGCTCGCGCCGCAGCCCGTGCCTCCGGAGAAGCCGCTCGGCTCATGCGTCGCCGCTATGAAGAGAATCTGGTGACGGCCGCGGATCTGATGGCGGTGGAGGCACGCGCTGCCCAGGACGCCGTGGGAGAGGTGGATGCCGCCGCCAACCTGGCCATGGCCGCCGCAAGAGTCCGATTCCTCTCGGGCGTCCACCACGCTGCCCAGACCCGGTCCACGTCACCTGCTCACCACGATGTCGAATCAACCGTTCCCATGCCTTCCACCGACCCAAGCCTGAACCTCGGAGACAACCGATGAGACGCCTCCTTCTCCTTCTTCTGCTCCCTGCCCTGGCAGCCTGCGGTGGCGACGAGCCCGGAGAGATTCCCAGGACGCCCGTGGCCGGCGAACTCCAGGTGACCCAGGCCTTCCGCTCCACTGGAGGGGCCAGCTTCGCCGCCACCCTGGATTCGGATCAGGTCGCGGAGATCGCCACACGTGCTAGCGGGACGGTGCGCTCCGTGGAGGTCCGGGTCGGGGACCGGGTGCGCTCCGGAGCCCCCTTGCTCCGTCTCGATGACGACGATGTGGAGGCCCGCGTTGAATCGGCCCGGGCCCAACTGGAGCTAGCCACGGAAACCCATAGGCGGATCCGGAGTCTGGCTGATGATGGGGCTGCCACTCGCCAGGAACTGGACGAAGCGCAGGCGGCTCTGGCCGGCGCCCGAGGCGCGCTCCGGGAAGCGGAGGCCCAGCGGGAGTACAGCGTCATCCATGCTCCCTTCAGCGGGGTGGTGACCCACCGATGGGTTGATCCCGGTGACCTGGCGGGCCCGGGACGCGCCCTCCTCAGGATCGTCGCCCCGGAGGCACTCAAGGTCATCGCGGAGCTCCCGGCGCACCTGGCAGGCGCCGTGGCGGAGGGCGATGAGGTGCTGGTCCACCTGGGGTCGGGTCATCCGGCCATCCCCGCCACGGTCCAACGTATCGTCCCGGCCGTGGATCCGGCGAGCCGCACCTTCCGTCTGGAAGCACTCCCGGTGGAGGTGCCGGAGGCGGCGCGGGTGGGCAGCTACGTACGCCTGGAACTCCCCTTCGCCGAGCCCGCAGGGGTGTGGATCCCCCGGGATGCGGTCCTCGAGCGTGGGCAGCTGACCGGCGTCTTTGCGGTGGAGGAGGACCGGATCCGACTCCGCTGGGTCCGCCTGGGTCGGACCACCGGTGACGCAGTGGAACTCCTGGCCGGACCGGCCGGTGACCTCACAGTGGTGCGTCGCCCCGGCGCCGAGCTCATGGATGGTCAGACCATCTCGCAGGTCCGGGAGGTGTCGCCGTGAAGGAAAACATCGCCGGTCGCATCGCAGCGGCCTTCCTCGAGTCCAAGCTCACGCCCCTCATCATGGCCTTCTCCCTGGCCCTGGGCGTCTGGACCGTCTTCACCCTGGCCAGCGAGGAAGAGCCCCAGATCATCGTGCCCCTGGCCGATCTGTACCTTCCCCTGGAGGGAGCCGAGCCCCGGGAGGTGGAGAATCGGGTCCTGATTCCCCTGGAAGGGATTCTGTCGGGGATCGAGGGCGTGGAGTACGTCTACACCCGGGCCGAGCACGGCTTCGGCCTGGCCACCGTCCGCTACGAGGTGGGGCGGAACATGGAAGAGAGCCTGGTGCGTCTCATGAGCACCCTCTCCAAGCACACGGATCGCCTCCCCCCGGAGGTGGGGCTTCCCATGGTGCGCACCGTCACCATCGACGACGTCCCCTTCTTCACCGCCACCCTCCACGGCGAGCTGGGAGAGATGGACGGCGCCACTCTGCGCCGGATGGCCGACGAGGTGAGGGTGGAACTCAGCGCACTTCCCAATGTGCGGGATGTGCAGGTCATCGGCGGCTACCCCCGGGAACTCCGCGTTGAACTGGATCCGGAGCGGCTGGCCCACTACGGCATCGACCCCCTCCACGTGGCCCAGCGACTCCGTGGCGAGAATGTGGAGACCCGGGCCGGGGAGTTCTCCGCCGGGAACCAGGTGGTCCGGGTCACTGCCGGCGGCTTCCTGGCCGACGCCGAACAGGTGGGATCGGTGGTGCTGGACGTCCGGGACGGAGCCCTCATCCAGGTGCGGGATGTGGCCGTGGTGCGCGATGGACCCGCCGAGGTCACCCACTACACCCTCCACCGCACCGCCGACGCCGATGGATGGCGCCCCATGGTGGCCGTCTCCGTCTCCAAGCGTCCCGGCGCCGATGCCACGGAGCTCGGCCGGGCGCTGGAAACCCGCATCGCCGGCCTCGAGGGCCGCGTCCTGGCCGACGGCGTGGAGGTGGCCATCACCCGGAACTACGGTGAGACGGCCCGGGACAAGGTGGTGACCCTGCAGTGGCACCTGGTGCTGGCGGTGCTCTCGGTGGGACTCGTGATCCTTCTCACCATGGGATGGCGGGCCGCCCTGGTGGTGGTCCTCTCCGTCCCCCTCACCTTCGCCCTCACCCTCTTCGTCTATCAACTCTTCGGCTACACCCTGAACCGGGTGACCCTCTTCGCCCTCATCTTCGTGACCGGGATCGTGGTGGACGACTCCATCATCATCTCCGAGAACATGGAGAGGCATTTCCGGAGGAAGGCACGCCCGTTGCGCGCCGCCGCCATCGCTGCGGTAGGCGAGGTGGGGAATCCCACCATCCTGGCGACCCTCACCGTCATCGCCGCCGTTCTTCCCATGCTCTTCGTGAGCGGCCTCATGGGACCGTACATGAGCCCCATGCCCATCGGATCCACCGTGGCCATGGTCTTCTCGCTGGGGCTGGCCCTCACGGTAACGCCGTGGCTGGCCTTCAAGCTCCTGGGCTCCCAAGGGAAGCCGAAGCCCATAATGGCCATGGCGGCATCTGATGGGTCAGGGGGAGGTGGCAATGGCGGGACCGGGGGCGAAAACGGCGAAGGAAGCGGCAGCGGTGACGACGGAGAAGGCGCGGATGGCAAGACCGACGAAGGCACGGCCCTGAACGATGAGGCACACGACGACGAGGCCTCCGAGGCCCGTCTCGCGCCACCCCGTCCCTCCGACGCCCTGGGGGTAGAAGGCACCAGGATCTACCGACTCTACGACCGGGTCATGAGCCCCCTCCTGGCCCGCCCCTGGGCCCTGGGGGGCACCTTGGGGGTGGTGGGACTTCTCCTGCTGGGTGCGGTGGGGATGTTCTTCACCCGCGCCGTGGAGGTGAAGATGCTCCCCTTCGATGACAAGAACGAGGTGCAGATCATCGTGGACATGCCCGAGGGCACGTCCCTTGAAACCACGCTGGCGCTGGCCGCCGATATCGGAGACGCCCTGGTGGGCGTGCCCGAGGTGACGGACATCCAGCTCTACGCCGGTACCGCAGCCCCCATCAACTTCAACGGGATGATCCGTCAGTACTATCTCCGGGACGGTGCCCACGTGGCGGACCTACAGGTCAATCTGGTGGACAAGACCCGGCGGCGGGCCCAGAGCCATGATGTGGCGCTGGCCCTGCGCCCCCTGGTGGATGAGGTGGTGGCCGCCTCCGGAACCGGCGCCCGGGCCAAGGTGGTGGAGGTCCCACCGGGGCCGCCGGTCCTGTCCACGCTGGTGGCGGAGATCTACGGCGATGACGAGGCCGAGCAGATCCGGGTGGCCCGGGAGGTCATGGAGCGCTTCGAGGCCATGCCCGGAGTCGTGGATGTGGACTGGTCCCTCACCGCGCCCCAGACCGAGATGCGGATGACCGTGGACGCGGAGCAGGCCGCACTCTCGGGCATCGCCAAGGAGCAGGTGGTAGGCGCGGTGGAGATGGCCCTCCGGGGCCAGGTGGTGTCGCGCCTCTCCACCCCGAACCACCGCACCACCGTCCCCCTCCGGGTGGGGCTTGCCGAGGCCGACCGGTCGTCGGTGGAACGCCTGGGCCGGATGCACCTGGGGTCGGCCAACGGAGCCATGGTGCCGCTGGCGGAGCTGGTCACCACCGAAGAGACCGTTCGCCATCAGTCCATCTCCCGGAAGAACGGGAAGCGGGTGATCTACGTCATGGGCGAGGTGGCCGGAGAGCTGGAAAGCCCGGTGTACGCCATGCTGGACATGGCCGGGAGCCTGGATGAGATCCAGGTGGCCGGCGGCGGCTCCCTGGGCCGTCTCTTCACCCGGGAGCCGGCGGTCACCGAGCGCCCGGTCATGAAGTGGGACGGCGAGTGGCAGGTGACCTACGAGGTGTTCAGGGATCTGGGGATCGCCTTCGCCGGCGCCATCCTCCTCATCTACGTCCTCATCGTGGCGTGGTTCGGATCCTTCGTGACCCCGCTGGTGATGATGGCGGCTATCCCTCTCACCCTCATCGGCATCGCCCCCGGCCACTTCATCACCGGCGCCTTCTTCACCGCCACCTCCATGATCGGGATGATCGCCCTGGCCGGGATCATGGTCCGCAACGGGATTCTCCTCATCGACTACCTGGAAGCCCGGCTCCGGGTGGGTGTCCCTCTGAAGAAGGCCATTCTCGAGGCGGGAGCAGTGCGCACGCGCCCCATCCTGGTCACGGCGGTCACCGTCATCATCGGGGCCGTCGTCATTCTCTTCGACCCCATCTTCCAGGGGCTGGCCGTGTCCCTCATGGCCGGCGCCTTCGCCTCCACCATCCTCACCCTCGTGGTGGTGCCGGGGCTCTATTTCCTCATCAAGCGAGGGTGGAGGGAGGAGGTGACCCCATGAAGCTCGTGGTGATCATGTATCTGGAAGAAGATGCCGAATCCGTGCGTCGGCTCCTGACCCGGGAGGGGGTGGAGGTCTTCAGCGAGGTGGGCGTCCGGGGGCACGGGCGGGGGGCACCGGGATGGTACGGAGACGTTGCCCCGTATCGATCCGGGATGCTCATGACCTTTCTCCCGCCGGACCGGGCGGATGCCCTCATGGAGGCCATCAAGGGATGCGAGGGGTGTCAGGACGCTGGGCACCCCATCCGGGCCTGGCAGATGGATGTGGAGCGGAGCGTCGCATCGGGCCACTGACCGCCATGGAAAGGGAAAGGGGAAGTGGCCTCGCTCCCGACGCTTGCCCCGGTTGAGCGAGGTCCGATGCGGGCGATTTCCGACCCGGACACCTCCGGGCTGATGCCTAAAGATGGATAGGGACCCCGTCGAAACCTCCATTGAGGCACCAAGCATGCTCCGGCCACGCCGTATCGCCGCTTCCATGGGAGCGACCGTGCGTTTGTCAGGCGCGCCCGAAATCGGGCGTTGCCGCTGCGCGACGTCTACCAACGGTACCACTGTGCAGATCCTCATTGCCGATGACGAACCGGTAACCCGTCACCTTCTCCAGAGCCTCCTGGAGTCTTGGGGGCATAGGGTGGTTACGGCGGCCGACGGCGGATCGGCATGGGCCATCCTGTCCCAGCCCGACGCCCCGCGCCTCGCCATATTGGACTGGGTGTTGCCGGATTTCAGTGGGGTCGAAGTCTGTCGGCGTGTTCGTGAGTGCGCCGACGACGATCACCCCACCTACCTCATCGTCCTCACCGCCCGGAGCGCCAAGGCCGACCTGGTGAAGGCGCTGGATGCCGGTGCCGATGACTTTCTCACCAAGCCCTTCCACGCCGGCGAGTTGCGGGCGCGGGTAAGCACCGGGGTGCGAATCGTCGAACTCCAGGCCAGACTTTCGGCCCGCGTCTCCGAGTTGGAAGCCTCCCTTCGAAGAGAGGAGGAGCTTCTCGGTCTCCTTCCGCTGTGTTCCTACTGCCGCAAGGTGCGCGATGACGGGGAATACTGGCGCGGCCTGGAAGAGTACCTGGCCAGTCTTCCTGATGTACGCTTCAGCCACAGCATCTGCCCATCCTGCTACGAGACGCATCTGGAGGGAGAGCTGGGCCCCATGGATCGCGGGGAACTCAAAGGGCCCCGCTCACAGCCGGAAACAGCGGCAACCACCCCCGCCCGAGGGCCGGCGCCCGCCGAGCCTCTCGGAGAAGACATCCCCACGAATGACGGAGACCGGCCATGACCGAGTCCCGGGGCGTTGGACCTGAGGACCATCCCAACCCGTACGAAGGTCCGGAGTCGCCCCTTCCGGCGCTCTCCCCATCGTCTCCCGGGCCGGAACTCCCCGGATGGCTCACGGCGGAACGACAGCTCGCCTGCTTCCTCGACCAGCGAATGGAGGGCTGTTTCTTCCTGGCCATGGACCAGCCCCTGGACTGGCGAAACACCCGAGATCGGAATGCCGCCCTGGAGCGCGTGGCCCGGGAGCTACGCGTCGTCAAGGTCAATCAGGCCCTCCTGGACCAGTACCGAGCCGAGGAGGGGGATTATCTCGGGTCCACCCCCTTCGACCTGCTTCCCGGGCGACCCGACGAGGTTCGGGAGCTCCTCCGCAATCACCTGGATCGTGGGCGTTCGCGAGCCGTGACCCGGGAGACACGGAGGGATGGTCAGCCCGTCTGGATCGAGGGGGAATACGTGTCGCTGGAAAACGAGGAAGGACACCTGATCGGTCTGTTCGTGATGCAGCGCGACATCACCGAGAACAAAAGCATGGAGGTTGCCCGGCGCGAAGCGCTGGACCAGTTGGACGGCTTCTTCACCAGTAGTCTGGACCTCCTCTGCATTGCCGATCTGGAGGGTCGCTTCCTGCGCCTGAACCCGGAATGGTCCAGGGTCCTGGGATATCACCTGGATGAGCTGCAGGGAGCTCGGTTCCTGGACTTCGTCCATCCCGACGATGTGGAAAGGACGCTGGCCTCCATGGAGAGGCTGGAGCTGGGCGAATCTCTCATCTCCTTCGAGAACCGCTACCGCCGTCAGGACGGATCCTATGCCTGGATCGAGTGGCGGAGCACGCCACGGCACGGGGGCCTGGTGTACGCGGCCGCTCGGGAGATCTCGGACCGGAAGGAGCAGGAACGGGCTCTTCGGGACGCCGAATCCCGATGGTCCGGCATCCTTCACAACATCTCGGACATTGTCTGGTCCATGGTATGGCCCAGCGGGGAACTCCAGTACCTGAGTCCCGCCGCCG
>REEG01000132.1 GCA_007695195.1 Gemmatimonadales bacterium | reverse complement strand
CCCGTTCGAAGTGGACGCTGGAAGGTTGGGCGGCGCCCCCGTCGATGACGGCGACGCAGGCGTTCTCGCCCAGGAGGCGGTTGGCGAAGCCGGCGTACAGATAAGCCCGGGGGGTTCCGGGATACTCCTCGAAGTCGGCCCCAAGCACCCGCTGCATCCGCTCGAGCCCGTTCTCCGCCACCCACCGGGCCCTGTGCATGCGGGCCCAGTCCTGGTTCACCTCGTCGGGACCGAAATCTCCCCGGAAGAAGGCCCCTTCGGTGACGAAGTTCCCGGCGTGATACAGCTCGCCGCTGCCCACGGCCACCCGATTCAGGTAGTTGCCCAGAGCCAAGGATAGGTCACCGGACATCCCGTTCACCAAGCCGCCCATGGCCTGCCGGGTGTTCAGGGCATCGTCGTCCAGTGGGCCGGGATTGGTGACGGTGAGGTCGCACCCCGCGCCTGCCAGTCCCAACACTGAGAGCACCGCAGCGCGCCCCACGAGGCGCCGGAGAGAAGGCGTTCCAGAATCACGATTCATCATGGCTCAGAACCTCGTCCGGATGGTGACGGTGAAGGTACGGGGGGCGGGAATGACGTAATAGTCCCGCCGGGAGAAGGTGCTCTCGCGCTGATCGGCCGATTCGGGATCGGTACCGGTGTAGTTGGTGGAGCGGAAGAGGTTACGGGCGGCGAACATGACCGATGTCCGATTCAAGCCCGGAACCAGGTCCGACGGGAGATCCACGGTGGCCGAGATGTGCCTCAGCTTGAAGAAATCGCTGGCCTCAACCCAGTTGCTGAAATCCCGATTGCCGCCGGTGATCGTGCAGCGGGCCCGCTCGATGGCGGTCACGTCATTCAGTGCCGAGGCGTCGCCGTCCCGGGCTGCCCTGAGCTTGTCCTGCACGTCGAAGCATGGACGCCACCCGGACTGCCAGGCATTCACGTGCGCCACGGCGTTCAGAAGGCTGGCTCCCCGCTGGAACTCGCCCAGCGCTTCCACCGTCAGCCAGTCCCCGTACCGGACCGAGGCGCTGGGGCTGATGATGCGGTTGGGGAAGGGCGAACCCAGGTAGGCGTCCTCCTCGAAGATGGGATCGGCGAACTCATCCGGGTTGGTCACCCGACGGCCGATGTACGAGGGAACCGGATTCCCCTCCCGAACGAAGGTCCTGGCGTTGGTGGTGATGGTGATGACCTGGCCACCCAGGTCCACCGCCTCGTTGTACATGCTGGTATAGCGAAGCCGTCCCGCGAACTCGAAGTCACCGCGGCGGAGGAGCGTCGCCCCCACCATGAGCTCGTGTCCCGAGTTGAAGATCTCGCCCACGTTCTCGAGCTGGGCTGCAGAGAAGCCCTGGGAAGGCGGGCTGTTGACCGGGATCAGGGCATCGGAGGTCCGCTGCCGGTAGTAGCTGTAGTCCACATCCACGCGCCCATCGAAGGCGGTGGCCTCAAAACCGACCTCCAGCTCCCGGGTGCGCTCCGGACCCAGGTCGGGGTTCCCGAGCTGCGAAGGGGTGAAGGCGGCCTGACCATCCTCGGCTGCGATGGGATTCCAGGTCCGAACGGCATCGAAGGCGCCGGGAGCCTTCCCGGACTCCCCGAAGGCACCCCGGAGCTTCACCTCCGAGTTCAGCGCCTCCGGCCAGAAACTCTCTTCCGAGACCACCCAGGAGAGGGAGGTCTTGGGATAGGCCTGAAGTCCGAAGTCGGTCCCGAAGGCGCTGTTCCCGTCGACGCGTACTCCGGCGGTGAGGAAGACCCGGTCCTGCCAGGCGATCTGCTCCTGCAAGAGGAACCCGGCGTTGATGACCCGGGTGTCCCGCGCCGCACTGATGGAACGGAGGGCTCCGCTGGTCAGGGTCGGCGTGCCGGGACCTCCGAAGTCGCTGGCCTGCAGATCGGTGGACTGGGAACGGCGATCAAAGAGCTGGCCACCGAAGGTGGTAGTAGACGTGAAGGAATCGCCGAAGGAGAAGGTGTACGAGTTGATCAGGTCCACCGAGAGAAGGGCACGCTCCCAGAGAGTCTGCCAGTACTGGCCATCCGACACGCGGACGTGTCCGAAGGGGATGATGGTGGAGATGTCGGCGCTGGTGAAGTCGTACCCCACGGCGAGCCGACTCGTGAACCCGTCGAAGGGCCGGAGGGTGGCCGTGCCCCCGATGATGTAGTGGTGGGTATCGGTGTAGCTGTCGGTGTTGAAGATCTCGGCATTCTGCAGACAGAGGACATCGGGTTCCGAGCAACCCGTCCCACCCGTGAAGTTGGACCGGGCGCCCCGGGAGATGTTCAGGAGGGTCCCGTTGGCGCTGAGGCCGTCGGGGTACCACTCCACAGTCCGCTTCACAAGCGACGAGTTGACCGAGATGTTCAGCCGCTCCGCCGGCTGGAAGTCGATGTTGGCCCGAATGCCTGCGTCATCGTTTCCGCCGGTGGGCAGCACGCCCCGCTCCCGGGACATGTTCCCGGACACATAGTAGCTCACCGATCCCTCCGAACCCCGAACGCTCAGCGCATACCGCTGGATGCTCCCGAGCCCCGTCCACGATCCCCGGGACGGGCAGGTGGGATCCTCGAAGCGCTGTCCGACACCGGACTCGAACACGCCCTGACAGTCCTTCAGGAAGAGCCCGGTGGGGTCCGACGAGGGCCCGATGGCCCCCATGGAGTTGAAGCCCCCGGTGATCTCGGCGGACCACTCGGCGGGTCCCTCCCGCCCGCGCTTCGTGAAGATCTGGATCACCCCGCCCGATGCCTCCGTCCCGTAGAGGGTGGTGGCGGCGGGCCCCTTCACCACCTCGATCCGCTCGATGTCCGAGGGGTCGATATCGTTGAAGGGAGAGAGGTACTGGCGTCCCGCCACACTGGTGGCGGTCCGACCGTTGAAGACCCGCACCCCATCCACGTAGATGATGGGCTCATTGCCCTGGGTCAGGCTGTTGACGCCCCGGAGCTGGATCTGACCCCCGGCACCGGCCTGGCCGGAGTTACCCAGCACCGTCACTCCGGACATCCGACCCGAGAGAAGATCCTGGACGTTGGTGACGGCGGCGCGCTCCACCTCGGCGGACCCCACCGTCCCCACCGCGTTGGCCACCGAGCGGCGCAACTCCTGCCCCGTCACCGTCACCACCACTTCAGCCAGCGAGAGCGCCGTGGGATCCATGCGGATATCCACCACCTGGATCTCCCCTGTGGCCACCGTCACCGACCGCGTGATGGTGGCGTATCCGAGCCGCTGGATGCGGAGCTGATGGGGTCCTGCAGGAAGGTCCGCCAGGGTGTACCGGCCGTCCGCCCCGGACAGCGTCGCCCGGTTCTGACCCACCACCTCCACCTGGACCCCGGCCAGGGGCCTGGAATCCTGGGCATCCACGATGGTCCCTTCAATCCCACCCGTCACCTCCTCCGGGAGCGGCGCCGGGCCGCGGGCCTCACGAGGCTCGATGACGATATGGCTCCGGAGTTCGGCGTACCGTAGATCGGTTCCGGCAAGGATCCGATCCAGCGCCGTCTCGACGCTCACGTCCCCGCAGTCGCAGACCACCATGTGGTCGTCCGGGAGCAGGCTCTCGCTGAAGATCAGCGATACGCCTGAGGTCTGTTGCAGCAGACGAAGAGCCTCGGCGAGGCCCATGGCGTCGACCTCGAAGTTGGCCGGGGTCGTCAGGAGGGTACTCGCCGAAGCCTGGGCCGCGATGGTCGCTCGGGCGATCTGGGATTCCTCCTGGGCCATGGCGCTCACCGCCGGTCCAGTAAAGAGGAGGACGAGTACGGCAAGTACAGAGCCCATTCGATATCGTAGCTTGGACTGCATGGCGAACTCCTTCAGTGGTAGGTAACGACTAGGGGTCACTGCTCGTCTCCGGCGGCGATGATCACCCGGTCATCGTCGCGGACACATCGGGTGGCGGTGGCTCGGCAGATGGCGCTGAGGACTTCCTCCAGGGACTCGTCATCGAACGACCCGGTGACGGTCCGCTCCGCCACTCCCTCGTCGTCGATCTGGACGGGGATACCGAAGTGAGCCGTCAGATCCCGCGCCACCTGACGGAGCGGCGTGGCCTGGAAGACCAGGAGGCCTCCGGGCCAGTCCAGGACCTCCAGCACATCCTCCACGTACTCGGCCACAGGGACGCCCTCGGCGGCCAGATGGATGATGTCACCGGCCCGTGCGTCGATGCGGTCGCCACCGGCGGTGAGGGCCACATGCCCTTCGGTGACCACGAGGCGGAGGTTGTCGTCGCGGACATCCACCTCGAACCGGGTCCCCAGGACCAGGGCCTCACCCAGCCGGGTGTGGACGCGGAACGGCCGGTCCGGATCGCTGGCCACGGCGAAGTAGCCGCGCCCTTCCAGGAAGACGTCCCGAGTATGCTCTCCGGGCTCCACACGAAGCCGGCTTCTGGGGGCCAGGCGCACGAAGCTGCCATCGTTCAGGCGGGCCGTGACGGTCTGGTCGCTCCCGGTGCTGAACTCCGCCGCGGCGAGGGGGGCCGTCCCCACGCCCTCCGTCGAGACAGGCGGCCCGGAATCCCCGAAGAGGAAGAGGGAAGCGGCGGTGGCCGCCAGAGCCAGAATCCCCACCCCGGGAAGCCAGCGTCGTGGCCGGGTCCGGCGCTTCTTCTGGCTGGAAGCCGGGGAACCAGCAGCACGGCGGCCCTCGGCCTCCTGCATGATGGCTCCCAGGGAGGGACGCTCCGGGGGATGAGGCATGGGGCGCCGTGAGGGCGTGCGGCGCCAGACCTCCGCCGTCCGCTGGTAGAGTTCCTCATTGGCCGCCGATTCCTGCCGCCACTTTCGGAGGATTCGTTCTTCGAGATCGCCGGTCCGCCCCTGCAGTGACCGGAGAATCAGGTCTTCCATATGGGTACCGTTCCTGTGGCCCTGGAAGGTGTCTGGTGCGCCGGGGAGCCTCCCGGGCCTCGACGAATCGAGACCCTGGGTAGACCGATTCCGACGATCGGCGAGCAACCGGAATCCGGCTGTTCGACTCTACCACGACACCGACGGCGAATCCTACCAATGGCGGTGGGAAGCCGGCCGGGAATTCTGCTGCGGGGGGGAGCTACCCGGGGCGGGGGATGGGAAGCCCCGGGGGAAGGGTCGACGGAACGCGGGCCGGGCGGGTGGACCCGGTCAGCCGCCCTGGGACGCGTGGGTTCGCTCGGAAGCGGGGTCATCCGATCCGATGTGCGCCGAGAGACGCTCCCGGAGGAAGGCCATGGCTGCACTCAGATGGTTGGCCACGGTCTGGGGAGCGATCTCCAGAATCTCACCGACATCGCGGTAGGACAGGCCTTCTACCCGGACCAACTCGTAAACCTCTCGTCGCCGTGGCGACAGCGATTCGAGCGCACTCCAGAAGGCCCGCTCGAACTCCAGGGTGGCCGTCATCTCCAACGGGCTGGGGACCGGACCCATTCCATCCGCCAATTGTCGGGTCCGCGCCTCCTCACGGGTCCGGGCCTTCTGCTGGTCCAGAGCCAGATTGCGGACCATGCGGTACAGGAGAGCCTGCACGGAGCCGTCCCCGCTCCACGACTCCCGCCTCTCCCAGAGACGCACGAAGGCTTCCTGGGTGACATCCTGCGCCAGATCCGGATTCCCGACGATTCCCACCGCATACGAGACCAGTTGGGACCAGTACCGGTCCAACAATTCGTCCAGCGCCGACGCATCACCGGTGGTCACCCGCTCCAGAAGCGCCGAATCGCTTGGGACGGTCGTTGGGGACGGGTTCTGGGAGGGATCCGGCATCTGTTTTCGACGACTGGGGATCTGGATTGGGTGTGGGTCCTGTGCGGCCCCGGGGATGTGAATGGCCGGCAACGTAGGCCGAGTCCCTGAGCGCGGCAAGGCGAATGCCCGGACGGGTCCAGTCGGTTCCCACGGGATGGCCTCGCAGTACCGGCGGCATCTCCAGGCCCACCAACGCTGGACGGAGGGTTGACGATTCCTAGCGGGACGGCCTCTCTCCCGCCCCATTCAACACCTCCATCACCTTCGCCAGGGTGAATGGCTTGACCATGTAGGGAACCCCGGCGGCCTTGAGCACCCGCGCGGCCTCGGGCGACGCGTGATCGCCGGTCATGAAGACCAGCCGAGTCTCCTCACCCCGGCCCCGGGCCTTGAGGTGGGCCAGGAGTTGGTCGCCGGAGAGGCCGGGCATACGCAGATCCGACAGGATGCGGTCGAAGGGCCGATCGCCATGAACATCAAGGCGGT
>REEG01000228.1 GCA_007695195.1 Gemmatimonadales bacterium | reverse complement strand
GGAACGAGACGAAAAGGGCCCCCGCCCGGAGGCAGGAGCGCCGGGAGCGGGAGCGTGGACCAGGACGTTGTACACCAAGGCCCCGCCGAAGGCAGCAACTCAGGGGAAACGACTCAGGGAAGGATCCGCCCCGCCACCCGCTCCGCCAGGGAAGCCAGCGGGGCGGGTGAGTCCCCGGCCCCGGGAGCCCCTTCCAGGATCCCCTGCCAGAGGACCCGGCCCGATCGGGTATCCAGGAGGGCCAGATTCAGGTTGACCCGGATCCGACCGGGGTCGTCCTCCACCTCCGTGGATCGAGCCGCCACGGGCAGCAGTGCGTACTGCGCCCCGGCGATGGCCCCGAGCCGATAGACGGCGCCGAAGAGGGGATCGCCCACCCGTTCCACCTCCCCCGCTTCGAAAAGGGCCACGGGGAGCGCATGGACGTCGGCGCCCAGGCGACCCGCCTGCCGAGCCAGGGATTCGAGCTCCTGGCCCGCGAGCCAGCGAACCGACGGCCCCCTGGATTCCAGGGCGTACCGGAGTTCACCATCCACGGCGCCTCGGTCCCCCACCCCGGAAGCCTGTACAGGAAGGAGGAGCACAGTAGTCCCCCGGAGCTCCGGGACGCCGCCCCGCTCCCACCCCGGCTCCGGCGGCGGAGGGGCGGAGCGGATCCCGCACCCCGCCAGGATCAGGAGGCCCAGGAGGGCAAGCAGCCCCACGGGCGAGGCCAGGACCCCGCCGCCCGGCCGGAGCCCGGCTCGCCGGAGGTGGTTACCCACCCTCCTCCCCCTCGGGCTCCAGCTGCAGCGACGCCGAATTGATGCAGTAGCGGCGCCCGGTGGGGCGCGGGCCGTCGGGGAAGACGTGCCCCAGGTGCGCGTCGCAGGTGGCGCACACAACTTCGGTTCGGCGCATGAAGAGCGAACGGTCTTCGCGCTCTTCCACCGCCTCCGACCCTACGGTGTTCCAGAACGACGGCCACCCGGAGCCGGAATCAAACTTGGTGCGCGACGAGAAGAGGGGGGCCCCGCAACAGACGCAGCGGTAGGTGCCCGGGGTCTTGGTGTCCCAGTATTCACCGGTAAAGGCGCGCTCCGTCCCGGCCTTGCGGGCAATGCGGTACTGCTCCGGCGTGAGGCGCTCCTTCCACTCCGCCTTGCTCCGCACCACCTTGGGCCGACCTTCGGACGACGAGCCCTTCCCCTCCGGCCGAGCGCCCCCGACGGTCTCCTGACTCACTCGCCCCCCTCGATGCGCACCGACTCGATCTGCACGTCCTCCTTGGGGCGGTCACCGCGACCGGTCTTGACCTTTCCGATCTGGTGGACCACATCCATCCCCTCGGTGACCTTCCCGAACACGGCGTGCTTGTCGTCGAGCCAGGGGGTGGGCACCAGGGTGATGAAGAACTGGGAGCCCCCGGTGTTGGGGCCGGCGTTGGCCATGGAGAGGATGCCCTCCTCGCTGTGCCGAAGCTCGGGGTGGAACTCATCGTCGATGGTGTAGCCCGGTCCACCCCGGCCGGAGCCCTCGGGACATCCACCCTGGATCATGAAGTCGGCGATGACCCGGTGGAAGACGAGATCATCGTAGAATCCGTCTTCGGCGAGCTTGGCGAAGTTCCCCGCAGTCTCGGGAGCCAGGTCGTCGAAAAGCTCCACCGTGAAGGTGCCATGATTGGTGGTGAAGTGGGCGGTGCGGTTGGCCATGGGTTCTCTGCGGCTGTGTGTTGATGAGTGGTTGTCCGGGTCATTCCCGTGGAGAGTACCGGACGGGTGCATCGTCGTTCCCCCGATGGACCCGGTGGCATCCGCGCCATCATCAGGCCAGGTGCCCCCCATCCACCGGCAGGATGACACCGGTGATGTGTCGGGCCACCTCGGAGCAGAGGAAGAGCACGGCGCCGGCCACGTCCTGTGGATCGCCGAGGCGACCCAGGGCGCTTCCCTCCCGGGCTCGATCCATGATCTCCGGCGGAACCCGTTCCGTGAGGCGGGTGGTCCGGATGTACCCCGGCGCCACCGCGTTCACATTGACGTTGGAGGGTCCCAGTTCCACCGCGGCACTCCGGGTGAGGGAGAGCAGCCCACCCTTGGAAGCGGCGTAGTTCGACAATCCGAACTCGCTCTTGAGGGCATGGATGGATGAGATGTTCACCACCTTCCCGTACTCCTGGGCGCGGAAGTAGGGGGCCACGGCCCGCAGGAAGTAGAAGGCGCCCGACAGATTCGTATCCAGAACGTCCCGCCACTCGTCGTCGCTCATGCGCCAGAGCGCCCGATCCCGGCCGATCCCGGCGTTGTTCACCAGGATCTGGACGCCCCCCAGATGCTGGACGGCGCGATCCACGAAGTCGTTGACCTGTTCGGGGCGGCGGCAGTCCACCGTGCGCCGGTAGACCCGGACGTCGAAGGCGGCCAGGGATTGCTCGGTGACGTCGGCGTCGCGGTGAGCCCGCTCATTGTCGCCCAGGTAGTTGAACGCCACATCGACCCCGGACCGCGCCAGGGCCACAGCCACCGCCCGGCCGATCCCGGACGAGGCGCCGGTGACGATGGCCGCCTTCCCCTTGAGGCCGCCCACCTCCATGAGGGGGCGCGGCTCGGTGGCCGCCTCCACCTCGTCCAGCAGTTCCTCCACGGCGGCCCGGGCGCCGCTGGGCGTTTCCACGCCGGCGCTCTCCTCGCCGTTGGGTGCGTCATCGTTCCAGGCGCTGGGAGAGGGTGACCTCGGCGTTGGATCAGCCATGGGGGTTGGGGTTCAGGGGGGGCGCGGGACCGACTCTCGCGCACGGACGGGGAGCGGCGCCGAAGTGCGCCGTCCGGACTCGGGAGGGGTCTCGGGAGGGTCTCAGCCCTCGTCCGAACCCTCCAGTGACGAGTGATCACCCACATTGATCCGCCCCCGGATGCCCCGGATCACGGAGTGCCCCCCTACGATGGAATCCCGGAGGTTGGACCCGATGATGGTGGCGTTGGGACCGACGATACAGTTCTCCAGGATCGAGTCCTGGATCCGGCTGCCCCGCTCCACGGTGACGTGCTGCCCCAGGGTGGCCCCCTGGACCCGCACGCCGGACTCGAGCCGGACCGCCTCGTCCACCGACGAAGCCTCATCCACGGAGGCCTCGCCATGACGGATGCCCCGGCCGCTCTCCAGAAGGTGGGCATTGGTCTCCAGGAGGGTCTCCACCTTGCCGCAGTCGTACCACCCGCCCACCGGCGCCGTCTGGATGCGGGCGCCCTGATCCACCATGTACTGGAAGGCGTCGGTGAGATAGTACTCGCCCGATGGCCCTGGCCCGGCCCCCAGCGTGTGGTTGATCCCCTCGAAAAGCAGGGCCGAATCCCGGATGTAGTAGAGACCGATGTTGGCCAGGCGGGAGATGGGCTCGGAGGGCTTCTCCACGATCCGGGTCATGGCACCGTTCTCATCGGTGACGATGACGCCGAAGCGCTGGTAGTCCTCCACCTCCTTGGCCCAGATGATCCCGGCCCACTCCTGGCCCAACCGTGACGCCAGCGAGATATCGGCGTCGAAGAGAGTATCCACGAAGATGATGAGGAGATCCTGGTCGGCGAAGGGCTCGGCCAGCTTGATGGCCCCGGCCGTTCCGTCCTGGACCTCCTGCACCACGAAGCGGGCCTTGAGGTTCGGATACTCCTCAGCCACGAAACGTCGCACCTCATCGCCCAGGTACCCGACGATGAAGACGACCTCCTCGATCCCCAGCTCCGGAAAGTCGTCCAGGATGTAGCTCATCACCGGCTTGCCGGCGACCCGAACCAGCGGCTTCGGCGTCGTGAGGGTGTGGGGCCGGAGGCGGGTTCCGCGACCGGCCAGGGGGATGATGGCTTTCATGCGTACTCCGCGGATGGAGAAGGATGAGGACACCGGCTACGGCGGACTCCAGCCCGACGTAGCGGGGAGCAACCCCAGGGGCGGGGACCGGCCGCAGGTGGAGTGGAAGGACCCTGTCCATGATAGGAAAGGCGGCCACGCAGGTACAGGCTGAGGGCGTAGCGCCTTGCCACACCCGAGCCGGAGCCGGGACCCGCGACGCTCTGGAACTCCGGGAACCCGCTCGTGACCGGGAAACTACTACTCCATTCAGGACGGCCCAACGAGCCCATCCAGGGCAGCCCATGGAGCCGACCTCTCCCTTCGATCCGGAGACTCCCATGCGATCCCCCGCCAACGCCCCCGGTGCGCGTCCCTCCACCCCCCTTTCCGTCCTCGTCTTCTCGCCCGTCCTGGCGGCCGTTCTCCTGACAGGAGCGGTGCCGGCGGTCTCGGCCCAGGACACCTCCCAGCTCACGGTGCGCGGGAACGGCGAGGTGGAGGTGGAACCGGACCGGGCCCGGATCCAGTTCGCCGTGGAGACGGAAGCCGGCACCGCCGCCGAGGCCGGGGCCGCCAACGCCGACCTCATGGACCGGGTCATGTCCGCGCTGCGGCGATCGGAGGCCGGTGGGGAAGCCCGCCTGGAGACCTCGGGGTACCAACTCCAGCCCCGGTACGGCCCCATGGATCGGGACCGGGGACGGGAGATCGTGGGCTACACGGCCCGCAATACGCTTCAGGTGATCTCCGATGACGTGGAGGCCGTGGGCCCACTGGTCGATCTGGCGCTGGACGCCGGCGCGAACCGGGTGGCCGGCCTCCAGTTCGAGATCCGGGATCCCGAGCCCCACCGCCTCGAGGCCCTCCGCAGGGCGGTGGCCCAGGCCAGGGCCGAGGCCGAGGTGATGGCGGAGGCGCTGGGGATGCGCCTCGGACTTCCCACGCAGGTGGAGGGCGGAGCGCAGCGACCCTCTCCCCGGTCCATGGCACTTCAGGCCTTCGCGCCCGACATGATGGCGGCGGCGACGGAGACACCGGTGGAGGCGGGGCGCCAGTCCGTCACCGCCTCGGTAACCATCCGGTGGGTCCTATATCCAAGCGAAGGCTGACGTCGGGATGGCGCTGAGACGATGGCTCCGGGGGCTGACCCGGAACCGCACCGAAACCCGACCGGATCATCCCGAGCCCGGACTTCGAGGACGCCGATACTCCGTCCCCTTCCAGACGGTGTGGAGAGCCGCGCTGGCTGAAGCGGAGCGGCGCCTGGATTCAGTCGAACCGGACACCGTGGCGGGCCGGATCACCGGCGAAGCTCGCACCCGCCTCTTCCGATTCGTGGATGATGTGGAGATCCGCGTGGCCCTGGACGGGGAGGGGTGGACCCGGGTCGACCTGACCTCGGCCTCCCGGGTCGGTCAGGGCGATCTGGGAACGAATCGCCGCCGGATCCTCCGCTTCCTGAGACGGCTGGACCGGCGGCTGGAAGCCGACGGCATCCAGACCCGGCCCCCGGCGCCGTAGGGTTACCCGGATCCCGGAGGCTCCCGTCCCCCTCAGGCTCCCGCCCCCACCGGCGCCTCTCGCCGGGGGCGGGGCACTCCCATCCCGTCGTCATCTCCGCCCCCCCGCGGCGGGAAGGTAAGATCCTCGCCCTCGCTCCGCGCCACCACCGAGGCGGCGGTGAGGTCGCCGGTGACGTTCACCGAGGTCCGGATCATGTCCAGGATCCGGTCCACCCCCAGGATCAGGGCGATCCCCGCCTGTACCTGGGCCCCGAGTCCCACCGCGTTCAGGACGATGATGAGGGTGATGATCCCGGCGCTGGGCACCCCGGCCGCTCCGATGGAGGCCAGGGTGGCGGTGAGCACCACGATGAGCTGCTCCGTGATGCCGATCTCGATGCCGTAGATCTGGGCGATGAACATGACCGCCACGGCCTGATAGAGCGCCGTCCCGTCCATGTTGATGGTGGCGCCCAGGGGGAGGACGAAGGACGAGACGGGCTTGGAGATCCCCAGCCGCTCTTCCGCCGTCTCCATGGTCACCGGAAGGGTAGCGTTGGACGACGACGTGGAGAACGCCACCAGCGGAGCGTTGGAGATCCGCCGGAGGAAGGTGAAGAAGTTGAGCTTCGCCAGGAACCGCACCGCCAACCCGTAGGTGATGGTGAGGTGGAGCATGAGCCCCAGCACCACGACCCCCGAGTAGATCAGGAGACTCTGGAGAAGATCCAACCCGAACCGGGCCACCACCGCTGAGATGAGCACGAAGACGGCATAGGGCGCGGTCTTCATGATCCAGTCGATGACCACCATGCTGGCGTCGTTCACCCCCTCGAAGAAGGTGATGACGGCGTCCCGGCGCTTCGGGGCGATGACGCTCACCGCCGCCGCGAAGACGATGGTGAAGAAGATGAGGGGCAGGAGCTCCAGGTTGGCCGCCGCCGATACCGGGTTCCGGGGGATGATGTTCAGGAGCGTCTCAACAACGCTGGGTGCCTCCTCCGCCAGCGTCATGGCCCCCGCCGCCTGCCCCTCGAACTGCGCCGAGAGGGCGTCCCGGGTCGACTCGTCAATGCCGGCACCGGGCTTGATGAGGTTCGACACCGCAAGCCCGATGGTCACCGCCACCGCCGTGGTGCACAGGTAGAAGGCGATGGTCTTTCCGCCGATCCGCCCGAGCTTCGCCAGGTCTCCCAGCGACGCCGTGCCCACCATGAGCGAAGCCACCACCAGGGGCACCACGATCATGGTGATGGCCCGGATGAACGCGGTCCCCAGCGGCTCCAGTGCGATGAGGATATTCTGCAGCCAGACGAGTCCGGCCACGTTGGCGATGAACCCGACGACTGTTCCGAGGATCAGTCCGAGAAGGATCTTCGTGTAAAGCTGCATGCAGGGGATTCCCTTGGGACCCGGGTTGTCTGGGGGGGGGAAAACGCCGGGAAGGTAGGCCTGGGCTCCCCCCCCGGCAAGTCGTTCGCTACCTTGGCACCAGTTCCCGGAAAAGGGTGGGCCCGTTTCCACCGACCTACGCCGAACCGCGCCCGCTCCGCCACCACCCCTTGCACGCTCCGGTTCACCTGCCCCTTCCATGCGCCCTTCCCTCCCCCGCACCCGCCTCCGGGCCCTGCTGTCGGTTCTGGTATTCGGGCTCCTGGCGTCGGGATGCGACGGAGAGACGCCGGAGGCGGCGGAGCCGGCACCCCTGCCCGTCACCCTCCCGGCCGAGCCGCTCCCCGAAGCGGAAGACCCGGAGACGCCGGCCCGGGCCCACCAGCGGAACCTGGTCTTCCTGTCTCGCGACGCCGATTCCACCATGGTGGTCCCCTGGACCTTCCACGGCGTCAGGGCCGGTGCCTCGGAAGTCCGGGGGCGAGGGGTTTGGCTCGCCCGCGGGGGAGGTTGGGAGCAGCTCGTCCAGGAGGCGGACGAGGGCGGCGCCCACGGGAGCGGGTGGCAGATCCTTCCGGGTCCCGGCGTGGGGCTGGTGGTGGGGCCCGAGGGCGGCCTCCAGTCGCTCCGACTCCGGGACGCTCCCCCGGAACTCCGCACCCGCGTCGGAATTCTCCTGGCCGACTGGTCCGCTGCCTCCCGGGAGACGGTGCGCTTCCATCAGGCGGTGACGGAGCTGGACGGCGAGGAGGTGGCGGGCTTCCTGTTGGACCAGGGGAGTATCACCGAGTCGGGGCAGCAGCCTCGAGGCGACTGGATCTTCCTCCATGGCGGAGATGTGTTCCAGGGCTTCTTCCAGGCGGTGACCCCCGCCCGCGCCGAGGACCCGGTCCTCCCCACCTGGATGGGATGGACCCGCATCGCCGTGCGCGAGCGACGCTGGTCGGCCCTCGAGGTGGTATGGGACGAGATGCGCGCCTTCGAAGACGCCCGCCGCGACATCCCCACCCGCTGGGAGCTCCGGAGTCCGGAGGGCGAGTTGGAGGTCACCCTGGAATCCGTCGGATCCTACCTGGAAGCAGGAGCGGGAGAGGGTGCGCTCCTTCCGGTGGATGCCTTCTTCACGGTCCGGGGTGAGGCCCGGTTCGAGGGCGACACGGTGGCGGTCCACGGCGTCGTCCGGCATCGGCAGCCATGAGCCCCGAACTCGTCCGGGCGCTCCTCACCGTGCTCTTCGGCTCGCTGGCGGGGGGGCTGACAAACACCCTGGCTGTATGGATGCTCTTTCATCCGTACCAGCCACTTCGTCTGTGGCCGGGTGGGCGGCCCCTCATCCAGGGCGCCATCCCCAAGAACCAGGACCGGTTGGCGGCGGCGGTGGGACGCACCGTGGGCACGCGACTCCTCACCGAAGACGACCTGACCCGGATCTTCTCCAATGTGGAATTCCGGGCCGCCTTCGAGGATCGCCTGGGCGGATTCCTGGAAGAGCTCCTGGAGCGGGAGCGGGGCTCGGTGCGGGAGTTCCTCCCCAGCGACGCCGTTCGGGAGGTGGAGTCCATCCTGGACGGCATTGCGGACCAGTTGGCCCGCCGTCTCGACGGGTGGCTCGATTCGGAAGAGTTCCGGGAGGCAGTGGACCGGCGGACAGCCGAGATCCTGGACCGACTGGCTGATCGCCCCGTAGGTGAGCTCCTGACGCCGGAACGCGAAGAGACGCTTGCCCTGGCGCTGGAAGAGTGGATCGGAGAGGCGGTGGCCCGGGACGGGTTCGAGCGGGTGGTGGATGACTACCTGGCCCGTGCCGTGGAGGGCATCCTCCGGGACGACCGGACGCTGGAGGGCATCCTCCCCGGGGGTCTGGCCGAGACACTGGAGGGGGCCCTGGCCCGCTTCCTCCCGGTAGCGGCGCGGCGGCTGGGCGGAATCCTGGAGGATCCGGAGGCCCGGCTCCAGCTCGAAGGGGCACTCCGGGACCTCTTCAAGCGGTTCCTCCGGGACCTGCGCTTCCATCAGAGACTGGTGGCTCGGCTGGTGGTGACGGACGAGACGCTGGACCGGGTTCTGACGACGCTGGAAGAGGACGGGGCGGAACAGCTCTCCCTCATGCTCCGGGATCCGGCGGTACAGGAGGCCATCGCCCGCCGGGTGAACGACGGCGTCCTGGACCTGCTACGACGTCCCGTCACCGAAGTGGTGGGTCGGCCCGAGGACCCGGGGGTGCAGCGAGGACGTGAGGCGGTGGCCTCGTGGATGGTCCGCCTGATCCGGGATCCCGACACCCGCGGCTACCTCACCGACAAGCTCCGGCAGGGGGTGGGGCGGGCGGCTCGGGGCACGTGGGGAGACCTGCTCCGGTCCATTCCCCGGGAGCGGATCACCCGGAGCGTCGTGGCGGTAGGGCGGAGTGAACCGGCCCGGGAGCTCTATCGCCAGACCCTGCGGGAAGCCCTCCTGAATCTCCTGGATCGCCCGCTGGGGCGCCCGGCGGCTCTGCTGCCGGAGGGCGGTCGCGAGCGCCTACAGGAGGCCGCAGCCGATCCGCTCTGGATCTGGCTTCAGGCTCAGGTGCCGGAGGTGGTCCGGACGCTGGACGTCCAACGACGGGTCGAGGAGAAGGTACGGGCGTATCCGGTGCAGCAGATGGAGGAGTTGGTCCGCCGGGTCACGAACCGGGAGCTCCGGCTCATCGTGCGCCTGGGATACCTGCTGGGCGGGGGAATCGGGGCACTGCTGGTGGCGGTGAACCACCTGATCTGACGGCTCGGCGTCAGTAGGTCTGGAAGGGCTTTCGATTGCGACGGGAGCGGCGACGGTCCGAGCCGCGCTCCACCTTTCGCTGCAGGAGGGCCATGGGCGTGAAGTGGCGACGGACCTTCGCGTGCTCGCCCTTCTCGCCCAGCTTCTTGTCGATCTCTTCCTGGGATGCCTCGTACCGAGGAGGAAGCCCCCAGTAGATGCCGAACCCCAGGGCGGCCACCATGCCCAGAATGGTGATGAACGTCATTGGCTTGCCTCGGCGGATTCCGAAGAGGTACGCGAGCAGCCCCATACGGCCACTGCTCCGGCCTGGGCCAACCCCAGAACCCGGGGGAGGCCGGAACCCGCGCTCCTCTCCCTGGGCGTACTCGACTGTGTGGGGGCGTCTACTTCTGGTAACCGGCCCGGAGGGTGGGGTTCCTGAACGGAGCCCGGGGCCGTCACTCCTCGTCGCCGCCGCCGATGCCCATGGCTTCCATGACCAGAAGGCCGAGCCCACCACTCAGGAGGATGGCCATGAAGTTCGTTCCCACCGCAACCAGGAGGACGACGAACCAGAAGACGAGGTGAATGAAGGTGTAGCCGCCGGGCAGCATGCGTTTCTCCGCCGAGAGGATGAGGAACCGGGACCCAGCAATATGGGCCGGGCAGGAGGGGTTGTCGAGGGGTACCGGATGGAGTCTCCTACCCATCGGGCGCGGAGCCATCGGGCGCGGGAGCCAGTTCCAGGTACCGGTGTCCCTCCCGCTCCACGGCATCTCCCCACCGGACCGGCAGCGGCCCACGGAAGCCAGGGCCGTTCACCACGAGGGTGTGATACTCTCCCTGCTCGCCGCAGGGGTCGATGCCCGCCTCCTGGAAGCGGGCCAGAAGGTCACCGTCCAGGGTGCAGCCCAGCCAACCGGGATCTCCCGACTCCAGATTCACCGAGATGACTCGGGCGTGGAAGCCGTCGCCCACCACGCTCCGTGCCACGTCCATGGGGGCCTCATCCCAGAGGGGCTCCAGATGCGCCAGGCCGGCGGCGGCCACCCGTTCCCCGTACCAATCCCGGATCTCCGTGAGGTGGAGGTTTCCGAAGATGACTCCGCAGGCACCCAGGTCCTGAACCTCCCGGAGAAGTTGGGAGAACACCCGGTCGAAGTCCTGGGGGTGCGTCCGGCCGAAGACCGGCTCGAGACCCAGCGCCTCGACCTGAGCCCGAAGAACAGGCTCAGGGGTGCCATGGAAGCGAACGAGCCCGCTGTTGCCCTCGAGCACGTTCAGCGCCCAGCGCACCTTCAGCCCTGCGGTCCGGGCACGGTGGAGCGCCAGGGTTGCGTCCTTTCCCCCGGCGGTGGCCACGGCCCAGGGACCGTGGGGAGCGCTCTCCAGGGGCAGGAGGCTCCCGCCCTTCCCGGGAAGGGCCAGCCACCCCTGCAGATGGAGCGGTGGGGAGGCGGGGTCGCCCTGGATGACCCGGAGGGCCGCCTCCTCCTGATAGGAAGTGCGGGCCAGGAGAACCAGGGTCCCGGGGTGGCTTTCCGACCGGCGATGCTCCCGGAAGACCCGCACCAGGAGCGCGGCGGCCACCTCGGCGTCCAGGTTTCCGGCACCCACTCCCAGCAGGGGCACGGCCAGTCGCTCCACCTCCCAGCGCGCCGCCTGCTCCAGACCGTGGCGGAAGGCCTGTGCGACAGCCCGCTCCGACACCGGCTCTTCCCGGGAGCGGATGACCACGTGGATCATCATCTCCACAGGCAGATCCCCTCCCGGGGTGACCACCGCTCCGCCCACCGGCATTTCGCCCAGGGCACTCAGTCGGTGACGAACCCCTTCGCCCGCCCCCTCCAGGAGGGCGGCCTCGGCCCGGGTGGGAGGATCCAGCTCGGCCCCCATGGACACCAGGAGTCCATCGACCCGGGCGGCGCCCGGATCGACGCCCCGGATCACCTCGATCATTGGTTCCCCGACAGTTCCCGGGAACGGCGATACATGGCGCCGGCCTCGGCCGGCAGGTGCTTGCGGTCGTAGAGGATTCCCATGAGGTAGTAGATCCGGGCGTTGCGGGGCTGGAGCCGCGATGCCCGCTCCAGCGCTTCCAGCGCCTCGTCCACACGCCCCAACCGATTCAGGGCTTCTCCCCGGTAGAAGTGGGCGGCGGCATGGTCCGGATCCTGACGGATCACCCACTCCAGGTCTGTGACGGCCTGGGTGTAGACGCCCCGGCGAAAGTGGAGGATACCCAGATTCGCCCGAACGTCGATTCGATCCGGCTCGAGGCGAAGGGCTCGCTGCAGAACCTCCTCCGCTTCGTCGAAGCGCGCCATGGCACCGAGGGCCGCGCCCATGTTCCCGAGGATTTCCGGGTTGTCCGGGTCCGAGAGCAGGGCGGCACGGAAGTGCTCCAGGGCCCCGGCGTGATTGCCGGTCCGGTCCTCGATGACCCCCAGATTGTTTCGCGCCCTCACGTGGTCGGGATTCCCGGCCAGGAGGTCGCGGTAGATGGCCGCCGCCCGGTCGGACCTCCCTTCCCGCTCCAGATGACGGGCCTCGGCGAAGGCCGCCTCCTCCCTGGAGATGGGTTGGTCGACGGGAAGCCCGTCCATGCCGGTCTCAGGGCCTCTCCCGTCGTTGGGACTTCGTTCTACGCCGTGGTAGTCATCGATCATGGTGAGGTCTCCGATTCGACCCAGGAGAGATACGCCGGCAGGCCTTCCTCCACCGCGAGGGAGAGCACTTCGGGCACGTCGTAGGGATGAAGCTCGCCGATCCGACGGATGAGGGCCTCCACCCGCCCCTTCTGCGTCTTCAGGACCAGGAGGGCCTCCGGGTCCCGATGGATCTCCCCCTCCCAGCGATAGATGGAGGTAAGGCCGGGCAGGACGTTCCCGCAGGCCGCCAGACCCTCGGACACCAGGGCGCCGGCGATCCCGGCGGCCACCTCGGTGTCGGGAGCGGTCACCAGCACGACCCTCACGGGAGATACGGACTTGGCTTCAGCCACGAAGAATTCCAGGGGTGTGTGATGGGGCCGGGGTCCCGAGGGGGGCCGGTCTCACCACGCGGTGAATACGGATGTCTGCACGTTGGCCTGATCGTAGACCGACTTGAGGATGTCCTGATGACGCTCCTGCACCACCCGTCGCTTCACCTTCTGGGTGGGGGTCAGCGAGCCATCCTCAATGGTGAAGGGTTCCGGGAGAAGGACCAGCTTCTTGGGCATCTCGAAGCTGGAGAGATCCGAGAGTTCGCGCTTCATCTGCTCCAGCAGGTGCGACTGGACCCTGGAGTCCGAAAGAAGCGCCTTCCGGTCCGCCACCTGGACTCCATTCTCCCGTCCCCAGGCCCCCAGGGTTTCAAAATCGGGAACCAGCATGAGGCTCAGGAAGCGCTCCCGATCCCCCACCAGCACGGGCTGGTCGAAGAACCGGTTCTTCTTGAGCCGGTTCTCGATGGGCTGGGGGGCCACATTCTTCCCCCCGGCGGTAACGATGAGATCCTTCTTCCGATCGGTGATGCGGAGGAACCCGTCGGCGTCGATCTCCCCCACATCGCCGGTGTGGAACCACCCCTCGTCGTCGATGACCTCCCGGGTCGCGTCGGGGCGCTTGTAGTACCCCTTCATGATCTGGGGGCCACGCACCAGGATCTCGCCGTCCTCGGCGATCTGGACCTCGGTGCCCGGCACCGGCTTCCCCACCGTCCCGATCCGGTAGTTGGCCGGAAAATCCGCCGGCTTGTTCACATTGGTGACGGGGCTGGTCTCGGTGAGGCCGTACCCCTCCAGGATGGTGATCCCGGCCGAGAAGAAGAACTTGTTGATCTCCGGCGCCAGCGGAGCACCGCCGCTCACGAAGTACCGGAGCCGCCCACCGACCCCTGCGTAGATCTTGCTGAAAACCAACTTCCTGGCCAGCGCGTACTGGGCCCGGGTCACGGCACTGGACGTGCGGCCCGCCAACTGGTCCTCGGCCCAACGCCGTCCCACCTCCGTCGCCCACCCGACCAGTTTCCCTTTCACCCCGTCGGCGTCCATGACCTTGGCGTAGACCTTCTCGTAGAGCCGGGGCACCGAGACCACGATGGTTGGCTGCACCGCCTTCAGGTCATCAGGCACCGTCTCGATGGCCCGCGCATAGGTAATGGGGCAGCCCCGGTTGAACAGCAGGTAGTCCACCATCCGCTGGAAGACATGGGAGAGCGGGAGGAAGGACAGGGTGGTGTCCCGGTCGTCGATGGGGAGGCAGGTCTGCGCCGTCCGCACATTGAAGTGCAGATTGTTGTGGGTCAGCATGACCCCCTTGGGGTCGCCGGTGGTGCCGGAGGTGTAGAGGATGGTGGCTACATCTTCCGGGGCGGCGGAGAGGGCCTCCTCCCGGAAGGCCTTCACCGAGGAAGCCACCACCCGAGGCGCCCCTCGTTCCAGGAACTCGGTCCAGGTGAGTTCGTGGTCGTCGCGGGTCCCCTCCGGCGGATCGAAGATCACCACCCATTCCAGGGCCGGGCACGACTTGCGGATCTCCCGGACCTTCTCGAGCTGTTCCGGCGTGGAGACGAAGACCAGGCGAGCCCCGCAGTCGTTCAGGATGTAGGCGATCTGTCTGGCCGTCAGCGTGGCATAGATGGGGACATCCACCACTCCCGAGCACAGGCTGCCGTAGTCGGCCAGGGCCCATTCCGGTCGGTTCTCCGACAGGATGGCGACCCGGTCACCCCGCTCAAGGCCCAGTTCCCCCAGTCCACCCGATACGCTCCGGACCCGCTCCAGCGCTTCCGAATAGGTCATGGAGGGCCACGATCCGTCCCCGTACCACTGCAGTGCCGGTCGGTCTCCCAGGCGGTCCACCACCTCGAAGAAGAGGTCGACCAGGGTTCCGGGAGCGAACTCACCGGGAGTGGAGGCATGGCGGCGCTGACCCATTCGGACGCTCCTTGCGTGGGGGCTCTGTGGAGGAAGGGGGCGCCGCCGGGACCCGGCCTGCCCCGAAATCGTCAGGCGAGGTCGACCTGGATATCCACGTCCAGATCCGGCTGCAGCGAATGGAAGACGCTGCAGTACTTGTCCTGGGAGAGTTGCACGGCCCGCTCGACCTTGGCGCGGTGGCTCTCGTCGGGCCCGGCCACATGAACGTTCATGCGGAGCGCGGTGAACCGCTTGGGGTGCGAACCGGCTCGGTCCCCCTCCAGCGACACCTCCAGAGAATCCAGCGGAACCCGACCCTTCCCCAGGATGGCCTGGATGTCAATGGCCATGCAGCCTCCGATACTGAGGAGGAGGGCTTCCATGGGCGAGGGACCTTCGGTGGAGTCGCCATCCAGGTGGATGGGCCGGGCCTCGCCGGTGCGTCCTTCGAAGACCATCCCCTCTCCCGTCCAGCGGAGCCGGGCACTACGCGTCGATTTCGTCATCAAGATCCAGGGAAGAGGTCTCACCTCGAAGCTGAGCCAGCGTCGAACGAGCATGGTTCACATGCTCCTGGGCGTCGGCTCCGCGAGGGGGGGCCGCCAGGAAGGCCTCCAGGTGGCGGATGGCGTCCGACTCCTCCCCCTTCCGGAGCAGAAGATAGGCCAACCCGTAGTGAGCCCCCACCGCCGACGGGTCCTTCTGGAGGACGTGCCGGTAGGTCTTCGCCGCTTCCTCCGTCATCCCGATGCGGGTATAGGCGATGGCGATCTGTTGCAGGACCACCGTGTCGCCGGGTGAGTCCTTGAGGGCAAGGCGGAAGGAGGTGAGGGCCTCATGGAACTGGCCCTGTTTCAGGAGGGCGAGCCCCTCCTTGTAGTAATCCACCTTCTCGGCGCTCTGGTCGGCTCCGAATAGAATCTTCCAGAAGAGCATGGTCAGGGGGTCAGAGGATCGGAACGTTATCTTTGCGAAGGTAGCCCAGGGCCGAGGCCGGACGCAATCCGCCCTCACCCCCGTTGGGCCACCACGTAGCGGCCGGTCTGCAGCAGGGGCTGGAGACCCCGGGCTTCCAGTCGCCCGGGAAGGTCGGCGGGAGGATCCCGGACCACGAGGCGGGCGCCGGGCCCCAGCACACGGATCGCCTCCTCTTCCCACTCCACGAGTTGCGCGCCGTCCAGCGCCACTCCACGGAGTGAGGCGTGGAAGAAGGGCAGCGTCCGTCCCGTGGTGAGACGGCTGACGCCCGCCTCCTCAGCGGATGCACGGAGGTGGGGATCCAGCGCCACCACCTCGATCTCATGGATCATGGCCGCCAGGCGACCGGCCAGGGCGACCCAACCTCCCGCCAGCAGGAGGAGTCCGGGGCCCTCCCGGACACCCAGAAGCGCCGCCAGTCGAAAGGTGTCCTCGGCGGGATCCCGCGGTCCGTTGCCCCTCCCCTCCGACACCGACGGAACGGGACCTGCCGGAAGGGGACTCCGGGGCGGGGGGCGGAGATCACCGAATCCGCCTTCCACGGGATAGCGTTCCCGGCAGTTGGCGCACCCCAGTGCCCCCTCCAGGACGCGGCGTTCCCGGAGTTCGTCGGCCAGGAGGATCAGACCGAAGGCGGGCCCGCAGCGCGGACACGACAGGCGGTCCGTGACCAGCAGGTGCATTCAGTCCACAGGGAAGGTGCGAGATGCCGGGAGCGGGGCGTGGGCCGGTCCGTACTGGGCCCAGTTGGTGGGGGTCTCCCACACCCGTGCGTACAGAAGGCCGCCGGCCAGCTTCTCCGGAAGGCGCGCCTTCAACTCCCGATAGAACCAGGCGGCCTGATTCTCGGCGCTGGTCTCCACCTCACGGAAGGGAGCCAGGTCGTTCAGGTTCTGGTGATCCAGCATCCCGGCCAGATCCCGGAGGTGGGCCTTGAGATCCACGAAGTCGAAGGCGATTCCGGACTCGTCCAGCTCCTCGGACTGCACAGCGACCTCCACCACATACCGGTGTCCGTGCAGCTGCGCACACTTGCCGTCGTAGTTGCGGAGGAAGTGGGCGGCGTCGTAGTGCGCCTGGGCGCTCACCGTGTAGACCATTCGTTCATCCATGACCGTCGTCTCCAGTGACGAACCCTCAGCTTCGTTCAACGGGGAGGAAGGGGATCCACACCCCCGCCGGGCGCGTGGCCACGAAGTGCACCACGTCGGCTACCTCTTCGGGGCGGAGCATGGTCGCCCGATCCGGAAGGCCCGGATTCCCGTCCGGATCCATGGGATCCCAGATGGAGGTGTCGGTGGCGGCGGGCTCCAGGAGCGTGGCCCGAACCCCCGTGCCCCTCAGCTCTTCCAGGAGCACGTTGTGGAATCCCCGGATCCCGAACTTGGAAGCGGCATAGGCGGCGTTGCCGGGGAAGGCCTTCCGTCCGGACACCGAGCCCACCTGCACAATAGTCCCGGAACGCCGTTCCAACATCCCCGGCAGGAAGCTCCGCACGGTGAGGATTCCGGCCCGGAGATTCACCTCCAGGTTCAGGTCCAGGTCGGCGGGCTCCAGTTCGGCCACCGGCGCCAGCGTGAACACCCCCGCCGCCGCCACCACCAGGTCCGGTGATCGACCGGCCCGGTCTTCCACGGCCCGGACCAGCGCCGCCATGTCGTCGGGACGGGTCACGTCACAGGGAAGGGCCCATCCATCGATCTCCCGGGCCAACGCATCCAGCGCCCCGACGCTCCGGGCCGCCAGGGCGACCTGGAATCCGGCGGCGGCGAGCCGGATCGCCACCGCCCGGCCAATGCCGCGGCTTGCACCGGTCACCACCGCCACAGGGGAGGTGGGTGTCCCGGCGGCCGTCTCCGTCCCGGCCTCTTCGAGCACGTCGGTCATCCCAGGGGCCGCTGACGGGAGGTGCACAGGCGGAGGAACTCGTCCCGGGTCCGCTGATCTTCCATGAAGGCCCCGCGCACCGCCGAGGTGATGGTGGAGGAGTTCTGCTTCTGGACTCCCCGCATCATCATGCACAGGTGGTGGGCTTCGATGACCACCCCCACACCCTGGGGCTGCACCACGTCCCAGAAGCTCTGGGCGATCTCTTCGGTCAGCCGTTCCTGGACCTGGAGCCGACGGGCGAAGACCTCCACCAGGCGCGCCACCTTGGAGAGCCCCAGGATGTGTCCATCGGGGATGTAGGCCAGATGGACCTTGCCGAAGAAGGGCAGCATGTGGTGCTCGCAGAGCGAGTACATCTCGATGTCCTTCACGATGATCATGTTGTGGTGACGCTCCTGGAAGAGCGCCGTCCCGATGGTCTCCTCAGGGCGGAGGTCGTACCCACGGGTCAGGTACTGCATGGACTTCCGGACCCGCGACGGGGTGTCCAGGAGGCCTTCCCGGTCCGGGTCTTCACCCAGGCGACGGAGCATCTCGGCGACGAGCTGCTCGAAAGAGGCCCCGGAGAGATCGGCTGCCGAAGCGGGAACCGGGTCCCCGTCAATCTCGGGAGAAACGGAAGTCGTAACGATGGAATCGCTCATCTGAGAGTCTATGGACTGGGTTTCGATATGGGAACGGGAGCGTCAAAGCCCCTCATACTCCACGTAGTTTCGCGGCGTCTCCCAGACCACAAGCCGACGAAGCGTCACCCGCTCGGGCAGATGCTCACGGAGGCGGTCCCAGATGGCCACGATGAGGTTTTCAGTTGTGGGGTTCGTGTCCTTCAGCCAAGGAACCTGGGTATTCAGGTTGCGGTGATCCACGTCGGCCAGCACCTCACGCTGAACCAGATCCTTCAATTCCTTGAGATCCATGACGTACCCGGTTTCGGCATCGACTTCGCCCTCCACCGTGACGTCCAGTTCGTAGTTGTGCCCATGCCACTGGGGATTCGCGCAGTCTCCGAAGACCTCCCGGTTCCGCTCGTCGCTCCATTCGGGGCGATGGATCCGGTGGGCGGCGGAGAAGTGGACGCGGCGGGTGACGCTGACTCGGGGCATGAATTCCTCCAGCGGAAACGGGCGTACGATCCGGACCGAACTCCGGGTGTCCGGAGCGGAGGCCCACTACCCCCTGTACTCCCCGATCGGTCCCTTCCATGGGCCGGTAGGGCCCACCCACCGGCACAAAAAACACGAGGCCGGCACCCTCCGAAGAGGAGTGCCGGCCCCGAGACGCACCGGAGGGGGTCTATTGAAGCCCGGGTTAAACAGATGGTGACCTCCCGGCAACCTTCGAAGTCCCCTCTCAGGGCGGGACGGCAGCCGCCGGAGTCAGTCCCGGCTTCACTTTTGTTGGCTCAATAAGTAAGCCCTCCGATACGCCGACACCCTTAATATCGGCAGCTCCCCCCTCGAGGTAAAGGGCGAGCCCACCCCTACCCGCTCTATCCGCGATAGGACCGAAGGAGGGCCAGGTTCTCCCGGTCCATGGTCACCATGTCGTCGCCCTTGGGCGTCTCCAGCACCTTGGGAATCCCGGTGAAGCGGGCATCGGTCATGATCCGGCGGAAGGGCTCCTCCCCAAGCGACCCCTGACCGATGTGCTCGTGCCGATCCTTCCGGGAATCGAAGGGGTGCTTGCTGTCGTTCAGGTGGAAGAGCCCGAGGCGCCCGAAGCCCAGCACATCCTCGAAGCGGGCCCAGACCCCGTCGTAGTCGCCCACCAGGTCGTACCCGGCGGAGTAGGCGTGGCAGGTGTCGAAGCAGACCCCCACCCGCCCCCGGAGGGACGCCGGGATCCCATCGATGATGGCGGCCAGCGACTCGAAGGACGCACCGACGGAGGTGCCGGACCCGGCGGTAATCTCAAGGAGCACCCGGGTGTCACCGGCCACGGCTTCAAGCGCCCGGGTCACCCCTTCCGCGTTCCGTGCGATCCCGCTCTCGTGGTCACCGTCGGTGGCGTTTCCGGGATGGGTCACCAGGAAATCGAGCCCCAGGGCGGCGCACCGGGTGAGCTCGGCGGTGAAGGAGGCCAGCGACCGGTTCCAGAGATCTTCCTTGGGCGAGGAAAGGTTGATGAGGTACGAGTCGTGGGCGCCGGCCACCTGAATCCCCTCCCGGGTCCGGCCGTCGTGGAAGGCGGTGACCCGGTCCGGGGCCAGTTCGGGCTCGGCCCACCGGTTCGGCTGTTTGGTGAAGAGCTGCAGATTCACCGAATGGATGTTCCGGGCCCGCTCCGGCGCCGCCTGCACCCCGCCGGCCACCGAGACGTGGGCTCCCAGTTCGTCGGCCACCGGGGCTTCAGTGGATGGGGCGTCGGACGCTGCACTCACGCCCCGCCTCCCTTCCCCGGGAAGCCGGGCTCGGTCATGCCCCGGACGTCCAGGGCCTCATCGACCCGGGCCTCGTCCAGTAGCCCCATCTCCAGGACCACATCCCGTACCGAACGCCCCTCGGCGGCGGCACGCTTGGCCACCTCCGACGCCCGATCGTAGCCGATGTCCAGATTCAGGGCCGTGGCGATGGCGGGGTTCCGGAGGAGGAGTTCCCGAGCCCGATCCTCGTTGGCTCGGATTCCCACCAGGCACTTCCCGGTGAAGGCCCGGGCGCCGTTGGCCAGGAGGAGGACCGACTCCAGGAAGGCGTGGGCCATGACCGGCATCATGACATTCAACTCGAAGTTGCCCCGACTCCCACCGAGGGTGACGGTGGTGTGGTTTCCGGCCACCCGCGCCGCCACCATGAGGAGGGCCTCGGACAGGACCGGATTCACCTTGCCGGGCATGATGGAGCTCCCGGGCTGCACGGCAGGAAGGGAGATCTCGTGGATCCCCGAGGTGGGGCCCGACGCCAACCAGCGGATGTCGTCGGCGATCTTGGTGAGAGACACAGCCACCGTGTTCAGGGCGCCGTGGGCCTGGACCATGCCGTCCCGAGCGCCCTGGGCCTCGAAGTGGTTGGGGGCTTCGTGGAACTCAAGACCGGTAACGGCGCTGATGCGAAGGATGGTCCGCCGGGCGAACTCCGGATGGGTGTTGATGCCCGTACCGGTGGCGGTGCCGCCCAGGGGGAGCTCCGACAGTTCGGCGGAAGCGGACCGCACCCGCTCGATTCCCTTCCGGAGCTGGGCGGCGTACCCGCCGAACTCCTGCCCCAGTCGCACCGGCGTCGCGTCCATGAGATGGGTCCGCCCCGACTTGACCACGCCGTCGAATTCCCGAGCCTTGGCCTCCATGGCCTCGGCCATCTCTTCCAGCGCCGGGATCAGGTCCTTCTCCAGAGCCACCCGACAGGCCACATGGATGGCGGTGGGGATCACATCGTTGGACGACTGGCCGAAATTCACATGGTCGTTGGGGTGGATCCGGGTCTCCGCGTCGTCCAGGATGCCGTTGGCCAACGCCGCCACCACCTCATTGGCGTTCATGTTGGTGGAGGTTCCCGACCCGGTCTGGTAGACGTCCACCGGGAACTGGTCGTCCCACCGGCCGGTGGCCACCTGGTCCGCGGCTTCGGCGATGGCCTCGGCCACCACCGCCGGCAGATTCCCCAACTCCGCGTTGGCCCGGGCGGCGGAGGCCTTCACCACGCCCAGGGCGTGGATCATGGGCCGACCGAAGCCCTGGCCGCTGATGGGAAAGTTCTCCACCGCCCGCTGGGTCTGGGCGCCGTAGAGGGCCGAGGCGGGGACCCGCACCTCGCCCAGCGAATCCCGTTCGATCCGGACGTCGTCTGCCATGTGCTTCTCCGTGGTTCAAGCTGTGGTGGCGGGGAGGCTTCCCTCCCGGCATTGGACACCTCCCCCGGCACGTCGCACGGCGGAGGTGCTCTGGTCCCGTCAGCGCTTCGGCGGCCGACTCGGCCGGATCTCCACCTTGCTGGGCAGCGCCCGATCCGGGAACGACATGAGGTCGGTGATCACCTGCGCGATGTCTTCGGACTGGAGCTTCCAGTCGTCTTCCGGGTGCGGTCCACCCTCGAAGAAGTGGGTGTTCACGCTCCCGGGCATGATGCACGACACCCGGATCCCCTCGTGCCGCAGATCCAGCATCATGGCCTCGGTCATGCCCAGCAGGCCGAACTTGGACGCGTTGTAGGCCACGCCTCCCGAGAAGGCGTTCCGACCCGCCAGCGAGCCGATGTTGAAGATCCACCCCCGGCCCCGGACCCTCAAGTGGGGGATGGCCGCCTGGGAGCAGTGGAAGACCCCGTCCAGATTGGTCCGGAGCTGGATGTCCCAGGTCTCCGGGTCCATCTCCTGGATCTTGGCGAACCGGCCCAGTCCGGCGTTGTTCACCAGGACGTCCAGGGCACCGAAGCGCTCCACCGCAGCCTCCACCAGAGCGTGGCAGGCCGCCGGGTCCCGAACGTCACAGACCCGGCCCGCCGCTTCGCCGGTTCCCAGCGCCGTCAGCGCCGCCACCGTCTCATCCACGGCATCGGCGCGGCGACTGGACACCATCACGCGACCGCCTTCCCGAACCAGCGCCTCGGCCACGGCGCGGCCGATTCCCCGGGTGCTTCCGGTCACCACGGCCACCACGCCCTGGAACCGGCCCGCTCTTCCGTTCGCTTCGCTCTCTGTCGTCATCTTGTTCTCAAACTCCCTGGTGCAGGGGTGGGGGTCACCGATCTCGGAAACACTCGAACTTATGTACATTCAATCGGGGCGGACGACGGCTCCACCCCCAATCATTTCACAGGGTCAGGTGGCGCCCAGGCCACCGCCCATTCCGCTTCAACCCCGATAACCCCATGAGCAAGGTTGCCCTGGTCACCGGAGGTGCCGTCCGCATCGGTCGCGCCATCTCCCTGGGCCTGGCGGAAGCCGGCTACGACGTGGTGGTAAACTACCATAGCTCCCAGGCCGAAGCCGCATCCGTCTCCAGGCAGATCCGGGAGGCCGGGCGTCACTGCATCGCCACCCGGGGCGACGTGTCCCGCGCCGGCGAGGTGGAGGCGCTGGCGCAGGAGGTCCGGACCGAGTTCGGCCGCCTGGACCTCCTGGTGAACAACGCCTCCATCTTCCCCCAGAAGGCGCTTCTGGATGTGGAAGAGGCCGAGTGGGACCGGGTCATGGAGGTGAACCTGAAGGGGCCCTTCCTCATGGTGAAGGCCACGGCGGACCTCCTCACCGCCGCCCGCGGATGTGTCATCAACCTTGTGGACCTGTCGGCCTTCCAGCCGTGGGTGGACTACCCCCACCACGCCGTCTCCAAGGCCGGTCTCCTGCACCTGACACGGGTCATGGCTCGGGCCATGGCACCCCGGGTGCGGGTCAATGCCATCGCACCCGGTTCCGTGCTCCCCCCGGATGACTACGACCAGGAGGACAACGAGCGATCCCGGTCCCGAGCGGCGCTGGGCAGTCTGGGGTCGCCGGAAGACGTGGTCCGCACCGTCCTCTTCCTGGACCGGTCCCCCTTCATCACCGGCGAGGTCATCGTGGTGGACGGAGGGCGACTCCTGGGATGACGGAGCCACCCCGCCGGGACCGGGCCGCCGCCGATCCCTTCCCCGCCCCACTCCGGCGCTTCGTCGACCTGTTCAATGGGGCGGAGTTCTGGGAGAGCCACGAGGTTCTGGAGGGCCCCTGGCGTGAGAAGCGCAGTGCCTTCTATCACGGACTGATTCTCTGGGCCAGCGCCTGGGTGCATGTGCAACGCGACAACGCCCACGGGATTCAGGCCCAGATCCGAAAGGCCCACCGAGCGCTGGACGGCTACCCCGATGCCTACCTGGGGGTCGACGTGGCCGCCATCCGGAGCCGTGGCCGGGAGGTCCTGGAGGTGGTGGCGCGGGTGCAGGCGGAAGAGGCGGCGAACCCTGACCCCTGGATCCGCCGCCTCACCCTTCCACGCCTGGAACTCGATCCGGTCCGGTTGCTCGGGGACGAGGCCGAACTGGCCTGAACCGGCACCAGGGACCCGGACCTTCAGCCCCCCACCCGAATCATCAGTCGCCGGCGGCCACAGGCTCGGCGGGAACGTCCACACCGGGGTCGGCGGGGTGACCGTGGGCCAGATACCGCTCCGCCTCAAGGGCCGCCATGCACCCGGTCCCCGCCGCTGTGACGGCCTGCCGGAAGTAGGAGTCCATGACGTCTCCGGCGGCGAAGATCCCTTCCACCGTCGTGGCGGTGCGCCACTGGGTCGGGGTCCCGATGTAGCCGGCTTCGTCCAGCTCAACCACGCCCCGGAGGAAGGCCGTGTTGGGCGTATGGCCGATGGCCAGGAAGAGCCCCCCCACCTCCAACTCCTTCTCCTCCCCGCTCCGGGTGTCCTGCAGGCGGAGACCGGTGATGAAGTCGTCGCCCAGGACCTCGGTGACCACGCTGTTCCACTCCACCCGGATCTTGGGGTTCTCCAGCGCCCGCTCGGCCATGATGGGAGAGGCCCGGAAGGCGTCCCGCCGGTGGATGATCACCACCTCCTTGGCGAACTTGGTGAGGTAGGTTGCCTCTTCCATGGCGCTGTCGCCGCCGCCCACCACCGCCAGAACCTGATCCCGGAAGGCGGGAAGCGCGCCGTCACAGACGGCACACGCCGAGACGCCCCCTCCCGAGTGGGCCAGGCGCAGCTCGTTGTCGAGCCCCAGCCAGTTGGCCCGGGCGCCGGTGGCCACGATGACGGTCCGGGCCCGGATGGTACGACCCTCCGACGACCGGAGCAGGAAGGGACGCCCCGACGCATCCACCTCCACAATGTCCTCGGTGACGATGCGGGTGTCGAAGCGTTCCGCCTGCTTCCGCATGGACATCATGAGCTCCTGACCATCCACGCCCTCCGGGAAGCCGGGATAGTTCTCCACCTCGGTGGTGAACATGAGCTGGCCTCCCGGGATCATCTCCCGGGACGGCGCCCCCTCGAAGACCAGGGGATCCAGGCGAGCCCGGGCCGCGTATACCGCCGCCGTCCAGCCCGCCGGGCCGGACCCGATGATCACCACATTCTCGATCCTGTCCTCGCTGGTCTCGGTCATTTGAACACCTTCATGTTGGTGGAGTGGCCCGGATTCACCCGAGCCGAAGGATCCACGAAGCGTACGGCGTTGTTCACGGCAATGGCCGCCTCGGCAAATCCACTGGCAATGAGGTCCAGCTTGCCCTCGTAGTCCACGATATCCCCGGCGCCGTAGATCCCGGGGAGGTTCGTCTCCATGAGGGGTGTGACGGCGATGCGGTTGCGCTGGACCTCGAGCCCCCAGTTCTTGATGGGGCCCAGGTCGGGCTTGAAGCCCAGGAAGGTGAGGACGTAGTCGGCCTCCATGAGGGTCCGGTCGTCGTTTCGGTTGTCGAAGAGGGTAACCGCCTCGACCCGACCATTCCCCGAGATCTCCGCCACCTCGTGGAAGAGCCGGACCTCCACCTCTCCCAGGCTCTCGGCCTGCTGGAGCTGAGCCACCGAATTCTCATGGGCCCGGAAACCGTCGCGGCGGTGGACCAACACCAGCCGGTCCGCCTTCCCCTTGAGGATCAGGGTCCAATCCAGGGCCGAATCCCCTCCTCCCACCACCACGATCCGCTTCCCGGCGAACTCTTCCGGGTCCTTCACCGCATAGTGGACCCCTTTGCCCAGGAAGTCGTCGTAGCCGGGCACGTTCAGCTTCTTGGGCTCGAAGGCGCCCTTCCCGCCGGCGATGACCACAGCCCGGGTCCGGTATTCACCACCCCGGCAGACCAGAGTCATGATTCCGGACTCCTCGTCCCGATGGATCTCCCGAACCTCTTCGTCCAGGAGCACCTCCGGGTCGAACTGCATGGCCTGGGCGATGAGATCCAGCGCCAGATCCTTGGCCAGGACCTTGGGGAAACCGCCCACGTCGTAGATGTGTTTCTCCGGATAGAGCGCCATGAGCTGGCCGCCCAGTTCCGGGAGGGAATCGATGATGCGGACGCTCTTGCCCCGCATTCCGCCGTAGAAGGCGGCGAAGAGCCCGGTGGGCCCGCCGCCGATGATGGTGATATCCTGTATGTCCTTCGTCATGGTGCCTGTCAACTGGGTTTCATGAGACCGCCGTGCGGTCGAACGGGCCGTCCCGGGAGAGCCTTCACCCACCGGCACGGGACCAAGGATGAACGATAAACAATGCCTTGGGGCAAGCAACCGCTCGGACTGCCTGCGCCCCCCCCTCGGCGATCAATCCCGGGCGTCCGCGGCTCCGTGGAAAAGGGACGACGAACGATACCGATCGACCGCCACACCCAGGATCAGCTTGATCCCCACGGCAATGGGAACGGCGATGAGGAGCCCCACGAAGCCGAAGAAGAAGCCGCTCACCACAATGGCCAGGAGGATCCAGACGGGGTGCAACCCCGTTGAATCGCCCACGATCCGTGGGCTCACCACGCCGCTCTCCAACGACTGGGCGATGGTGTAGACGATGCCCATCTTCACCAGCGAGATGAGGGGGTCCCCACTGGCCAGGGCAATGGCCACGGCCGGGATCAGGCTCAGGACCAGACCCAGGTACGGGACCACATTGAAGACGGCCACAACCGCCCCCAGAAAGATGGCGTAGGGGAACTGGACAATGAGCAGACCGGCGGTGGTCATGGCCCCTACCGTGAGAGACACCATGACCTGGCCCCGAAGGTACGCCCCGAGCAGCCGGTCGTACTCCCGGAGTCCCCACCGAACCCCTTCCCTTGAGGGCGGAATGAGATCCAGAACCCGCTCGGCCAACCGATCGTAGTCCCGAAGGAGGTAGAAGGTCAGGACGGGCGCCAGCACCAGATAGCCCAGGATGGAGAGGGCGGCCCCCAAGCCCCGGCCCAAGCCCAGGGCTCCTTCCCGGAGCCAGTCCCAGATCAGTTCCTGACGCTCTTCCAGGAACTCGACGATGCCGTCGGCATCCATGTCGCCGATACGCTCAATCCACTGGGCGCCGTCGAACCCCGGGATCTGGATCGCGGCGAACCGTTCTTCCAATCCCTGGATGAAGGCGGCGAGTCGCTCCAGAGCCTGCGGTGCCCGACGCGCGATCCCACTGAGTTCTCCCGCCAGATAGGGGACTCCCCAGATCCCCAGCGCCACGAGCCCTCCCACCACCGGAACGGCCAGAATCATCACCGCCAGCGTGCGACCGAACCGACCCCGGCCGTCCGAACCGGCGAAACGGACCAGGGGCCGCCGGCAGGCCATCCACCCCACGGCGGGATTCAGGATGTACGAGAGGACAAGGGCGAGGACGAAGGGCGCCAGCAGAAAACCGAGTTCCCGGAACAGCCAGAACAGGACCAGAAAACCGGTGGTGCCCACCACCGCAGGAAAGAACGAGGTCCGGCGCAGGGGCAGGAGGACCCCAACCAGCCCCAGGAAGATCAACGGCGGGTTCAGGACCTCGCGGAGACCGAGCAGGAGGAAGATCAGAAGGACGATGCCGGCGGCGGCGGCACTCCACTTGAGGATGGCGTCGTCTCGACTCAAGCGGAGTCCTCCCGCCAGGGTGGGACGCCTGAGCGCTCCGGCACCCGGATCCAGCGGGCCGCTCTCTCCAGGATTCCACGGGCATTCTCATAGTCCAACCGGTCCGAGGCCACCGGCAGGGAGAACCAGCGGCACTCGGTGATCCCCTCGGCCAGTTGCGGTCGGGTCCCCCCCTCGGGAGACGACATGAGATAGAACCGGCAGTACTTGTGGATCCGTCGGCCCCGGAGGCGGAAGACCCAGTCGATGCGCCCCAGGTCCGGTCCCAGGCGCAGGAGCGTCAGCCCCGTCTCTTCACGAACCTCCCGAAGGGCAGCCTCGGCCTCGGCCTCGCCCCCCTCCAGATGCCCCTTGGGAAGTCCCCACCGGTCGTACGGATCGCGGATGAGGAGGACCCGGGGCGATCCCCGGACCACCCGCACCACCACGCCTCCGGCGCTCCGCTCGACCTGGAGCGGATCCGAGGTGCCGGGCGGACCGTTCTCTCGGGCAGGGGGGGGAGTATTGGAGGCCATGGGAGCTGGGGTCGGTCAGAAGATGGACAGACGCAGGTAGCGACGTGGATTCAGGCGCACGTCTTCCAGAAGCAGTTGGAGTTCCTGGAGCGTCCCTTCCAGCTCCGACGCCACTGCCGGGTCCCGGAGGAGGCGGCCCAAGGTGCCCTCGCCCTCCTCCATGGCGGTGAGGATGGTGCCGACCCGGGCAAAGGTGGAGTCGGCCCGGGCGGCCGTGGTCCTGAACTGGTCGGAGGTCCCTTCCAACCCTTCGCTGAGCGCACGGAGGTTGGAGGTCATGGCCACCAGATCGCCGAGGGCGTCACCCACCTCCTCCCGAGCCAGCGCCTCGTTGACCCGATCCAACGTCTGGCGAACCCCTACGGCCGCCTCCCCGATCTCCTGGGTGGTCTCCTGGATCTCCCCGGTGACGCCGGCGAAGGCGTCGGCCTGCTGGGTGATGAGCTGGGAGAGCCGCTGAGTGACCTCTTCCACGTTCTCGATGAGGGAGGCCACGTTCCGGGCCGTCTCTTCGGAAAAGGCGATCCCCACCCGCTCCGTGAGGATCTCGATGTCGGCGGAGATCCGGTCGGCGGTGGCGGTGAGTTGGGAGATGTCCGGAATGGAATAACCTGCCAGGTGATCGGCCTCCCGAGGTTCGGAATAACGGTATGCCGGGAAGCGGTCCCTGGGCGCGATCTCCATCTGCCAATCGCCGAAGAGGGATTCAGGAGAAAGGATGGCCACGGCGTCGGAGGGCAGCCGGACATCGTCCTGGATCCGGGCCCTCACCAGGACCAGCTCCCCCTCCTGGTCCACCTCGATCTCCCGGATCCGCCCGATTCGAACACCCCGATACTTCACGGCGTTCCCGGGGCGGATGAGGCCCACACTGGAGAACGCCGCCGTCACCTCGATCTCGGTGGCCCGGAGGCTCACGCCTTGAAGCCAGAGGGTGCCGAATGTCACCAGGAGGATGGCGGCCACGATGACCACCCCCACAAGCGCTTCCTTGGATCGGTTCACGATTCCTTCTCCAACAGCTCGGGACGACCTTCGAT
>REEG01000242.1 GCA_007695195.1 Gemmatimonadales bacterium | reverse complement strand
CGTCACCGAGATGATCACGGGCCGGGACCTGATCCAGGCCATGATCCGGGTGGCCCAGGGGTACCGCCTGGACGATCCGGAGCTGGACATCCCAGGGCAGGAGGCCATCCAGCGCCGGGGCCAGGCCATCCAGGCCCGCATCACCACCGAGGATCCGGAGAAGGACTTCGCCCCCGATTCGGGGCGGATCATCACCTTCCGCGCCGCCGCCGGCCACGGGATCCGGCTGGACTCGGGCATCGGAGGCTCCGGGTCCAAGGTCCTCCCCCACTACGACAGCATGTTGGTGAAGGTCTCGGCGTGGGGCGGTGATCTGCGAGAGGCGTCGCGGCGGCTGGGCCGGAGCCTGGCCGAGTTCCGGGTGCGGGGGGTGAAGACGAACCTTCCCTTCCTCCAGAATGTGGTGGGCCACCCCACCTTTCTGGCCGGCGACACCCACACCCGCTTCATCGACGATACGCCTGAACTCTTCCAGTACCGTCAGCGCCGCGACCGGGGCACCAAGGCGCTTCGGGCGCTGGGCGACGTCATCGTGAACGGGCCGCCGGGGAGCCCTGAGCGCTTCCAGCGCCCCACCCCCCTCATCCGCCCCGAGCCCCCGGCCTACCCCCTCCGCACCCCGCCCCCCTCGTCGCCGGCGTGGGAGGTATTCCAGGCCAAGGGGGCCGAGGGGCTGAGCCGGTGGATCCGGGAGCACGACCGGCTCCTGGTCACCGACACCACCTTCCGCGACGCCCACCAGTCGCTGTTGGCCACCCGGGTGCGGACCCGGGACCTCATGGACGCCGCCCTCCCCACCGCCCACCGACTCCCGGGGCTCTTCTCCTGGGAGATGTGGGGCGGCGCCACCTTCGACGTCTGCATGCGCTTCCTCCAGGAAGACCCGTGGGAGCGGCTGGCAGGGCTCCGGGAGCGGGTCCCCGGCGTCCTCTTCCAGATGCTTCTCCGGGGCGCCAACGCCGTGGGGTACACCAACTACCCCGACAACGTGGTGCGGGCCTTCATCACCGAGGCGGCCGGCGCCGGCATCGACGTCTTCCGCATCTTCGACGCCCTGAACTACCTCCCCAACATGGAGCTGGCCATCGAAGAGGTGGCCCGGGCCGGGAAGATCGCCGAGGCCACCCTCTGCTACACCGGCGATGTGAGCAGCCCGGACGAGACCAAGTACACTCTGGACTACTACGTGAATCTGGCCCGGGAGCTGGAGGCACGGGGCGCCCACATCCTGGCGGTGAAGGACATGGCGGGGCTCCTCAAGCCCGCGGCGGCCCGCCTCCTCATCGGCGCACTCCGGGACGAGGTCTCCCTCCCCATCCATCTCCACACCCACGACACCTCGGGGAATGGGGTGGCCATGCTCCTGGCCGCCGCCGAGACCGGCGTGGATGTGGTGGACTGCGCCCTCTCCAGCGTCTCGGGGCTCACCAGTCAGCCCTCCATGAACGCGCTGGTGGCGGCGCTGCAGGGCGACCGGCGTCGCCCGGAGCTGGACGCCGATGCCATGCAGGAGCTGGCGGACCACTGGGAGCGGGTCCGGGAGATCTACCACCCCTTCGAGTCGGGGCTCAAGGCCGGCACCACCGACGTCTACCGCCACGAGATCCCGGGCGGACAGTATTCGAACCTCCGGCCCCGGGCCATCCAGCTCGGCCTCGGCAACCAGTGGGGGCTCATCCGGGACACCTACCGGCGGGTGAACGACGAGCTGGGGCGCCTGGTGAAGGTGACCCCAACCAGCAAGGTGGTGGCCGATTTCGCCATGTACCTGGTCCAGAACGACCTTACCTTTGAAGAGATCTACGCCCGCCACGAGGCCGGCGAGGAGTTCGACTTCCCCCAGTCGGTGGTGGACTTCTTCTCCGGGCTCATGGGGCAGCCCTATGGCGGGTTCCCCGAGCGGCTGCAGCGCATTGTCCTCCGGGGGAAGGAGCCCCTCACCCACCGGGCCGGCGCCGACCTGGAGCCCTACGACTGGGAGGCGAAGGACCAGGAGCTCACTCTCCTCCTGGACCGCGCCCCCCGGCCCCGGGAGCGGCTGTCGTATGCCCTCTACCCCAAGGTCTTCAGCGAATTCGCCCGGCGGAAGGAAGAGTTCGGGGAGGTACGGAATTTCAACACCGTCGCGTTCCTCTACGGCATGGAGGTGGGGGAAGAGACGCAGGTGGAGATCGAGGAGGGGAAGACGCTGGTGATCCGGCTGGCGGCACTGGGACCGGTGGAGGAGGACGGCACCCGCCGGGTCCACTTCGAGCTGAACGGCCAGCCCCGGGCGGTGCAGGTGGTGGACATGGCCGCCATCGCCGATGTGGCCTCCCGCCCCAAAGCCGACCGGACCCGACCCGGCGAGGTGGGCGCCGCCATGGCCGGAACGGTCTTCCAGGTGAAGGTGGCGGTGGGTGACACGGTGGCCCGGGGTGACACCCTGCTGGTCACCGAAGCCATGAAGATGGAGACCACCCTTTCTGCCCCGGTGGACGGGGTGGTTCAGGCGGTGGAGGTGAAGGAGGGGGACGCGGTGGCCGCCGGGGACCGGGTGGTGGTCATCGAGGAGAGCGGCAAGTGATCATTCCAGCGAGCGGGGGATGAGCCGGCCCCGGGAGGCGGAGGGGATCACGAGCTGCACCACCTCCCCGGGCCACACCGTGATGGGATCGGTGATGAAGCTGCCGGCGGCGATGAAGTCTACCTGTACCCGCAGATCACCGTGCCCCACGGGGATCTCGAAGCTCTCCTGGGTCTTTCCGATCACCGTCCCGATGCGACGCCGATTCCCGTTCCAGAGGGTGTAGATCCGGGCGTCGTTGAAGTTGTCGTTCATGACTTCCAGGACCATGGGCCCCGAGCGGTCCCGCCCCTGGAAGGGATCCCCATTGTCCCGGTCGCTCCGGAGGAAGCACCCGGCGGTGAGGATGGGGATGAGAACGGCCGCCAGGATGAGCCGGACCCATCGGCCCTTGTTGTGGAATTTCCCTCGAGTCATGATCCTAATTCTCCTGAAGCGGTCCTCGGGCCCCTCCGGTTTGCCGAGGCCCATCCGTCCCTCTGTTTTCTTTACCCCGGAAGGGACGGAAGTGACCATCCGCCGTTGCCCCACACCCGTCCAGCACCATGCCCAAGGGTTCGCCCAAACGGAAGTCAAAGGGAGGAAGTGACGGCCGCCCCCGAAAGCCCCGGGAGCTGGCCCCCTCCATCCGCCTCGCCCATCAGCGGGTACGGATGCTCTGGTATGCCTCCTTCGGGCACAGCGCGCTCCTGCTCCTCATCGCCCTTCTCCTCTTCGGCGATAGCGGGGTGGGCTGGTTCCTGCCCGTTCTCTGTCTGGTAGCGGCGCCCTTCCCGCCCCTCCTGGCCCGCATTGCCTACCGGGGCAACTCGTTCAGTGCCCTCATCCTCCTGGTCTCGGTGGTGGCGCCTTTCGTGGTCGCCTTCCTCCAGGAGGCCACGCTGCGGTATACCTTCCTCCTTCTTCTCCTGACCCCGCTCTACTTTGTGGGGCTGAAGGGTGCCACCGGACTCCGGGGGCGCCGCGGATCCCAACGAGGCTGATCATGACCCGCTCCCGCTCTTCCGCCGCCCGCCCCGCCGTGCGTCTCCTGGTCTCCCTTCTCTTCCTGGGGCTCCTGGCGGCGCCGGCCCACGCCCACGCCGACCCCGACGAGACCCGGGGCGTCGTCCCGGCCCACTACTACCAGATGACCTTCGTGGGCGACGTGGCCCTCTCCCCCGCCGGGGACCGGGTGGCCTTCACCGTCACCACCGTCTCGGAAGAGGAAAACGGCCGCAATCGGCGGATCTGGCTGGTGGAGGTGGAGGAAGGGCGTCCGGTGGGCGAGCCCATCCCCCTCACCGACCCCACCCGGGACTCGTCCAGCCCCCGGTGGTCGCCGGACGGGCGACTCCTGTCGTTCCAGTCTCGCCGGGACGGCGAGTCGTCCACCTGGTTCCTCCGCACCGACGGCCCCGGCGGCGAGGCGTTCCGGATCCCGGGAGTGGAGGCGGCACCCATCTGGTCGCCGGACGGCGCCTGGATCGCCTACGTCACCCGACCGGAGAGCGAGGAGCGGCAGGGCCCGCGCCCGGGGTGGATCGCCCCCGACGCCATCACCGAGACCGCCGACGCCGAGCGCTTCGACGGCCGGGTCATCACCCACTCCCGGTACAAGAGCGACGGCACCCTCCCCCTGCTCCCCCACCCCGACGCCCAGCCCCGGAGCCAGCTCTTCGTGGTGGAGGCCTCAGGTGGGGAGGCCCGGCAGATCACCGATGTGGCCTTCGATGTGGGAGGCCCGGTCTGGTCGCCGGACGGACGCCGGATCGTCTTCACCGGAAACGAGCTCGCCCACACCGATCCATACAGCCGCCTCTCGGACCTCTACATGGTGGCCCGGGATGGGGGAGAGGTACGGCGGCTGACCCCCGGTGAGGGCGTGCACTCGGCCCCGGCCTTCGCCCCGGACGGAAGCCACCTGGCCTTCCTCCGGACCCGGGAGCCGGCGGACCCCACCGAGCTGGTGGTGGTGCCGGTGAGGGCCGACGGGACGCCGGGAGACGTGGAAGAGGTGGTGGCCGACAGCCGTGAGCTGGCGCTGGGCGCCCCCCGCTTCACGCCCGACGGAGACCGCATCCGCTTCGAGACCGCCCACCACGGGAATCGCCACATCTACGAGATCACCCTGGGTGGGGCCGGCGGGAGCGGCAGCACTTCGCCTGCGGCCGCCCCGGTGGCTGTGACCCGGGGAGACCGCCAACTCCAGAACGTCTCCGAATCCCACGACGGCGCCTGGATGGCGTACGTGAGCACCGACGCCGTGCAGCCCGGCGAGGTCTTCGTGGCCGCCGGCGATGGGAGCGGTGAGGTTCGCCTTACCGACTTCAACGACGCCTGGATGGACGGCCTCATCCTGAACGCCCCGGAGCGCATCACCTGGACCGTGGGCGACGGGACCGAGGTGGAGGGGTGGGTCATCGCCCCGGTGGAGGCGGACGGCGCCCGACCCGGGCCCGCGTCGCGCCCCATGGTGCTCAAGATCCATGGCGGGCCCCACGCCATGTACGGGAACACCTTCTTCCAGACCTTCCACGTCCTCTCGGCGGCGGGGTTCTACGTCTTCTACCCCAATCCCCGGGGCTCGTCGGGGTACGGCCATGACTTCATGTACTCCACCCGGGGTGAGTGGGGGCTGGTGGACGAGGAGGACTTCCTCACCGGAGTGGACGCCGTCCTGGAGCGCTACCCGGAGATCGACCCGGCACGCCTGGGGGTCGGGGGAGGAAGCTACGGTGGGTACGCCACCAACTGGCTCACCGCCCGGAGCGACCGCTTCGCCGCCGCCGTCACCAGCCGCTCCATTGTGAGCCTGGAGACCCTCCACGGGACCTCCGACGCCCTGGGAACGCTGGAGTTCGAGTTCTTCGGCACCCCGTGGGAAGAGCGGGAGCGCTACCGGGCCGCCTCGCCCTGGTCGTACGTGGAGAACGTCACCGCCCCCACCCTCATCATCCACAGCGAGTACGACCACCGCACCCCCATGCAGGACGGGGAGATGTGGTTCCGGGCGCTGGACATCCTGGGGGTCCCGGTGGAGTTCGTCCGCTACCCCCGGTCGTCCCACGGCCTCTCCCGCACCGGTGAGCCCTGGCTTCTGGTGGACCGCCTCACCCGCCTCCGGAGCTGGTTCGTCCACTGGCTCGAGCCGGAGGGTGGGCCGGCGGTGGATGGGTGAGGGAAGAAGGGAGACGCCCCATGGCCCGTAACCTGGCGATCATGATCTTCGATGACGTGGAAGTCCTGGACTTCTGCGGCCCATTCGAAGTCTTCAGCGTGGCCAACTATTTCAGCGAGGGGGCGTTCAATGTCTATCTCATCGCCCCCGAGCAGCGCACCATCGTGGCCCGGAATGGCTTGAGGGTGATTCCGGACCATGATCTGGAGGAGGCGCCCGATCCCGACATCCTCCTGATTCCCGGTGGCTGGGGAACCCGGCCACTGATCCACAACGCCGGCGTCGTCGACTACATCCGGCAGCAGGCGGAGCGGGTGGAGCGGCTCCTCTCCGTCTGCACGGGATCTTACCTGCTGGCCAAGGCGGGGCTACTGGACGGGCTCGAGGCCACGACCCACCACGGGTCCTTTGAGATGCTGGCCGAACTGGCCCCAACGGCGACGCTGGTGCGAGACGTCAAGTATGTGGACAACGGCCGCATTGTTCTCAGCGGCGGCATCTCCGCGGGAATCAACATGAGTCTCTACGTGGTGGGCCGGCTCCTGGGAGAAGAGGTGGCGCGTAAGACGGCGGCCTACATGGAGTACGACTGGGAGGTGCCGTGAGCGTGACGGGC
>REEG01000280.1 GCA_007695195.1 Gemmatimonadales bacterium | reverse complement strand
GGGATCACCTCCCATGAGCCCGGCTATATCCAGCGGGAGTTGGAGCGGATCGTGGGGCTCCAGACCGAGCAGCCATTGAAGCGAGCCCTCATGCCCTTCGGCGGATTCCGCATGGCCAAGAAGGCGCTGGAGAGCCACGGGTTCGAGATCTCCGCGGCGACGGAGGCGGCGTTCCGGGGCATCCGCAAGACCCACAACGACGGGGTCTTCGACGCCTACACCGCCGACATCCGGCGCGCCCGCTCGTCGGGAATCGTCACGGGCCTCCCCGACTCCTACGCTCGGGGCCGCATCATCGGGGACTACCGGCGAGTGCCCCTCTACGGGGTGGACCGGTTGGTAGAGGACAAGGAGGCCCAACTCGATTCCCTGGAGGTGGCTTCCCTGGACGAGGAGACCCTGCGCCTCCGGGAAGAGCTCAACGAGCAGATCCGGGCGCTGGGTGAGCTCAGGAGCATGGCGGCGGCCCACGGATTCGATATCGGAGGGCCCGCCACCAATGCACCGGAGGCTTTCCAGTGGCTCTACTTCGCCTATCTGGCGGCGGTGAAGGAGCAGAACGGGGCAGCCATGTCCCTGGGACGCGTCTCCACCTTCCTGGATATCTACGTGGAGCGGGATCTGGCGGAAGGGACGCTGGACGAGGCCGGAGCCCAGGAGCTGGTGGACCACTTCGTCATGAAGCTTCGCATGGTCCGGTTCATGCGCACACCGGACTACGACGAACTCTTCTCCGGCGACCCGACCTGGGTGACCGAGGCCATCGGCGGGATGGGGCTCGACGGTCGGACCCTGGTGACCCGGTCCTCCATGCGCTTCCTCCAGACCCTGCGGAATCTTGGGCCGGCTCCGGAGCCCAACCTTACCGTTCTCTGGTCGGAGCGGCTGCCGGAAGCCTTCAAGCGCTTCTGCGCCGAGATCTCCATCGATACGTCGTCGCTGCAGTACGAGAACGACGACCTGATGCAGGAGTTCTGGGGAGATGATTACGGGATCGCCTGCTGTGTCTCGGCCATGCGCATCGGCAAGCAGATGCAGTTCTTCGGGGCCCGGGCCAATCTGGCCAAGGTCCTGCTCTACGCCATCAACGGGGGGCGCGACGAGATCAGCGGCGAGCAGGTGGGGCCGGCGCTGAGCCCCATCGCCGGGGACCGGCTCACCTACGACGAGCTCATGCCTCGCCTGGATGCCATGATGGACTGGCTGGCGGGGGTGTATATGAACGCCCTCAACGCCATCCACTACATGCACGACAAGTACTACTATGAGCGGCTGGAGATGGCGCTCCACGACCGGGACGTGCTCCGGAACATGGCATGCGGGATCGCCGGGCTGTCGGTGGTGGCGGATTCCCTGAGTGCCTGTCGGTACGCGGATGTACGGATCCACCGGGACGAGCGGGGGATCGCCGTGGACTTCGAGGTGGAGGGCGAATACCCGGCCTTCGGAAACGACGATGACCGCGTCGACGACATGGCCCGCGAGCTGGTGGAGCGCTTCATGGCCAAGATGAACCGCCAACCCACCTACCGGAACGCCGTTCCCACCCAGTCGGTGCTCACCATCACCTCCAACGTGGTCTACGGGAAGAAGACGGGAAGCACCCCCGACGGCCGCAAGCGGGGCGAGCCCTTTGCGCCCGGGGCCAACCCCATGCACGGGCGGGATCTGCACGGGGCCGTGGCCAGTATGCGTTCGGTGGCCAAGTTGCCCTATGAGCACGCCCTGGACGGCATCTCCTACACCTTCTCCATTGTGCCCGGGGCCCTGGGCCGGGAAGAGAACGACCGTGCCACCAACCTGGTGGGGCTCCTGGACGGTTACTTCCGCGAAGGCGGGCACCACGTGAACGTTAATGTGTTCAACCGCGAGACTCTCATGGACGCAATGGAGCATCCGGAGGAGTATCCGCAGCTCACCATTCGGGTGTCGGGGTACGCGGTGAACTTCAACAAGCTCACCCGGGAGCAGCAGGAGGATGTGATCTCCCGGACCTTCCACGCACTGCGCTGAGGGATCCGTTGCTGCCGACGGAGACCGTGGAAAACGTGAAGGGGTGGCTCCACTCGGTGGAGTCCACAGGGACACTGGATGGTCCGGGGATCCGACGGGTCCTCTTCCTTCAGGGGTGCCCTCTGGAGTGCCTCTATTGCCATAATCCCGACGCCCGGCCTTTCCGGTGCGGGCGGGAGACAGACAGCTATACCCAACTCCGGGAAATTGCACGGAACCGGGATTTCCTGATCCGGGCCGGGGGCGGCGTCACGGCATCCGGGGGTGAACCGCTGGGGCAGCCCGACTTCGTGCGCTCTCTCTTCACCGGGTGCCGCGAGATGGGGATTCACACTGCGCTGGATACCTCCGGGTTCCTGGGTGCCCGCGCCGACGAACGCCTCCTGTCGGTGACGGACCTGGTGCTTCTGGACATCAAGCACATCCGTCCGGATCGGTACCTGGAGCTCACCGGCCGGGAGCTGGAACCGACCCTGGTCTTCGCCCGTCGCCTGGCGGCGCGGGGGATCCCGGTCTGGCTCCGGTACGTCCTGGTGCCCGGGTACACGGACGATCCCGAAGCCGTGGACGGGTTGGCCGAATTCGTCCGCGGACTTGGGAATGTGGAGCGGGTCGAGGTGCTGCCGTACCACAAGATGGGTGACTGGAAGTGGGCCGAGTTGGGGGTGGAGAATCGCCTGGCCGGTACGCCGGAGCCCACGGATGAGGCGGTGGAGGACGCCAGGGGGCGCTTTCGTCGAACCGGACTTCCGGTCTTCTGAGCTCCGGGCGCACTTCCGTGGCCTCGTTCCTGGATAGAAGCCGGACGGTTGCGCCTCCTGGGTACAACCGGTGGCTCATTCCCCTGGCTGCGCTGGCCATCCACCTGGCCATCGGGCAGGTCTATGCCCTCAGCGTCTTCAACCTGCCCCTCACCCGGATCGTGGGGGTCCAAGCTCCGGCCCCGGAAGACTGGAGCCTCACGACGGTGGGGTGGATCTTCTCCATCGCCATCATCTTCCTGGGCCTCTCCGCCGCCCTCTTCGGGACCTGGCTCGAGCGGGTGGGTCCCCGGAAGGCCATGTTCGTCTCGGCCCTCTGCTTCAGCGGCGGCTTCCTGGTCTCGGCCCTGGGGGTGCACCTCCACAACATCTGGATCGTCTACCTGGGGTACGGCGTCCTGGGAGGGATCGGCCTGGGGATCGGCTACATCTCCCCGGTGTCCACGCTGATCAAGTGGTTTCCCGACCGTCCAGGCATGGCCACGGGGATGGCCATCATGGGGTTCGGTGGTGGGGCCATGGTGGGATCCCCGCTAGCCGTCGCCCTCATGAACCAGTTCGCCGGCCCCGACTCGGTGGGGGTGCGGGAAACCCTTGCGGTCATGGGTCTCCTCTACCTGGTCCTCATGATGGTGGGGGTGATCCTGGTCCGGGTCCCTCCCGAGGGGTGGGCGCCCCAGGGATACTCTTCGTCCCAGCACGCCGGAAAGATGATCACCCAGGGAAATGTGTCCGCCGACCGGGCCCTCAGGACACCCCAGTTCTGGCTCCTCTGGGTCATGCTGTGCGTGAATGTGACGGCGGGGATCGGGGTGCTGGGCCAGGCCTCACCCATGATCCAGGAGATGTTCCCGGAGCGGGCCGGGGTGGAGCTCGCCGCCCTTTTCGTGGTGCTCCTGAGCTTCTTCAACCTGGTGGGGCGGTTTCTCTGGTCGTCCTTCTCGGACCGGATCGGGCGGAAGGGCGTGTACGCCATCTACTTTGGCCTTGGTGCCGTGCTGTACGCCCTGGTCCCCTCCCTGGGGCGAATGGACTCCATCGTCCCCTTTGTGGCGGCCTTTGCGGTCATCATGAGCATGTATGGGGGAGGGTTCGCCACCATTCCCGCCTACCTGCGCGATCTGTTCGGCACCTTTCAGGTGGGTGCCATCCATGGTCGGCTCCTCACCGCCTGGTCTACTGCCGGGGTGCTGGGTCCGGTGCTGGTGAACTACCTCCGGGAAGGGCGGATCCGGGCGGGGGTTCCTCCCGCCGACGCCTATACCCTGACCATGTACATCATGGCGGGCCTCTTGGTGGTGGGTCTACTCTGCAACGGTTTGGTGCGGGAGGTGGATGGTCGGCATGAGATACGAGGCGATGGGGCCCGACCTCAAATCCCATAGGGCGCGAGAACAGGGGAATTGACGCCGGATTGACGCTCCGCCTATTCCGGGCACCACTTCTGCAGAAGATATTCTGGTTTCGATGCAGGTTGTGGCCGCCACATTAATGCCCGGAGGAACATTCCCTGTTCTCGAACCTCTCCCTCCGGAGCCGAATCCTGGTTCTCCTGGGTCTGGCGGTTCTTCCCATGGTGGGCCTTTTGGCCCATAGCATCTGGTCCCAGTACCAGGTGCGGGTGGCCCAGGCTGAAGGGGGTGTCCTGAGTCTGGCGGAAGCCCACGCGGTTCACCTGGAGCGGACTCTGCTCAATGTGGACGCCCTCCTGGGGGAGTTGGCCCGGGACCCATGGTGGCAAACCTCCGATGAAGCGAGCTGTCACACCCACCTTCGATCGTTCAGGAATGCCGTGCCCACGGTGGGGGAGGTGTCTGGATTTGGACCGGCGGCGGAACTCCTGTGCACATCGTGGGGGGTCCTGGGGGATCGACGAACCGAGCCCGTTCCGGACCGGTTGGCCTTCGTTCAGTCGGTCATTGAAAGTGGAGAGATCCTCTTCGGGAGTCCGGCCCCGGGGGGACTGACGGATCGGATGGGAGTGACGGTGGGCGTTCCCATCCCAGGAGCCACACCTGACGCGCCACCCCGAGGTGCTGCGGTGGCCATGCTGGAACTCGAAAGGCTCCAGGAACTGCTTACGCCCAGGAGTCTGCCGGAGGGTGCCGTTGTGACCGTTGGTCGGGCCCTGGACGGAGTTGTGGTGGCCCGATCCGAGGATTGGGAAGATTGGGTGGGACGGCCCATCCTGTGGGGGCCCGTGAGTGGAAACGATCTCCTTGAGGGCGCAGGGCTCAGCCGGACCCATGGAGGAGATGAAGTGGACCGCCTCTGGGGTTTCGCACCCATCCCCGGTGCCGAATGGGTGGTATTCGTGGGAGTTCCCGAATCAGAGGTGTACGGTCCGATTCGCTCGTCGGCGATCCGGAGCGGGGGCCTTGCGGGAGGCTTGATTCTCCTGGTGGGGATCCTGGCCGGATTGTTCCACCGCTCCCTGGGAGCCGTGGTGCGAGGGTTCACCACGGATGCCAGAGCCGCTGCGGAGAACTCCTCCCGGCGGATTGAACTGCGGGGCCCCAAGGAGTTGGATCTGCTGGCCCAGGAATTCAATCGTACCCTGGAGGCCCGGGCTCAGGCCGAACGGGAACTGGTTCGTGCGGAACGGAAGCTCCAGGGAGCGCGGCGGATGGAGGTGGTGGGAGACCTGGCGGCAGGGGTCGCCCACGAGTTCAACAACATTCTCACCGTGATCCGCATGGAGAACGCTCTGGTCCAGGAGGATCTGGCCCATGCGGGTCTTGAGATCGACGGGTCGGCACAGGTTGAACGGGCTTCCGAGCGGGCTGCGGGCCTGGTCAGTCAGCTTCTGGCGCTGGGCCGAAGAGATCCGAGCAGTCCCCGGTCGCTCTGTCCATCCACCGAACTCCGGAGCCGCCTGCCCCGATACCGGGGGGAATTCGGCGATCGGTTGAATATTCACCTGGATGCGGATCCCGCCTCCCCCAACATCTACATGGACCCAAGGCACCTGGACCAGATCGTCCGGAACCTGCTCCGCAACGCCTGGGATGCCATGCCGCATGGTGGGATGGTGACCATTGCGGTGTCCCCTGGGTCCGGGATACCGCAGCCGGTTCTACCGGGCGGGAACGGACCATCTGAAGTGGGTGGGTCACCCACCTGCGTCATCCGGGTGTCCGACACCGGTCCCGGCATGACGCAGGATGTCCGTCGACGGGCCTTCGACCCCTTCTTCACAACCCGACCGCACGGCCAGCGGGTCGGCCTCGGGCTGTCCACCGTGTACGGGATCGCCACCCGGAGCGGAGCTCAGGTGAATCTGGAGAGCCGTCCCGGCGCAGGGACCACCGTGGAGGTCATCCTGCCCGGGACCGATGATCCACCTCAGTAGGCCAGAGCGGCCGCCTCCCTGCGCATGTCCGCGCCCGTCCGCAGGATCCCGTCGGGAGACCGCCGAACGATCTGGAGGTTTCCGAACGGGGCTGTCCATCCATCCACCGGTCGGAGTTCGTGGTCCCGCTCCGCCAATCCATCCATGACCCACGACGGAAGGCGAGATTCCACCGATACCCGCCGGCCCTCGTAGCTGCGGAAGCGAGGGGCCTCGGCGGCCTGTTGCGGTGTCAG
>REEG01000266.1 GCA_007695195.1 Gemmatimonadales bacterium | reverse complement strand
GGATAGAATCTTCCTATGTATCAGAAACCAACTCTGCAGCGGTTCGGCACCTTCCGTGAACTCACTCGATCCGGCCAGACGGCCGGCGTCGGTGACTCGGCCGCCTTCTGGAGTTTTCCGCAGAGCGCCAGGACCTCATGACATAAGCTAGATCTTGCCTCGGTGGGTTGGGGGGGCTCAGCCCGCCAGGCCTTCGTCTCATCAGTATCGCCGAGGATACGCGTGAGCGGCGTTCTCGCGATCGCAGGGTCGTGGCTTAGCGGGCGCACTTCTGATGGAGTCTTGCGCCTCTTGTCCTGTATTCCAGGGCGGGGCTCCGAGTGCGTAGACACTTACCACTCAGAATCGATGGCCCTCGGGGTAGTCCGGGACCGGTGGGAGACCCCGGACACTGTGGCTGGGCCGGCCCGTATCGCCCGTTGCGGTCCGGTGTTTCTCGTGTCGGATGCGGCGGTTTACGGCACGGAAGAGTTGGGTCAATCTCTGGAAAGGGCAGGTTGCCGGCCTGCGTCCCTGGCACCACCGGAGCTCTTGGCGGCTGCGGTTCGCATTTGGGGAAAACGGTGTCTTGAGCGGATCGAGGGAGACTACGCCTTCGTAGCCTGGGATGCGTCGACCCGGACCCTGCTGGCCGCACGAGATCCCTTTGGGACCCGTACTCTCTTCTTTCGTGCAATCGACGGGAGCGTGTTCGTTTCATCCACGCCCCACCCTCTTGTGGAGCTCGACGGCGTCGTCCCGCCCTTCGACCCCGGCGGGCTCCTTCGTTCATTGGTCATGCAGCCGGGGGGCTCACGCGCGACGGCGTGGGAAGGAGTTCGTGAGCTTCCCCCCGGCCATCTACTTGAAGTGTCCCTGGAGGAGAATCCCACAGCACAGCTTGATGGTCACGCACTGCGCCCTCGAATTCGCCGCTTCTGGTTTCCAGCTGCGGATCCTGGCATGGGTGCCCTCGCCTCTGACGCGGCGCCAGGTGCGCTGGCACACCGGCTTCAACGGGCCGTGGCGGATCGCATCCCAGAGGTCGGAGCCGCCCTGGCCATGAGTGGAGGGTACGACTCCACCGCCCTGGCGGGAGCCTACTTCGGCGGCAAGGCGCCCCCTCCCTCGCCCCTGCACATCCTCTCCTTTCGCTACCACCGGGACGACCCGGCCAACGAGGACGAGTACGTCAACGCCGTCGCTCGGGCTTTCGGTCTTCCCATCCACTGGGTCGAGACCGATTACCTTGGCCTTCTGGATCGGTCCCCTCAGCAAATTGAGCGACGACTGTTTCCGGAAGGTCACATCCACGAGAGCCAGAACAGGGCGCTGGCACGAGCGGCTCGGGAGCGCGGGGTGCGGGTGCTCCTGAACGGTAACGGAGGCGACAACATGATCTTCGGACCCATCCAGGTAATGGGAGACCTTCTGCGTCAGGGTCGTTGGTTTGCACTCCGCCGCTTCTTCCGTAGTCGAGGGTATGGCAGGTGGGGTACGTTCCGCGATTTCGCGCTCCGACCGGCTGTTCCCCTCCCCTTTCTCGATGCGGTGGAAAGGCTTCGTGGACGCCCCATAAACTCCCGGCCCTTCGAGCAACCCCTCCCGCCGTGGATCACACCGCCCGACGAGCTGCTTGGAGAGATGAGACGCCTGGATCGAACTGCCTACGCCGAGGCGGTCCTGGCAAATCATGGACGGGTGGAGCGTCGGCTTCGCGCTTGGTCCGCCTCCGACCCCATGTTCGCCCGGGTCTGCGCTTCGCTCTTCGATCTGGCCCGCGACGAGGGTGTGGAACTCCGGTTTCCTTTCTACGATGGGCGGATCGTGTCCTTCGCGCTGGCTCGCCCCATTGAAGAGATGACCCGGCCCGGAGAGTTGAAGCCCCTCCTTCGCGATTCCATGAAGGAGAGACTTCCGGACCAGGTCATTGCTCCCCGGCTTGAGGGAAAGTGGAAGACTGGGATGATCGTGGAGTACTCCAGGAAGCGATTTCGGACCGAGATTGGCGGGCGGCTCTCCGCTCTGGACCAGCCGTGGATCCTGGAAGAGCTGGGGCTCGTCTCGCCCCGGACGTACCAGAGCCGCCTCACCGCAAACCTGGCCGGCGATCACAGTTGGGAGGTCCACCTCATCACTACGCTGGCCGTAGAGGAGTGGCTGCAGCGGCAGGTAGGGCGTCAGGCCGGCGGTTGATTCGCCGGGGCCCCTCTGGCACTTTGGGAGCTGGACATCCTACCTCGGTGGCCGGCCCGAGCTTTGCGGCGCGGCATCGGCCGCGTTTGGCTCCACCCCCCCCTGCCTCGGACGAAGAACATGCCTGTACGTCTTGATACCGACCTCTCCTTCCTCGCCCGCCTGGGCGTGGACGGCGTTCACCTGCCGGGCACCTCCACCGGGCGGCACTCCCTGGATCCTGCCACGGGTCCGGACGATCCCGCAACGCTCCGCAGCTCGACCCCGGTGGACGGGAGTCTCATCGCAACGGTGTCCAGCACGAATCGGGCCCAGTACGACCATGTGGTGGAGCGGGCCGAAGCGGCGTTCCGGGTCTGGCGTGAGGTGCCGGCGCCCCGCCGGGGCGAGATCGTTCGACAGATCGGCGACGAACTCCGGGCCCACAAGGACGACCTGGGGCGCCTCGTGGCCTACGAGATGGGCAAGATCGTCGAGGAGGGGAAGGGCGAGGTCCAGGAGATGATCGACATCTGCGACTTCGCCGTGGGCCAGTCCCGCATGCTCTACGGGAAGACCATGCCCTCGGAGCGCCCCGAGCACCGCCTTTACGAGCAGTGGCACCCCCTGGGTCCGGTGGCGGTCATCACCGCCTTCAACTTCCCGGTGGCGGTGTGGGCCTGGAACGCCATGCTCGCCGCCGTCTGCGGCGACGTCATCATCTGGAAGCCGTCGGAGAAGACGCCCCTCTGCGCCGTGGCGGTCCAGCGCATCGTGGCCCGGGTCCTGGAGCGGAACGACCTCCCCGAGGGGATCTTCTCCGTCATCCAGGGAGGGCGCCAGGTGGGCGAGTTCCTCACCACCGACCCCCGGATCCCCCTGGTCTCGGCCACCGGCTCCATCCCCATGGGCCGGGAGGTGGGCAGGACCGTGGCAGGGCGCCTGGGCCGCACCCTCCTCGAGCTGGGCGGCAACAACGCCATCATCGTCTCGGACCGGGCCGACCTGGATCTGGCGGTGCGTGCCATCGTCTTCGGCGCCGCCGGAACGGCCGGTCAGCGGTGCACCAGCACCCGCCGCCTCTTCGTCCACGAGGCCGTCTTCGACGAGTTGAAGGACCGGCTCATCCGGGCCTACGCCGGCCTCCGCATCGGCAGCCCGCTGGATCCGGAGACGCTGGTGGGACCCCTGGTGGACGCCGAGGCCGCCGCCGCCATGCAGGCGGCGCTCCGTGAGGTCAGGGAAGCCGGAGGCGAGGTCCTCTTCGGCGGTGAGATCCTGGAGGGGGAGGGCTTCGAGGGCGGCAACTACGTGCGCCCTGCCATCTGCCTGGCCGAGAACCACATGCCCATCGTCCAGGAAGAGACCTTCGCCCCCATCCTCTACCTCATGCGCTACCGGGAGCTGGACGAGGCCATTGCTCTCCAGAACGGGGTTCGCCAGGGCCTCAGCTCGTCCATCTTCACCAATGATCTCCGGGAGGCCGAGGCCTTTCTCAGCGCCCGGGGCTCGGACTGCGGCATCGCCAACGTGAACATCGGCACCAGCGGTGCCGAGATCGGCGGGGCCTTCGGTGGGGAGAAGGAGACCGGCGGCGGCCGCGAGTCCGGCTCCGATTCGTGGAAGGCGTACATGCGCCGCCAGACCAACACCATCAACTGGGGGCGGACCCTCCCCCTGGCCCAGGGCATCGAGTTCGACGTGTGAGTAGCCGGTGAGCGGGATCCTGGCGGCGGTGGGGCCGGGGGCGGACGGAATCGAGGCGGACGGCTTCGGCCGCCTCCTCCGGGACCACTCCCACCGGGGGAGGGAGCGGCTGGACGTTTTCGCCGCCCCCGGCGTCCGACTGGCGGTGGTGCGGGACCGTTGGGAAGAGGATGTGGGGATCGCCGGCCCCGCCCGGGTGACCCGGGACGGCCCGGTGGCCGCCGTCTCCGACGCGGCGCTCTACTACCGGGACCACCTCACCCACGCCCTCCTTCGCCGCGGGAGCGATCCCGGTCCTGACCCGGCGCCGGGGGCCCTCCTGGCGGCCGCCTACCGGATTCACGGCGCCTCCATGGTGGAGGTGGTGGAGGGCGATTACGCCTTCTGCCTCTGGGATGGCGAGGCCGGCCGGCTCCTGGCGGCCCGGGATCCATTCGGCGCGCGGAGCCTCTTCTACCGTGCCCTCCCCGGGCTCCTCCTGGTGGCGTCCACGCCACACCCCCTGGTGGCCTTCGGCGGCACCCCGGTTCCGCCCTTCGACCCGGAGGGGGTGCTCCGCGCCATCTCCCTCCAGGAGGGCGACGGGACCCGGACGGCGTGGGAGGGGGTGCGGGAACTCCCTGCCGGCCACCTCCTCCTGGCTCGGCCCCTGGGAGGCCCTCCTCCCTGGCCGGACTCCCGGCACCCGGGGGCGGCGCCATCAGGCGCCGGCGGTCCCCATCCGACTCTCGTTCCGGGTCCCGTTCCCTTCGAAGTCCGCCGGTTCTGGGCCGCAGGCCCCGATCCCCGCTGGAGAGCCCTCCCGGAAGCGCAGGCCCCCGAGACGCTGGCCCGGCTCCTGGCCCAGGCCGCCGTGACCCGCGCCCACCCCGGCGGCATCGCCCTGGCCATGAGCGGCGGGCAGGACTCCACCGCCGTCCTGGCGTCGCTCCACGGGGGATCGGGCCCGCCCCCTCTGGTGCGGATCCTCTCCTTCGCCTACCCGGAGGGGGATCCGGGAAACGAGGAGCTGTACGTCCGGGCCGCCGCAGAGCGCTACGGCCTCCCGGTGCAATGGATCGAGACCATGGCGCTCCCCCTCTTCCAGGACGATCCGGTTCGGATCCGGAGCCGGTCCTCGCCGGCGGGCCACGCCTTCGAGGGGCAGAACAGGGCGCTGGCCCGGGCGGCTCGGGAGGAAGGGGTGCGCGTCATCTTCAACGGCCACGGCGGCGACAACGTCTTCTGGGTCTCGGACTGGGTCATGGCCGATCTCCTCCGCCGGGGCCGGTGGCTCCGGCTCCGGCGCTTCTTCCGGGAGCGGGGCTATCGGGGGGTGGGGGCCTTCGTCCAGCACTGCCTCCGGCCGGCGCTCCCGCCCGAGCTCCTGGATCTGGTGGAACGGGTCCGGGGACGGCGCGTCGTCTCCCGGCCCTTCGAACGGCCCATGCCTCCGTGGACCGCCGCCTCGGCCGAGACCCTCCGCGCCATGCTGGAGGCGGATCGGCGCTGGCACGACGCCACCTTCCTCCGCCCCTACCGGAGCGTCACGGACCGGAACCGGGCCTGGGGCCTCATGTTCCCCGCCTTTCCCCGGGTCTGCGCCGCCCTCTTCGATCTCATGCGCCACGAGGGGGTGGAGCTTCGCATGCCCATGTACGACGACCGTCTGGTGCGCTTCTCCCTGGCTCGCCCCTTCCACGAGTTCAACCAGCCCGGGAAGAACAAGGTGCTCCTTCGGGAGGCCATGCGTGGCCGACTCCCCGACCTCCTACTGGATCCACGCCCCGGTCGTCACAAGACCGGCACGGCGGAAGGCTACTTTCGGGGTCGATTCGACCGGGAGGCGCCGGAGCGGTTTCGCGCCCTCACCGCCCAGCGGGACCCGTGGGTGGGCGAGGTGCTGGGGGTGCTCCGGGCCGGGGAGGTGGCCGAGCGCCTCTCCCGAAGCCAGGAGGAGGGGCGCCGGTGGGAGGTGCAGCTCGTGAGCACCCTCCTGGCCGAGGAGTGGCTCCGGCGGACCGGGGAGTGGCTCGAGCGGGACCCGGATGGGGAGGGGTGAGACGCGGAGTGGCAGGAGTAGGACGCGGAGTGGCAGGACTCTTGCCAATCCGCGTCATGAAGGCCAATATTGAGCCACAGGTCCCGGTTCGGGCACCGCCTGCCGGAGGATTCCGGCCTCTACCCTTCTGCGCGAGAGCGGAACGTATGTACGAGAAGCCATGCCTTACCCGTTTCGGGAGTTTCCGGGAGATCACCCGAGGCGGTAGCCGGTCCGGGAACTTCGACACATCGGCGTCGAACTGGGTCCAGTTCTTCTTCACCGGGTCGCCCGGCACCTCCTGAGCCTCCCGGTTGTGTACGTCGGGGCCTCTCCAGGACCCGACGCTCTTCGGGGCTCCGCCACGGGGTGCCCGGAGTTCGGAACCCGACTCCCCAGGTGAGGGGGTCGGGTTCTTTTCGTTGACTCCCCAGCCGTTTCGTGTCCGTCTCGTTGACTCCACCATTCGCTCACCCGTTGAATCCC
>REEG01000251.1 GCA_007695195.1 Gemmatimonadales bacterium | reverse complement strand
TCCCCTCCTCCGGAGCTTTGAATCATGCCTGCACCGCAGCGTCGGGCCCTCTGCATCGGGATCGATGACTATCCGTTCCTCAAGCCGTGGGAGCAGTTGAGGGGGTGTGTGAACGACGCCCGCCTGGCGGCGGAGGTCCTCCGCACCACCTTCGGATTCCCGGAGGAGCAGGTGCGGCTCCTCCTGAATCAGGAGGCCTCCCGGGAGGGGATCCTCGCCGCCTTCGATGCGCTGGTGCACGAGACCGGAGAGGGCGACATCGTGGTGGTCCACTATTCGGGCCACGGTTCCTGGGCATGGAACGACGACGGCGGCGCTGAGGACGGGAAGGACGAGACCATCATGCCGTGGGACTCCGGGCGGGGTTCCCACCCCAACCTGGACATCCTGGACAATGAGATCCACCTCTTCCTGGTGGCGCTCACCCAGCGGACCCCCCACGTCACCTTCGTCTTCGATAGCTGCCACTCGGGAGGGATCACCCGGGAGGTGGGAGGCGGTCGCGCCCGGTCGGTGCCGGGCGCCGCCCGGGGCGAGGGGCAGCCACCCCCGGTCCGACCGGAGGCGGTGGCCCGGACCCGGGGCGCCGGGGGCGGGGGGACGCGCTCCGGGCCGTCGGGCTTCATGTCGGGGCTTGGCGCGCGCTACGTCCTGGTGGCCGGCTGCCGGAACGAAGAGAAGTCGTACGAATATCCCGGCGAGGCCGGGGTGGATCACGGGGCCCTGAGTTTCCACTTCTACGGCGCCCTGGCCTCCATATCGTCCATCACCACCTACGCCGATGTCTTCGAGGGGGTGTACGCGGCCATCACCGGAGCCAACGACCGGCAGCACCCGCAGTTGGAGGGTGCGGTGAACCGGGTGGTCTTCGGGGTCGAGACCATCGAACCCATGCGCTACCTCCTGGTCTCTTCGCGAACCGGCGACGAGGTGGTGATCTCCGGCGGGGCGGCCCACGGCGTGCGGGAGGGGTCGTCGTGGTCCGTTCTCGCTCCGGGGGGGCGAGGGGAAGACGATGCGGTGGGGGCGGTGGAGGTGACGGAGGTCCGGGCCACCGAATCCATGGCCCGCATCGTGGAAGAGTCCGTTCCCGGTTCCTCGGTGGAGCCTGCCGGCCGGGTGGTGGAGACCGCCCACCCCTGGTCGGACTTCCGGATGCCGGTCCACGTGGTGCTGGTGCCGGGGTCCGATCAGAGCGGTGCCCGTGGGGCGCTCCACGCCGCGCTGGAGGCCTCCTCCCTCCTCCGCCCCGTGGAAGATCCGGAGGCGGCGCGGGTCCTGGTCCACCTCCTGGAGCCCGAAGATCCCGCCCAGCCGGCGCCCCATGGGGATCGCCACCACTCCCCTGGCGCCGTCTCGCCTCCCGTGGCGCCCGACGAGCCGCCCTCCATCCCCGGCCTGGCGGAACCGGCGTGGGTCGCGCTCTCCCAGGTCGGTACTCTGCGCATGCCCCCCCAACCGGTGCGGGAGGTGGAGCGGCTGGTGAAGAACCTGGAGCGGCTGGCCCGCTACCAGCAGGTCATGACGCTGGAGAACCCCGACCGGGGGAGCGAGCTGGCGGGGAGGGTGAAGGTGGATCTCCTCCGGGCCCCGCCGGCGCCGCCCCGGGCCCGCACGGACCCGGCGTCCTTCGTCATCGCCGAGCCGGAGGTGGCAGGCGGATCCATCGTCATGGAGGAGGGGGACCGCATCGCCTTCCGCCTCCACAACAACTCCGGCGAGAACCTCTACGTCAACGCCATCAACCTGGGCCTCACCGGCCGGGTGCAGCGCTTCTACCCCAACAACACCAAGGGCGTCCTCCTGGCGCCGGGCTCCTTTCTCATCCAGGGATACTTCGACCTCTACATCCCCCATGAGTTTCCCTACTCGGACCACGGCTACGGCGCCCGGGAGGAGGAGGGGACGGACATGTACAAGTTCATCTTCACCCGGGAGCCCACGAATCTGAGCTTCCTCCACCAGGATGCCTTCGACGCCGGTGGCGGAGTCCTGACCCGGAGCGCCGGACAGTCGGCGCTGGAGTTCCTGGCGCGAAACGCCGCGTTCGGCACACGGGACATCACCTTCACCTCCACCGAGTCGCCGGCGTCGGACTGGACCGTGGTGGACAAGGTGGTGTCGCTGCGGCGGAAGCGTTCCTCGGTGCTGGCCGAAGAGGGCGCCACCACCCGGTTCGACGGGATCACCCTCATCAGCTCAGGGCTGTCCGGTTCGGTGACCGCCCACGGCTGGGAGAATCGCCGGGTGGTGGCGGAGCAGGCCGCGGATGCCCTGGACCAGGCGCTGGAGGCCGCCGGGATGCTCACCTCCGCCACCCTGGAGATCCAGGCCGAAGCGCCGCGGACCCGGGGCGCCGAGCCGTCCCTCTCCCTGGAGGTGGACGATCCCGGAGAGGGATGGGGGCAGGTTCTCCTCAGCGCCGACGAGGCCGGGGTGCTCCGCTTCCACTTCGGCGAGGAGGTGGGTGGCGCCACCCGGTCGGTAGGGGTGGAGCCTCCAGGCCGGAGACTGCGCTATCGTCTGCCGGGGGGCGTCCTCCCCATGGAAGAGGCGCCCCGGACCCGGGGGCTGGTGGGGGCGCTGGGGAAGAAGTTCGTGAAGGTCCTGGTCTTCCACGCCGGAGAGGCGGTGGTGAAGGCGGCGGGGCAGTCATTGGCCTCGGCGTGGGAGCGAAACCGGGTCCCCTACCGGGTGCGCTCCTTCACCCCCGAGAACTTCGCCCGTCCGGAGGCGGCGGTGCTGGATTCCGCGGAGTGGGAGCGGCTGCGAGGGGGTCCGGCGCTCCTCCTGATCCACGGCACCTTCAGCCGAACCGACCGGGCCTTCGGGGGCTTCGACCCCAGGGTGGTGGCCGAACTCCATGCCCGGTATCAGGGGCGCGTCTTCGCCTTCGACCATCACACCCTCTCCCGTACCCCCGCCGAGAACATCCAGCAGCTTCTCCAGTGGCTTCCCGGAGGTGCGCCGCTGGAGTTGGATGTGGTGGCCCACTCCCGAGGGGGGCTGGTGGCCCGGAGGTTGGCCACGGCGGGAGATCCCAGGGTCCGGGTGCGCCGGGTGGTCTTCGCCGGGACCCCCAACGGGGGCACCGCCATGGCCAGTCCCGCCCACATCAATCAGCTTCTGGACGTCTACGCCAACCTCCTCACCTTCTTCCCGGACAACGGGGTGACCGACGCCATGCAGGGGCTCCTGGCCGTGGTGCAGGATGTGGTGCTGGGGATGGTGGACGGCCTCCGGGGCCTCACTTCCATGGTCCCCGGGAACCTGGACGAGCAGCGGCTGGAGGGGGAGGGGTGGGCCGGCCGCTACTTCGCCCTGGCGTCGGACTTCTCCCCCACCCAGTTCGGGCTCAAGAGCTTCATGAGCCCGCTGGTGGCGCAGGTCTTCCGGGGCGCCGGAAACGACCTGGTGGTGCCGGCCGACAGCGTCTGGCGGGGTCCCGAGTCGGGCCCCTTCCCCCTGGCGCCCGCCGCCGTGGAGCTCTTCGGCGCGGGAGATGGGGTGGGACACAGCGGATACTTCGGGAATCCCCGAGCCGTCCGCCGGCTCCTGGAGTGGTTGGGGTGACCCGTCGGGTGGGCCCCGGCGTTGTTCACCTCAGATCCCCTGGCCGTTCAATGGGGACCTGGAGCGACTCGCCTCAGAATGACGCGCCCAGCTTCAGGGTCCAGTAGATCGTCCCGGTGGCGCCTGGCTCACCACCGGCTCCAAAGTCCCTGAGGTCGGGATTCATGATGTTGGCGCAGTGTCCGGGACTCTGGACCCACGATGCCACTGCCGCCTGGGGATCGGGCTGACCCCCCGCCACATTCTCGGCCACATTTGAGAATTCGTAGCCTGTGGCCGCGATCCGGTCCCAGGGGGTGCGACCGTCGCGGCTCGAGTGGCTCAACCTCCCGGCGGCCGCCATGTCCCGACTGTGCTCCCGGGCGGCGGCGCCCAGGCGGGGTTCCCACCGCAGGGGAGGAGCCGCGGAAAAGCGCTCCGCCCCGCACACCCTGGCCTGGGCCCTGACACCGTTGAGAAGTGACTCCCACAGATCCTCTTCACCCCCGGACGTCTCAGGGGGGGAAGGGGGGTGCTGGGGCTCACCGGTGGGACCAGGTGTGGGGTCAGCGGCGGCCTGTGGCGTGGACGGAGCGTCGCCGGTAGGGCCGGCGGACCCGGATTCGGCGGTCTCCATAGCGGCGCAGGCAGAGACGGCGGCCATGATGACCAGAAGGACCAAGCGGGAGAAGCGGTCCATGGCGGCGACCTCCTGATCTGATGTGATGGGTTCTTGAACCGACGAACCCACATCCACCATACGCCGGGCGTTTGCGCACAGCAAACCCGGGAGAGGGTGCCGGGCTCCGCCACCTCAGCGCCGCTGCACCCCCTCACGGAAAGACGTGCCGGCCGTCCCCGCGGCAATGGCCGGGTGGAGGGCGAACTCCCGGAGCCGGTCCGCCGCCATTCGGGCACCCACGATGTTCCGGGCGGCCGGTCCCACCTCCAATTCTGCCAATGCTCCGGAAAGGTGGATACCGGCCCCCCAGTGAAGGGAGGGTTCGGGGATGGGGAAGCCGCATGGGCTTAGGGGAAGACCCATCTCCCGGGCCGTCTCCATGAGCCACGGGCGCAGCGGGGGACCCGGTCCCCACCCGGTGGCCAGGAGGATGCCCGAAACCTCCAGCTCCACCTTCCCTGCCTCCTGCTCCAGGGTGACCACGGCCCCACCCGCCGGCCGGGAGTGGCCCTCCACCACCTCGCCCATCTCCATTCGTACTTCGCCCCTCTCCTGGGCCACCCGAAGAGCACCGGCGACCCCCTCGGGCACGGACCCCCGATTCCGTGCCGTCCGGATCATGGCCCGGCGGGCAGCCGCGCTGGATTCCCGATAGAAGGCGTGAAGGTACTTGGGGCCCAGCCACCCGGGAGCCGAGTCGAAGGGGTGGACATCCACCGGTGAACGTGCCACCAGAACCACCGGAATCGCCTCCCCGGCGAGTCGCAGCGCCAGTTGCACCGCAGTGAGGCCCCCTCCCATGACCAGGACCGGCCGATCCGCCGCCGCCGCCGCGCGCTGGAAGGGCTCCATGGCCAGGGTGGGCTGGAATAGGTGGCCCACAGGCACCCCTTCCTTCCCCAGGGCTCCCACCCAGGCCGGCGGGGGGTCGGGGGGTGCGGAGCCGGGAGCCAGCACCACGCGCCGGGCCTCCAGACCTCCCCGGTCCGTCTCGACCCGGAGCCCTCCGCGGATGCGAGTCATCCCCGTGGCCCAGCCACGCACCCGGAGGCGGCCCAGGCCGTGCTCCTGGGAGAGGGCGCAGGCGTGATCCTGGAAGACCTGCAGGGAAGGGCGGCGGTAGCGCCCCCGGAAGTGGGCGTCGTCCCGGGCGCGGCGGCGGCCGGCGAAGCGGAAGAGATCGTAGGGGTCCAGCCCCACATGATGGACGCCGGGCGATCGGAGGAAGGTCATGCCCGTCCGGCCGGTGAGCACCGTCCAACGCCACAGAGGTTCATCCCACGGATCCAGGACCCGGACCGCCCCTTCCGCCACACCGGCGTCCCGGAGGACCAGGGAGAGGTGGGTGCCGTGGATCCCTCCTCCCACGATCAGCCAGTCCAGCATGGAGGGCGAAGGCAGAAGCGTTGAAGTTCGGACAAGGCGGGCCCCAAGTGAACGATGTCCAGTCCCAAAGTGGTTGGAAGCCGGGGGGAGGAAGCCGGGGGCAGGAAGCCGACAGCATCGATAGTGCGACACCGTTATCAAAAATGAGGGAGCGGAGCCCTGCGTCAACCCCAATCGGCGAGGGGGTGCTTCAGGGCAGCCAGGCAGGAGGCAGCGCGGCGGGTCGGACAGGCAAGCGGGTCAGGTGTTGTCCCTGGGAACCGGTCGCAACTCCGGCTTTCCCTCCACCGAGTGGTTCATGACCCGGCGGGTGGGGTAGGCCAACTCGATCCGGGCCTCTTCTTCGAAGGCGGCGAGGATGCGCTCCCAGAGCGCCTGCTTCATGATTCGGCGGCGTCGGGCCGGGCACATGAACCGAAGAGTGAGCTGGACGCCCGATTCATTGGCTGCCAGGTAGACGGTGGGGGTCAGGGTCCCGTACCGGATGAAGAGTCGGCGAGTGGCCTCCTTCACTGCGGCCTCCGCCTCCGCCACCACCCATCCGGCTTCTTCCTCCACGATTCGCTGCAGGATCTCCCGCGCCCGGCGCCAATCGCTCTCGAAGGTCACCGTCACCTCGATCTCGTGCCAGACGAAGGGGAACTCCGCCGTGTGATTGGCCACCGAGTGCTCCAGGACCCGGGCGTTGGGGAGGTGGAGGATTCGCCCGGTGGTCTGCTCGGCATGGACCCAGTTCCCTACCTCCAGGAGGTAGAACTGCAGGAGTCCGATGTCCACCACGTCGCCGGAGTGCTCCCCCACCTGGATCCGGTCGCCCACACGGAAGGGCTGCCGAAGCACGATGACGGCCCACCCCGCCAGGTTGGTCCATACGTCCCGCAGCGCAATGGCGAGCCCGGCCCCGATGAGGCCCAGGAAGGTCCCCAGGTCCCGGAGCGCCTCGAACCATATGGCCCCAAGGATGACCAGAACCAGGACGCCTGCCGCATACCCCGTCCCCTTCCGCCACTGGTAGAGGTCTCCAGGATCGTCCAGATGACGATTGAGGATGCGCAGGACACCCCAGCGGAGGCCCCAGAGCACGACGATCAACGCAGCGGAAAGCAGGAGGCGCTCCTGGGCGCCCAGCGCCACCTCCACCAGGCTGACCCACTCGTCCCCTACCTCCTCCGGAGTGGTGGTCTGGACTGGAGGGGATTGGGTGGGCTCCTGCACGTGGTGCTCCACGGTTGGGCGATGGGACTGGTCGATGGAACTGGGGCACTTGAACAGGAGGGTCGTACCTCTCCAGGAGGTATGTCAACATTCGTGAGGTGCTCGAAAGATATCTACCCTTCCCGGAACTCATTGTCGGGCAGAGGGTTCGGGAATAGGCGCCGACCGATCGCCAGATTTACGGTCGGTCGGAGGTGAAAGATTAATCATCCGAATCGCTCTTTTCTTCGTGCTTCCCAACACCCTGAACCGAGGAGTGGTACTATGGCAAACGAACAGACTTGGCCGGACCTGGCCATCGGTCTTTACGACCGGTTGACCGGCCGAAACGCCGAAATCACCTACGAATTCGACAATATGGTGGTAGATGTGCCCAGCGGGACCGGTAGTGACGTCACCCATGCCCGGTGGAAGCTCTCCGGCACTGTCCGGATCCGGACCCGGGACCTCCCGTCTTCCGAAGGCTGACCGTTGGATCCCGACACCTGGCGGGGTTACTCCGGGTCGGGTAAACGCCCCCCGGCCCGGGGCGCTTCGCCGGTCCCCCTGCATGTCGAGGCGGATCTCCTCTTCCAGTCCGAAGGTGGCAACGCCCGGCTCACCGCGTCAGGACGGACGCTGCGACTGGATGTGACCGGCACGGATCCCGCCTCCCTCGTTCCCGAGGGCCTCAGGCCCCTCTCGTTCTTGCGACAGGTTCGATCCTCTCTGGCCCACGGCGGTCTCGAGCTAAGGGTAGAAGCTGCCGGGCGTCCACTCCTCCGTCTTGATCCTTCGCTGTCTCCCGGCTTCTGGGGTCGACTCATCCGCGTTCCGGGAATTCGCGTGGGCTTCCTTGGGGGGCTTCAGCTCTGGTGGCGGGTCCTCAGGGGCGGCTGAGACATGGGGACCTGACCGAGGAACGCTCTCCGGTCAGAGCCCCAGGCACCTCCGAACCTCGTCCAGTTCGTAGAAGAAGCTCCCCTCCCGCCAAGGACGACAGGCCTCGGCGAAGGGGATCGGGGCCTCGTGATGGAGCATGCGGACGAGGGTGATTCCCTCCTGGTTCCGCAGCACCTCCCACTGGACGTTGGCCCCCATGGGCGCCACCAATTCGGAACGCCAGGGGTTCGTCTCGTAGGTGTAGAGCTCATCCGGCGCCACCCCCTCATAGGCCCCCTCGATCCCGAGCCAGGCCGCCAGGGGGACCAAGGCCTGGGAGTGGCTGAACCGCAGGGTGACGGGATGGGATGCTTCTCCCCGAACGACCTCCTCGGCACGCTGCAGCATGTCGGCCACCAGAACCCGGGCTCCGGCGAAGGAAATGTCCTCGTCAGCGAAGCCAGGCCCCCGGTTGTAGAACGATCCGGCATCGTCCACGTACCCGAACCAGGCCGCGGCGTCGGGGTGCACGAAGCGCCCGAAGTCGAGATCGGCCTCCTCGGACAGCGCCGGCGCGATACCGTAGAGTCCGAAAAGGGCCTCCGCAGCGTCCAGTTCGTCCTCGATGCGGTCGCTGGGATCGGCGGCGGCACTGAACACAAGTGCGCCGTCGGCCAGCCGCTGGACGAAGTCGTCGGAGAAGAGTTGGCGGAGCATGAGCCGCGCCATCTCCCGGGTCCGGGGATCTTCCTCAATGGTGGCCACCGCCGCCAACATGCGGGGGTCACCAGCGCGATACGCCTGGAACGCCTCCGAACCCTCCGCCGCGCTGAAGTAGAGGGTCGCTTCCGACGCCTGCCCAGCTTCCACCAGCCCCTCCAGTTCCGGCATCTCCCGCACCATCCCCCGGACGAAGGCGTCGCCGCTCTCCGCGGCCCGGGTCCGCCCCGAGTGATAGACGTCGATGCGGGCGCCCTGGGCAGCCAACGCCTGTAAGAAGGGCCGGTGGCGACGAACCATCCTTCCGGCCATCTCCTCGTGCTCCACCTCCCCGAGCCGCGTCGTGCGCCCGTAACCGACTTCGGTGTGGACGCGGATGACCTCGTCCAGTACGGGCCCCAGGCGTTGGCCCAGCGGTGTGAGGGCGCCCTCGTCCCGAGCCGCGGCCCAGACCTGCGCCATGAGGTCGTCGTCATCGGCGCTGGACAGGGTCCGGGAACCGTGTCGCGCCACATGCTGGATGCTCACCACCGTGAACCCTTCCGGCACCGCCTCGTAGGCATCCGGCGACTGGTGGGGGTTGTACGGCGCCTTGCTGGTGAAGAAGCCGGAGGTGGCAAAGAAGCAGGTGCCCGGTTCCGGATCCTGAAGGTCGGCACAGGCGGGGAGTCCATCCCATGTCTCGGCGGCTTGGGCTCCGTCGGATCCCGGCCCGTCCGGGGATGCATCCCCGGCGCAGCCTGCCGTGAGGGCGAGGAGAGCAGGCAGGGCAAGAGCCCACCAGAGGCTCCGGTGGACGATGGAGGAAGGGAGGGGCGGCGCGCGCATGGAGTCAGCTCCGGCTGAGGTGAAGTTCGACTCCCAGATTAGTCTCTTCGGGTCACAATATCGTGACGGTGTCGAAACGGAATCCCGCCGGTGTGGCAAGTCCCGACAGAGGCCGTGGCCGGATTCTCCCAGGGGGGCACGCTCCGAAAATGCGAATCTGGATTCGCATTTCAGGCCTCACCCTGCCCTGTTTCTACCCCAGCCCGTCCCTCGGGCTGTCTCCATGGAGCACCGTGAGCAGGATCACCGCGCAGTAACCCCAGTAGCTTCTGGCGTAATGCTTGGCGATGCCGTGGAAACATAGGGCCAGCACCAGGGCCAGTGCGAAGGCGAAAACCCACCCCACCGGCGGGTTCGGGCCGGCGCCCAGCGCCGGTTGGAGGAGACAGGAGAAACCGGAGAGGACCAGAGCCAGGGAGAGGGCCCCGGCGAAGCGCACCACCGACGCCACGCGCAGGAGGTCGGCGCCCATGGGACTGGTCTGGGCGGTGAGATGAACCGCCATCTGGTCCAATCCACCCAGCAGGAGTTCGGGTTTGGCCCAGCACCTCCTGGATTGGGGCGGTCCCTTCCCGTCCATGGCGGGCTCGACCCCAAGAACCCGACTCCGAAGCCTGTCACGGATGTTCTTCCAGGGGACTTCGTCTGGCCCCTCGCGCTCCGGGTGGAACCGGGGTCTCTCCCCCACGCCACCGTAATGGAGGGTGAGAGCGGGGAACGAGAGGAGAAGCCCCAGTCCGTAGGAAAGGGGGATGCCGGCGAAGAGGACCAGCCAGGTGGAGGTCCCTTCCAGGATGGAGCCGCTCAGGTCCAGCGTGGGGCCCAGCGCCCAGGGCAACCCGATGACGACCCACGCCGCCGCTCCCGAGAAGACGTACCCCACCAACTCGAAGATCCCGAGCTTCAGTCCGCTACTCTCCATCACCCCTCCCTGAGCCGCCGGATGATGGCGGGGGCCAGGGTCCTGAGCCGGGACAGGTGGGTGCGCTCCTGGGCATTGAGGCGGCTGGACTGGTCCGTGTTGCCGTTGCCCATGGCGTTGCCGTAGGCCTTGAGGAGGGTGGAAGCCAGGATCTCCCCGACTCCCGGCGTGCCCTCAATGCGCTCCCGGATCTCCGTCCACCCCCGGGTGAAGCGCGCTTCCCGCAGGGCGTCGTAGAGGCCTGGATCCAGCACGGACTCGCTGCTCCCGTGGCGCGTTGAGAGGAGGGGGTCCGGTCCGCCTGCATCTCGCCTCGCTTCCTCCATGGGGAGGAATTCCTCGTCGGCCACATCAGCGCTTTGCGGAACATGGTAGGTGGAGAGAACAGTGGCGGAGCGGGTCCGGACCTTCCGGTTGTCGGTGGTGAGGAGGGAGGCGGTGCAGAGGAAGGCGGCATCCATCCGGTTCAGGGTGCGGTCTGCCGCAGGGTGGGAGAGGTCCACATGGTCCACCCGGACCTCCACCCGGTAGTCCACCCAGTACCGCTCGTCGTTCACCCACTCCTTCACCTGTCGCTCCACGCCGGAGAGGTGCTGGGCGTTGGCGTTGGAGGTGATGGGGAAGAGGTTCTCGGGCGTGCCCGGCCCCCCCAGGTTGTCGTTGAGGAGGTGACCTCGGATGTACCCGCTCTCGGCCGAGACGCCGGACCCCGGTGCGGCCAGGAGTGCCATGAGCCCGTCGTGTCCCGACCCTGGCGGGCTCCCCTGGGGATGGTCCGGGCCCAGCCTGGGGGCCTCCATGCGAAGCCCCACCTGCGGAGCATCGGAGGGTGCGCCCGGGAGGCGTCCGGCGTGGGGGCGGATCTCGGTGACCCATCCGCCGATCCCCGACCCCTTCATCACCTCCCCGGGGATGGCCACCGTCTCTTCGGGGTTGGCCGAGAGTTGCACCCGTATCTGCCCACCCATTTCCTGGAAGGCCACCACGGCCAGTTGAAAACGCCGCCGGATGGCGGGGAAGTAGGCGGCGAGCCCCTCGGTGTCATCCACCTGGGCGGCGGCGAGCTCCACCACCCGGGCCGCCGCCTCCACATCTTCGCGCTGCTGCTCGTGGGTCCGGGGCATGGGGGCCGGGGGCTCGTCCAGGATGGCCAGCGTCACTGGACCCGGGTAGCGGGGCTCGCCGGCGGTGGGGATCTCGCCCTCCGTCACCGTGACCTCGGAGCCGGTGGGCCGGGAGGCCGCTTCTTCCAGAGCCCGGGCTCCGTCTTCCCCCTCCAGCGTGGCAGCATCGCTGGAGGGGGCTTCGGGGCCCCCGGTTCCTCCGCCCCCAGGCGCCCCGCCGGCCTCACCCTGGCGCGGCGGGGAGGGCGGCCGCGGGGGCGCGTCGGGCGGACTCTCGGTCCCGGCGGCCTGCTGCTCCAGTTCGGCGGGCACGGTGCCCGCTTCCCGCCCCTGCCGCTCCAGATCGCCCTGCCATTCGGCCCGGTTCTGAAGCGCCTCCCTGGCCCCGGAGCCCGGCGGCCCGTCCTTGGGCATGGCGTCCTGGATGAGCCGCTCCGCGTCGATGTCGTCGGTGCTGAACTCGATGGAGGGCGGCTCCGGGTTGCCGAAGGTGTACTGCATGCGCGCCTGCAGAGCCAGGTCGGGGCCCACGTTCCACACCCACTCGGCCAGGTGCCAGGTCCGCTCCCACACGGTGATCCAGAGGGCCTCGATCTCGGCCCAGGCGTTGAGGCCCACCTTGAGGCGAGCACCGGCGGCCAGGGTGGCGGTGCCTTCAATGGCGTAATCCCCGTCGCGGTACGAGAGCACGGGAACCACCGACACCGCGCCGTAGATCCCCGCCGACGCCACCCCTTCGATACCGCCGGTGAGGGAGCCCAGCACCACGCTCACCCCCAGGCCCGCGCCGAAGGCCACGTAGGCCTCCACGAAGGCGGGGATGTACATCTCGCCGGAGATGGAGAGGGAGGGCTCCGACTCGTCGGCACCCACCGTGTATTCCCCTTCCACCCGGATGTCCCGGAAGACCCCCGGCCCCACCCCGGCCCGGACCCCGCCCCGGACCCGGATCACCGCCACCAGGATGGCCCAGAGGGGGATGTTCCTGGAGATGCGGAAGAGCTCCCGGTCCTGGCGCCATTCGGGGAAGAGCTCCAGCGGCTCCGTCACCGTGATGGCGCCGGAGAGGTCGATGGTCCCGTCCTCGTGGATGACCAGCTGCAGGGTCCCTTCCAGCCGCGGGGCGATGCGCGCCGTCACGTCGCCTCCGCCCGACAGGTGGAGGGCGCCGTCGTCTCCCTGCCGCACGGCGATGCGGACGCGCCCGGAGAGCTTGCCGTCGTCGGCTTCGTAGGCCAGCTCGGTCTCGCCGGCCCAGAGCTGGTTCCGGTACTGGACCCGCGCTGAGCCCCCGATCCCCTGAAGGCGGGCCGGATCCACCGCCGCCTCTCCCTCGCCCTCCAACTCACCGTTCCGGTAGTCCAGGGTGAAGCGGGTCCGCTCCAGACCCGGGATCTCCAGGTCGATGGTGGTGCCCAGGGAGAGCCGCCCTTCCACCCATTCTCCACGGAGCTCGCCGGTTCCGGCGGGACCCAGGCTCACCCCCACCTGGCCGCTGAAGTCCACACTGCCGTCGGGGCGGAGGCGGGCCGTGAGGCTTCCCGAGCGCACCGGCAGGGACTCGGGGAAGTCCCGGGAGCGGAGGGTGACCTCGCCGCTGAGTCGGCCCTGCCGGTCGTAGCTCACCCGGCCCGAAACCTCCGCCACCTGGGAGATCTCCACGCGGAGGCTCCCGCCACCTGTGAACACCCCATCCTGGATCCGGGCGTCCAGCGTCGCGTGGCCGAGCCCCGCGTACCGCAGCTCCACCCCCTGGAGTTCGCCGGAGGGGGTGGTGTTGGCCATGGCGAGACGCACCGACCCCCCGGTGATCTCCAGCGCCGGAATGGGGGGCCGAAGAGAGGCGGCGGGGATGGTCACCTCGGCGCTCACATTCCCCTCTTCCACCGCCAGCTCGGCCCGGGCGCCGGCCAGGTAGGGCTGGGTCACCTCCAGGTGGCCCGAACCGGAGAGCTGGCCGCTCTCGGTGAAGGCCAGATCCAGCCGGCCTGAGCCCAGCTCCGGGTAGGTGAGGTGGAAGCCCGCCGAGCCCGAGAGTCGCCCCTCGGCGAGGTGGATCGTTCCCTCTCCCGTCACCTCGAGACGTCCACGAAGGGCCCGGGGTGTGAGCTGGGAGGGACCCACCGAGAGGGTGCCGGAGATGTTCCGGTCCTCGTCGATGCGCAGGGTGATGCGGGGATCCTGGAAGACGCCGAGACGGGTGCCCGCCTCCACCGTCCCCTGGAAGGAGGGCCGCCCCTCGCCGTCCACACGGATCTGCACTCCGCCACGCACATTCTCCACCAGGGGGACGTGGAGGTCGGCCCGGAGCGTGCCGCCTCGATTCCGCCGGTACTCGAAGCTCCGGAGCCGGAGTCCGGGGACGGGTTGGGGGGCGTCGTCGCCGAAGTCGAAGCGCCCGCCCTCCAGATCCGAGGCGCTGAAGTGGATGCCCCGGCCCAGATCGACGCGGAAGCTGCCGTCCTCGGCCAGCCCCGCCACGGCGGCGTTTCCGGCAGCCGCCATGAGGGCTTCGGGCGAGCCGGGCTCGGGGGTTCGGGCGGTCCGGGCCGCGGGCTCGGAACCGCGCACCGGTGGCGCCGATGTGGGGGCCGGCGTGGGGCCCTCGCTCCGGGCGGGTCCAGGGGGTGCCATGGCTCAGGCGCCTCCGTCCGGGGCCGTCATGTCATCCCCTTCCGTACCGCGCTCCACCAGGGGCCGAAGGCGGTGCGGCTGATGGGGCGACCGATCTTGGCGTACTCCCGCCCCACGGCCCGGAGAAGGTGCTCCATGCCGATGGGGGACCCGGCGGCGGCGGCGTGGACGGCGCCTGACAGGATGCAGTTGCGGATGTGCCCGCCGCTCAGCTCGAAGCGCTCCGCCAGGAAGGGGAGATCCACATCGTCGTGGACCGGGGCATCGGAGGCGTGGAGCCGCTCCCAGAGCCGGAGCCGGTGGGGCGCGTCGGGCATGGGGAAGTCGATGACCGCGCGGATGCGCCGGAGGAAGGCTTCGTCGATGTTCTGCCCCAGGTTGCTGGCCAGCACCGCGATCCCGTCGTACTCCTCCATCTTCTGGAGGAGGAAGCTCACCTCGATGTTGGCGTACCGGTCGTGGGCGTCCTTCACCTCGGAGCGTTTCCCGAAGAGGGCGTCGGCTTCGTCGATGAAGAGGACGACCCGGGAGCGGCTGGCGGCGTCGAAGACCCGCTCCAGGTTCTTCTCCGTCTCGCCGATGTACTTGCTCACCACCCCCGACAGGTCGACGCGGAAGAGCTCGAGGCCCAGCTCGTTGGCCACCACGCTGGCGGCCATGGTCTTCCCGGTGCCCGAGGGACCCACGAAGAGGGTGGAGCTTCCCCGGGACTGGTGGAAGCGGCGCGCCAGACCCCAGTCATCCAGAACGGTGGCGGAATGACGGTGGTGCAGGACCAGCTCTTCCAGGAGCTCCATGGTGGATTCCGGCAGGACCAGATCGGTGAACCGGAAAGGGGTGTGCACACGGGTGGCCGCTCCTTCCATGCGCCGCGCCGCCAGACGGCGGCACGCCGCCGATGCCGCCGCCTCCAGCTCCGCATCATCCCTGGCGCCGGAGAGCTCCACCGAACTCCGCACCGCCGTCTCCATGTCCCGCACCGGGAAGGGGTAGGCGGTGGCCAGCGCCCGGGCCACCGGAACACCACCGTTCAGCGCCCTGGCCCAGTGCCGGCTCCGGGCCTCCACCGAGAGGGGCGGGGGCGCCACCTCCAGAACCCGGAGCCCCACCTCGCTCCAGGGCCGATCCCGCCGCGACGAGAGGCAGACCACCCCCCGGAGGAGGGGGGCCAGCTCGCGGAGGGCCCCGTCGGCGGCGTCCTCCAGGTGGCGAAGGTGGAGGAGGCCACCGTGGAGCCGGGCCTCCCGGAGAGCCCGGTCCATGAGGGTCCGACGGCGGGGACCATCGATCCCCTCCATCCCCCGCCAGTCCATGGCCAGCACCCGCAAGCCCAGGACTTCGCCCAGCGTCGCCGCCCAGAGATCCCCGTCGGCGTCCCGGGTCAGGGAGAGGGCCACGGTGCCCCCGGTCTCGGGGAGGGCCCGGCGCAGCGCCTCCACCGAGCTCCGGTAGCCGGGCTCGGGAGGGATCTCCACCACCTCCAACAGCCCCGTCAGCGACCGGTCCATTCGAGGGCTCCCCAGGAGCAGATCCACCACCGGGTCCTCGATACTGAGGGGGCGCTCCATGAGGGGAAGACCTTCCCCCGTCCCCTCCTCCCCCACCACCATGAGCCGTTCCCGTACCAGGGGCGAACGGGGGTGAAGGAGAGCCCGGAATCGGGCGAGGGAGCCCACCGCTCTCCCCAGGAGCCGGTAGGCGAGCGCGCCACTGAGGCGCTTCCGGCCCACGTCGTCGTGGAGGTAGCCATACACCCGGCCGAACCGTTGGTCCACCTCCGCGGCGAACAGGTACAAGATAAGGTCCGACTGTACGTTGGAGAGTCCGAAGTGCTCAGCCAGGCGCTGAGGGGGAAGGGCGTGGGGGGTGGCTCGGACCCGGGCCTCCACCGTCCGGGCGTGGGCCGCCAACCGGGCCTCCACCGCCCCCGCCGCCACCGCGCCGGTGCGGGGATCCGGGGCGCCCACCCCATGGATCTCCGAGAGGAGCGTCTCCACCTCCCGGTCGGTTAGGAAGAGCCCCAGGAACGACTCCTGACGACCCTCGCCCCGGAGGGCACGGGTGAGGAGAACCTCCCGGTGGAGCCGGAGTGATGCCAGGGCCAGGACATCGTCCAGGTACTCCTGGTCGCTTCCGTAGGGGATGGCCTCCTCCCGGGGGGGCATGGTCATTCCTCCCCCACGGTGATGCGAAGGCGCCGGTCCCCGGCCCACGGAAGGGCGCCCCGGTCGCCAAGCTGTCCGCTCATGCGGAGGACCACGGCCAGGGGGAGGGAATCCAGATGTACGTGAAGCTCCGTCTCTGTGGACTGGACCCACCCGGACCGCTCAAGGAACTGGGCCCGGAGGTAGGAGGGCGAGCTCCGGGTTAGCCCATAGAGACGCTGGGCCAGGTGCCCGGCCACCAGGAGGGCGTAGGCGTGGGCGGGTCCCGAACTCTCCAGCGCTCCCCGAATCCCTTCCTTCCGATCCGGATCAAGACCCACCAGGAGGGTGTCGGCCAGGGAGGGCCAGGGAACGGCTGGGGCCGGTGCCTCGTCCACCCCGACCGCCGTCCCTGCGGTGTCGGGAACCAGAACCGGGAGAAGGCCCTCGGCCCTCAGAAGGGGGCCCGAGTCGTCGTCCAGCAGGGAACGGAGAAGAACCCGGATCTGAGCCGGGTCCAGGTGGAGGTGGAGATCCAGCGCTCGGATCACCGGAAGGGCCAGGGCCAGTCCGGCAAAGGCGGTACGGAGGGCCCGGAGGGGAGCGGGAGCCCGGTCCAGGGGAGCCTGATGCGGGGACGCCGTTTCCGGAGCGTCCGGCCGGGATGGGTCCACCGCCGGCGGGGAGTCGGGTAGCTCGCCGCCGCCATTCGGCTCTGGTGACGGCGGAAGAGGCGCCGGCTCCCGCCCCAGGAGGTGGGCCAGCACCCCGCGCCCCTGGGATGTGCGCCGGAGCCTGTCCAGGCACGGTGTTCCGGAGGAGCGACCCGCACGGTCCCGTGAAGCCCCTTCCCCAGCCGGCGTTTCCCCGGCCTCCCCCGGCGAATCGGCCCCCTCCAGCTCGTCCAGCGCCCCGGCCAGGAGGAGAGCGGCACCGGCCTCGGCCTCCCGGTCCGCCGGTTCGGCTCGGCGCCACCACTCCATCAGGAGAGTCAGGGCGGCGACGGAGGGAGGGGCGTCGGGAGGTGGCCCGTCGCCCACAAGCCGTGCCAGGCGGTCCGGGTCGGCGGCAGACGGCGATACCGGACCCGCCGCCGCCTCAAGGAGTCGCCGCGCCCGTCCCTCACCAAGCCGTCGGGCGAAGGTCTCGGCCCGCATCTCCCTCCCCAGGGCCCGGGCCAGCGTCTGGAGGTGCCCGGGTCGGGCCGAAAGGAGTTCGGTGGCGGCGTCTTCCGGCGAGAGGTGCCCCAGGGGGGCGAAATCGGCGAAGACCCACGGCGGGCGTCGCCGTCCCGAGAGGCGTTCCACCACGTAGGCCGCCAGGTAACCCCCGGCCGAGTCGAACCGCACGAGATTGGCGCTCGGACCCCGGGACAGCTCCCGCTCCAGCGCCGTGGCCACGGCACGGGCCCACCCCTCCGCCAGGGCTCCTCCCGGGAGATCCTCCATCCGGGCATCCAGCTCCACCTCCAGCTCCCCGATGCGAACGATCCCGTCCCACCCCTGGAGCGTCTCGTCCAGCCGTCGGGCCAGTCGCTCCGGAAGCGCCTCCCGGGCGAGGCGGTCCATGCGGCGACGGAGGAGGGCCCCCGCCGCCGGTGTGCCCGCCACCAGGAGGTCGGCGGAGATCCGTCCCAGGGTGATCCGGGTTCCCTCCGCCATGGCCCCGGCCTCGCTGGTGGTGGTGTCCATCACGCCCCCCTCACGCCAGAAGACCGAAGCGGGAGCAGAACCACTCCATGTCCCGGCGGCGCCGCTCCCTCAGCCTTCGGGCTTCGCCCATGGTACCGTCGGTGAAGATCCGGGCCAGCGCCTCGGCGGTGTGGGGGTGCGCCAGTTGGGGGCGAAGCACCCGGGCCAGGAGGGGGCCGTCGAAGTGGAGGAAGCACATGCGGAGCTTGTTGTAGACCACCTGAGGGAGGTCCACGGCGTAGGGCGGAGTCGTGCGGAAGTGGTGATACACGGTGGACCGGGGCTCCACCCGGATGGCCCACCCCAGTAGCCAGACCCGGAGGCAGAACTCCACATCCTCACTCCCCCACCGGGAGAGCCCCTCGTCATAGCCGCCCACCTCCTGGAAGACCTGGCGCCGCACCACCTGGCACCCCGCCGGCTGAAAGGGGACCTCGCCTCCCGGACCGCCGTCGGGGATCCAGTGCATGTCCAGGGAGGCGTCGTGCCAGGTTCCGCCGAGGCCTCGGAGCCCCACGTTGTCGGTGTCGCCGATGGCCGGGCCCGCCACCCCGGTTTCCGAGTGGGCCTCCAGCGTCTCCAGGATGGGCTCGAGCCACCCGGCCGGAGCGTAGCAGTGGGCATCCAGGAAGGCCAGGAAGTCGCCACGGGCTTCCCTGGCCCCCCGGTTCCGGGAACGGGCAGGGCCCAGCCCCTCCCCCTCCACCACAGTCAGGCGGGGCTCGCCCCGGGCTCGGGTCGCCAGCCGTCGGGGCGTGCCGTCGGTGGATCCGTCGTCCACCACCACCACATCCATCCAGGGCGGGGAGTTCCGTAGGAGGCCTTCCACCGTATCCTCCACGTTCCGGCCCTCGTTGCGGGTGGGGACCACCGCCGTCACCAGGGGATCCATCAGCGGGTCATCCTCCCTCGGGCATCCCCGATCATCCCTTCCACCACCTCCCGTGAGAGTCCCAGGAGCCCGCTCACCTCGTCCGGTGAGGCGGTCGCCAGCTCGGCCACGCTCCCGATCCCGCCCTCCCGGAGCGCGGCGGATCGGGCCGGCCCGATCCCGCTCACCGCCTCCACCGGCTCGGCGGCGCCCCGCGCCACATCGAAGACCTCCCGGTCCAGATCCAGGGGCTGGGACCGACGGAGCGACTCGGTGGCCCTCAGCTTGATCTCGGCCGCGGCCACGTCCGAGCTGTCCAGGACGCCGATAAGCCTGGCGTTCTCCGTCTCCAGGAGGCCTCGTACCGAGGTGATCCCCGCCTCCGCCAGCGCGTCCAGTTGCTCAGCGTCCAGGAAGTCCAGGCTGTCCAGGGACCGGGTGCCGGCTCCGGCCACATCGAAGACCAGGGGGTCGAGGGCATCCACCGGGGTTCCCTGGGGACGGGGTCCACCACCGGCCACCACTCCGCCTGCCCCTGGGAGGCCACCGCCGGCCACGAGCCCGCCCCCCGGCTCGTTCACCACCACAATGCGACCTCCCCCGCCCAGGATTCCACCATCGATGGGGCGGGTGAAGGGTCCCAGCGGGTCGTCGGGGAAGAGCGTCCCCCCGGGGGAACCACCGGGCCCGATGATGCCCGTGGTGTAGGGGATCATCGTCATGGTGACGATGGGTGGACGGGTCGTATAGGGGATGAGGGTCGCGGTTCCAATGGGAGGAAGGGTGGTGTACGGGATGAGGGTGGCCGTTCCAATGGGGGGCAGGGTGGTATAGGGAATGAGGGTGACGGTCCCCATGGGCGGTCGGGTCGTGGTGGGCGGCGCCGTGGTTGCAGGCGGCTCTGTGGTGACCGGAGGCGAGTGACACAGGCACTCCAGGCGCCGCTGCAGCACCTCCACCGGGAGGAGGCGCCGTCGCGCCGCCTGGCTCACCCCCCGGACCTCCCCGTCCTCAATCCGCAGTTCCGCCAGGACCAGGTAGTTCAGCGCCTCGGGGACATCGGGCGGGGGAAGGGCCACAGGGTATCCGGTTCCGGCGGGCCCCCCGGAGGTTCCCCAGCACACCAGCGCCTGCACCGCCTCGCAGGGGAGGGGATCGGGGAGGTGGGGCGCCTCCAGGGAGCAGACGATGTCCAGGCGGAAGGTCTCGCAGACCCGGTTCACCCGGGTGTGATTCCCGGGATGGCCGCAGTCGTCGGGGAAGGAAGGCGCGTGGCCCATCACTGCGGTGTGGGGCCGCGCCACCACCCAGGCCCGAAGCGCCCCCCCTTCCCCATCCGGTGCCCCACCCGGTGATCCGTCATGGGGCGAGGTGGGATCCACCCCCTCCGGGTCATCACACCCGCCCCCTCCCCCCATTCCACACCGGGCCTCCAGACAGCCTCGGAAGTCCGACCACTCCGTCCCGGCGGGGATGTAGATCTCGTCGCCAAGAGGGGTGATGCCGTACCCCTCCGTCACCACCATCCGCTCCCCGTCCACCCCCACCACGCCGCCGGCCACCATCCCCCACCCGTGGAGATACCGGGTAAGGCGTCGCAGGCGGCGGTCCAGGTACTGCTGCTCCAGCGTCAGGTCCTCGGCCCGGAGCTGCTGCCGGTCGAAGTACCGGGGGCGGGAGAGCCCTCCCCCCACCGGTCCGCATCCCCCCTCCGCACCCACCGCCGGCGTCGCGGTGCCGGGGATCTGGAAGAAGGCTGGGGGGTCGGGCCAGTTGTCCGCCGACTGGAAGGCGTCCCGGTCCAGCGCCTGGATGGTCCAGGCCCCCTCCCGCTCCCGGAGGAAGATGTTCTGGAGTCGCCCCAGCGCCGCCCGGGCCCCGAAGCGGGAGGCGTAGCATTCGGAGAAGGCAATGAGCGTCCCCTCCCGGTTGGCCACGGCGAAATACGGTCCGCACTCCGGCTCCTCCAGCTCGAAGACGGTACGCCCCACCACCGTGGCCAGGGGAGAACCCGGGTCCTGGGGAAGAAGGGCGGAGCGCACCGCGGCCACATCGGCGCGGGAGGCGGCGCGGGTGGGCCGGAGGGCGCCCTTGAGGACGATGGCGGAGTTGGTGGCCTGAAGGACGAAGCGGTACCCTTCGCCCGGCACCGGGACCACAAGGAAGCGGGGTTGGGTCAGCATGGTCAGAACTCCACCCGGAACCAGCTCTCGAAGGTGCCGCCCTCACGGCCGTTGCCGCTGGGGCGGTCGGGGACGCGGCCCCCGATGTGGTTGCCGTCCACCGCCCGGCCGCTCTCATCCAGGGCGAAGTCGGCGCGGAAGACGACGCGGGCCTGCGGGTCGGCCATGGATCCGATGAACTGCATGGCCTCCCGGTTCTCCCCGCGGATCACCAACTGGAACCCCCGCCCGGGCTGATCCGGCCGCACGTCGTCGGGGGGGCGAGCCGAGACGTCCACGATCCGGCCGTCCCCGTCCAGGGTGAAGTCGTCGAAGGGAAGGCAGAGGAGTCCGGGCACCGGACACCAGCAGGGAGAGGCCATCTGCCCCACCCGACTCCGGATGAGGAGTTCGAAGACGGGGCTCCCGGGGACCAGTCGACCGTCCAGCATCTCCACCACCCCCTCGGGGAAGACCGGTGCGTCGAAGGCCAGGGCGATCCCCACGTCATCCATGAGGGCTTCCACCAGATTCCCGGTACCCTCCGCGAAGGGCCGGCCATGGGCCCAGCTCAGCGCCACGATGCGGGTGGTCCGGGGGTCCTCACCCGGAGGACCTTCCGGCCCCCGCTCCCCCTCCGGTCCCCGCTCCCCCCGCTCTCCCTGCGGACCCCTCTCCCCCTGCGGCCCCTGTGATCCCTCGGGACCCTGCTGTCCCCTTGGGCCCCGGTCCCCCTGCTCGCCCTGCTGCCCCTGGGCCCCCGCCGGCCCCCGGGGTCCCGGTGTGCCGGCCATGGCCCCCTCATTCAGCATGCACCGGATCACGTCGGTGATGGTCCGGGTGCTGGGCACCAGCGGGCGATAGGTGCGGTTGTCGATGACGGCGTCGCCGTCCATGGCCTCATCGGCCTCCACCATGCGCATCCCCGGGCGGTAGCCGGGCAGATGGGCCAGCACCACGCACCGGTCGCTCTCCCCGGAGCACGACGGGCACCCCTCCTCCAGGGGGCGGAAGAAGATCTCGCCGCAGTCCGCCTCCCGGACCTCCAGCACCGCCACCAAGCCCCGCTCCGGTTGGACCTCGGACATCTCGTCGTCGGCGGCCACGTAGAGGCGGTCGCCCAGGACGGTGAGGCGGCCGAGCCGTCCCCGCCCCGCCAGGTTCAGCCGCTCCGTCACCGGATTCACCGCCTCGCCCCCCAGCACCGAGGCAATCTCGTCCACCGAAGCCACCGCCACCCGGGTGCGGGACTCCTCGTCCGGCGCCGCCTCCAGCACGTACGCCCACCGTTCGTTGGGGGCCAGCGCCAGATCCAGCGGCTCTCCGCCCCAGACACCGCCGCGCCCTCCCGAGGTGAGCACCCCTTCGGTGACCCGCCATTCGAACCGGCGGAGGTGGGCCCGGGGCCCTCCCTCTCCCTGGGACCGGGTGAGAAGGTAGAGATAGCGGCTGTCCCGACTCACCTTCAGCGCCACGGCCCGCTCCTCCGGATCCACACCGGGAAGGGTCAGCTCGGGGACCGTGGCCTCGCCGGCGAAGAGGCGCGCCACCGACACGACCTTCACGCACTCATTCCCCGGTACGGCCGGGTCCGCCACGAAGAGGAAGCGTCCGTCCAGGCTCACGTCCAGAAGGGAGGCGCCGCGGCGCAGGGCGCTCTCGTCGTCGGCGGGTGCGGGGGTGACCAGCCCCTCCAGCCGGTGCGACCGGTCGGGACCCGTGGTGGGTGGGGTCCCGGGGCTCCCGAGCCAGTCGTTCAGGGCGTCTTCGGACCAGCCCACCAGGTCCCCGGAGCCCAGCTCCAGGGCGAAGAGGGCGCCGGAGCGCGGGGAGACGGCCAGACGGGTCGCCCCATCCCCCCCTTCCCCGCCCAGCGCCAGCACCGCCCTGGGGGCGGGGCTTCCACGCATCTCCGACTCCCGGAAGACGGCGATGCCGTCCACCGCCTCACCCTCGCCGGCCGCTACGCCCGAGGCCGCCAGGAAGATGAGTTCCCCGTTGGCCGAGACCGCCAGGTCGTGGGCCGCGGTGCCGCCGTCCAGGGCGGTGATGAGGTCGTGGTTGTCGGAGCGGTAGGCGTAGATCCGGACTCCGGCCGGTGTCTCGTCACCCTCCGGCATGGCCAGCGCCGCCACGTAGAGCTGGCGGTACTCGTCGTCGGTGGCCACGGCGCGGGGGCTCTGGTCGGCCAGGGGAATGGTGTGGCTCCAGCGCACGTCGGCCCGAAGGGGGGGGCGCGCCTGCATCCGCTCCCCCGGCGCCTCGGCGAAGACGTGGAATCCGTAGAGCTCGGCGATGCGGTTGGGCGCCCGACCCTCGTCGCCGCACTCGCAATCCGGGAGGATCACCGGCACCTCTTCCCTGGGCTCTTCCCGGTAGCAGAGGGAGACGAAGAGGTCGCGGGTGCCGTCCAGCGACGGGCCCAGCCCCGCCTCCTCCACCAATCGGGCCACAGGGACCAGGGCCCGTCGGGGGACCACGATCTCGCGGCCACAGCAGTCCAGCCCCACCCCCGGCTCCACCACCATGAAGGCGTCCCGACATTCCTCCGCCGGGTGGGCCCGGACCACGAGACCACACACCGTCCCCGTCCCGTGGAGGGTGGAGTTGAGGAGGCGGGACTTGAGGATGTGATAGGCCTGCTCATCCCGGAAGTCACGCTCCACCAGAAGCTTGCCGTTGAAGTAGTGGTTCCGGCTGAGGGTCCGGATGCCGCAGGGGATGCAGGAGTCGCTGTGTGTCATGGGACGGCGTCCTCGGAGTCGGTCGGAGTCAGTCGGAGTCAGTCGGAAAGGAGGGACGAGCCCACCCGGGAGCCTCTCCCGGGCGGCGATTCAAGCTGGGCGGCGGCGCCCAGGGTCATTCGACCCAGCGCCTCTGAGGGGTAGTCACCGAGCCAGGTGTCCACCCCCACCGACGACTGGCACCCGATGCGGAGGCCCGGGCGCACCACCCGGAGCTCCGCCTCGGTGTGAGCGGGCTTCTGGGCCGAGAGCACCCGAACCAACTGCTCCCGGGCCTGGGCGGTGGACGCGGCGGTGGACGGGACGATGACGGTGAACCGGTGGGCCTGCCGGGAGGGCGGCGGATCCAGTGGGCGGCCGCCCACCATGAGGCGACCACCGGGGAGATCCGGCTCGGGGACGATGCGTCGAACCGCGTAGTCCCGGAGTCGGAAGTGCTCCACCACGATGGGGAAGGGCTCCCGGAGCCCGCTGTGCCACTGGAGCATGCGGCGCAGCCCGGGCACCGTTCCCCGTTCCCGGAAGAAGCGGATGGAGTGGGCCACCATCTCCTGCCGGGTGCTCTCGGGCCAGGCGGCCAGGAAGCGCCAGTCGAACCAGCTCCCCAGCCACTCCAGGAACTCGCCTGTGGCGGCGTACGGGTCCAACTGACCGGGGAAGGCGGCTACGGTCTCTTCGATCTCCCCGTAGACGGTATCGAAGTAGGTGAGTAGGCGGTCCAGGAACCGGGCGCTCTCATCCACCTCGTGGAAGGGCGGGGGGAGAAAGCGCAGCGAGCTTCGGCGGGGGCCGTGTACGTCGATGCGCGCCAGGCGGGGCGACGTGTCGCCGTCACCCAGGAACTCCACCCGGAGCCAGAGGAAGCGTCCCGGCGGACTCTGCACCAGCACCTCCGGGAGCTGGTCCGGGCCCACCCCCAACGGGAGGGACCAGTCCCCGGCCCGCTCATCCAGTCGCTCCGGAGACAGCTCCTCCTCGGCGGTGAGGGTCGACACCACGAGCCGCCCCTCCGGAGGGATGGAGGCGTCCAGCACCACACGGTCCCAGGGGAATCCCGCACTCTCACCGTCCAGCGCCTGGGAGACGAAGACCCCGCTCCGAGGGAGGACGAGCCTCTGACTCCGGGCCAGGAGGGGGAGGGCGGTGCCCACCAGTCGGCCTCGCCGGTCGACCCGGACGCCCCGCAGCTCCAACGGCTCACAGCCAGGTCGCCCCACCTGGGGGTGGACCAGGGTCCCGTCCCGGAGCTCCAGGGGAGGGGGGAAGTGAGCCTCGAACAGCCCAGCCGGCGCCGGACCGGGGGAGCCGTCCCCGGATCCGGGGCGGGGGTGCCCCCCCTCGTCCAGGGGAACCACCCGCTGGGTCCCTCCATCCACCACCCAGACCACATCGTCCGCCGACACCGCCACATGCTCCGGACGCACAAGAGCCGGGCCTTCCTCCCCGTCCCCCTCACCCGACCGGGGGACCCCGTAGCGGCGATCCTCCCGCCAGAGCGCGTCGAAGCGAAGAACGCGTCCCCGGCCGGCATCGGCCACATACGCCCGGCCCCGACCATCGAAGGCCACGCTGCGGGGAGCGGCCCCGGGAAGGGCGATCACCTCCCGCACCCGGAGCTCGGGCCAGGTGAAGACCAGGAGCCGGGCGTGTCCGGCGTCCACCACCACCAGGTCGCCCCGGGGAGAGCGGGCCACATCGGTGGGCCCCCGAAGGAGGTAGGGGTCCACGTCGGTATCCTGCGCCGGGAGTTCCGCTCCCGGGAAGGGCGTCGTCGGTGGGGCGGCAGGCGACCACAGCTCCCGGAGGGGCCAGAAGGGCGCCGCCCCCGAGGGGCGCTCCCCGTCGCCGAAGGGGTTCCGGAAGTAGAGGATCCGATTTCCCCCGGGATCGGCCACCACCAGCTGACCGTCAGGCCAGAGGGCCATCCCCCGCACCCGCGTTCGCCCGCCGAAGCTCCCGAAGGACTCCTGTGGGGGAATGGGGAACTGCCCTTCCCGACCCAGGCTGAACTCACCGGTGGCTCGGTCTTCCACCAGTTCCCGGCTTCCCGGTCCCCGGCGCCACCCCGCCCGGTCCAGACGGAGGAAGGGGGGGACGGCGGGCCTAGCCATGACCACCGCTCCCGGCCACGGGGTCGTAGCCCACATCCAGATCGATGACGGCGCGGGGAAGGTGGACCAGGTGCCCTTCCTCCAGGGGGAGTCGGTCCGGGAGCGGCCCCGCCGCCGTACCCTCCAGGCGCACCTCCAGCGCCACCACCCGCCGGACTCCCGGGAGCGCCAGCAGCCGCTGATAGACGTTGCCCAGGTAGACGGCGCCCCCGAAGGGCCACCCCCGCCCCTCATCCCCCCCGCGGAGGGGGTGGAAGTACGTGAGCAGGGCGTGAGTGGCCGCCTCCTCCACCGCCTTCAGTTCGGCGTCGGATCGCACCCGGAGGGTGGCCGTGAGGCGCTCCACCCGGGTGTACCGGGGCCCCGTCACCCAGAGCTCGGTGGTAATGAGGCGTCGGGCGTTGAGGTGGTCTGCGATGGCGCGGAGCTGCGCCTCGGAGGGCTGGGGCGTGGCCTCCTTCTCGTTGGCCGGGAGCGCCACCACCGTCACGGCGCCGTCGGCGGGCTCCAGCGCTCCCCCCGGCGCCAGGCGGGTTCGGGGCACGGCGTAGGCCCGGTGCAGGGTGACCCCGGGGGTGGCCAGCGCCAGGTGGGAGAAATCCTCCGCCGTCACGGCCCTGTCCCGGGCCCGGAGGTCGTAGGGAGCCCGGAGCTTCACCTCGTCCAGCGGTTCGGCATCGGCGCCGCCCACCGCCGCCCGGAGGTTGGTGACGGCGTCGACCCGGGGAAGGGCCGAGCGAAGCTTGGTCACCGTGCCGGGCCCCGCATTTCCGGTGGCCCCGCCTCCGTACCGGTACCGCCGGGCCACCACCGTGGCACCCGCTACGGGGATCCGCCCGTTCCGGCCGTCGCCGAAGCGGAGGGTCCCGGTGGCCGGGTCCAGGACGAACACCTCCGACTCCGGCCCCTGCCGGAAGAAGTCCGGGACCAGTTCCCACCGTCGCGCCTCGCCGCCCTCCACCACCTCCACCTCCAGCTCCGGCGCCCGGGACGCGGCGTCGAAGTGGACCGGGGTGCGGGTCAGCGAGAAGTGCTGCGCCGGCCGGCCGTTGGAGGTCCCCAGCGTCTCCTCGAGCCGGGTCACGGCGGCGGTGGCGGGGACGGTGTTCAGGAGGAAGCCGTTGAGGAGCGTCGGGGTGTGGGCCTCGGCGTCGGTGAGCCGCGCCCGGAGCCAGATCATGGAGAAGGGCGGCGCGGCAGGGGTGTCGTAGCCCGCCTCCTCCGGCCACTCCTCCGGCGGGATGCGGGACGGGTCCAGGGGAGGGGCTCCCGAGTCCGGGCCGTGGCGGGCGTCCAGTTCAGTGAGGAACTCGGCCACCGTGTCGCAGCACGAGAGAAATCCGGTGCCCTCGGCGTCCACCACGCCCATGGCCTCCCACTGCCCGGGGGTGAGGAGGTCCGGCGTCAGATCCAGCTCCGAATCCCCCAGGTCCGCCACCAGTTCGGCGTAGGTCACGGGGGGCTTCCGGAGCCCCAGCTCGCTCCAGAAGTCCCGGTCCAGGTCATAGAGGGAAGCCGCCGAGACCCCTTCCGGAACCTCCAGGCGCAGGTGCCCGGAGCGGGTGAGCCCTGCCGTCTCATCGGCCAGGTTCAGCCGTCGCCATCGGCCCTGGTCCCCGGAGACGTCGCCGAAGTCCGACAGGTGATCGGTGCCCACATAGATCTCCCACTCCACCGTCGTTCCCCGCTCTCCCACCTCCTGGGGGAAGAGGGCCGCTGCGGCCAGGGGGCCCGGGATGATCTGGCCCTGGTCATCGTCATCGAAGACCTGGGTGGCGTTCAGGGTCACGTCCAGCTTCCCATCGGGGAAGGTGTCCTGGAGATCCCCCCGATCCCGGGTGGCGTGGGGGCGGAGGACCAGCCCCACCAGGCAGATGCGCCCCGGCTCCGGAGAGGCGCCGAAGGGGCGGAAGGCGTGGAGCACGGTGGAGCGGGCCTCGTCCACCTCGTACTCGGTGACCAGGCGGTGGGGGCGGGTCTCGTCGTCGCTGGAGACAATGATGGCGCCGATGGCTGCGTTGTAGGCCCGGAGCGAGTAGTCGGTCTCGAAGACCACGTCCTGGTCCAGGTCCGGGTCGTCCACCGCCACCTGGCTTCCCCGGGGGATGATGACCACCAGGGGGTCTCCGGGGGCCTTCAGCTTCTTCAGGGTGAAGGTGAGTTCCGAGCGCGCCGAGCGCGCCGGGCCAGGCTCCACGTTCAGGAGCTCCAGGAACTTGAGGTAGGTGAGTTCGGGGACCCGGTTCAGCCTGTACAGGACGGTCTTGGCCAGCCACGCCTGCAGCTTCACCAGGGTCATCCCCGGATCCGAGTCGTTCAGGTTGGTCCACTCAGGAGTGAACCTCGGGATCCGGTCCCGGGCCTCACGGACAAGATCCTCGAAGCTCCGGTCGTCCAGGATGGGGGGCTGGAGGGGCATCAGACGGATCCCTCGTTGATATAGAAAGGATAGACCAGGTTGTGCATGGCGTTGTTGGCTCGGATCCGGTAGTCCACTGTCACGTCCAGGAGGTTGGGCTCCTGGGGGTGCGAAACGGCACGCACATCCAGGACGTCGATACGGGGCTCCCAGCGGGTCAGCGCCTGCCGCACCTCCCGACGCACCAGCGCCAGGGTGTTGGGGGTCCCGGGGGCGAAGACCAGATCGTGGATGCCGCATCCGAACTCGGGCTCGGCGATCCGGGTGCGCTTGGGCGTGCCCAGGATGATCCAGATGGCCTCGCCGATGCTCTCCTCACCCTCGGACCAGGAGAGGCCGCCCCGCCCGTTGATCCGCACCGGGAACTTCCACCCTCGCCCCAGGAACTCGCTCATGGCGCGCTAGCCTCCCACCAAAACGGATGGATTGGCCGAGAGGACGGTCCCCACGGCGTTCCCGTCGTTCTGCGAAGTGGGGTCGCCGAAGCGGACGATCCCCCGCCCATGGGGCCCGTAGAGGACGCTTCCGCTCCCCTGGGTCATCTCGCACTCCCCGCCGTTTGAGCCGCTGGTGACGCCCCCGTCGGTGCCGGCCTCGTCGCCGCTGGAACTGGCCACCGTGCTCTCCACCAGGAGCACGGGGGTCCCGCCCACCAGGAGCTCCCGGCCGCCCTCGTCGGACACGTCCTGTGCGTCGGAGAGTTGGGCGATGTTGGGGTACGGGATGGGAACCGGCGACGACGACGGCACCGGGGTCAGGCAGACGTTGGGGAAGGCGAAGGCGATGCCGTCGGCGGGGGCAATGGGGAGTCCCATGTCAGGCCTCCTCCACCTGCACGGCGAGCCGGCGATAGCTGTCGGGAGACGGGGCGCCCTCCCCCTCCAGGGGCCAGACGCCCCGCCAGACCCGGTAGGCCCGGCCCAGCTCCGGCTCCACCACCAGGGTGTCGGATTGGAAGTCCCCCAGTGGGTGCCGGCACCAGTAGGTGGCCCGGTCCGGACCCCGGGCGCACCACCAGTGGAGGGCGCCCGAGATCCGCTCCGGTCCCAGTGCGAACTCCACCGTTTCACTCCCGTCTCCGCCGGTGATGCGCACGGCGGCGCCCGGGGCGTACCAGGGAAGGGCCCCCAGCGTCGCACTCCGGAACCCCCGGCGGTACGCGTTGAAGAAGCGGTTCCGGAACCCCGGAAGTGGGGGAAGGGCAGGCGGAGGATCCACATGCCCGGGGTACTGGGGCAGATCGTCCGGGGAAGGCGCCCCCTCGCTTCGACGCACGGGGCCGTCGCGCGGCTCCCACCCGAAGAGGTTGTCCAGCGTGTCCGGGTCGTCGGGCACCTCACTGGCGACCCCCCGCCACATCCACCGGGTCCCGCCCACCCGGGCCTCACCCCCGGCGCCGGGGGTGTGGAATCCCAGCACCACCAGATCCCCCTCGGGCTTGAAGAGGGCCAGGTCCGCCTCCCGGGTCACCCGTCGGAGCTGCACCACCACCGGCTGCTGCACCCCGTCCACCTCCTCGGTGAGACGCTCGCTCTCCTGGGTCCCGGTGACCACGAAGGCGTCGCCCATCCGGACGCCCTCGCCCTCGGGATCCGGCACCAGGGCCCCGCCCTGGATGCGGTACGCCCGTTTCACCAGGGCGCACCCCACCCGCTGCACCGGGTCGCCCGGGAGCCCGGGGGGAGCCCGACGGTGCCCCACCAGATAGAGGGCGTCCAGGCCGGGGAGTGGGGGGAAGTCCAGTTCCACGGGGGTCAGGGGTTCAGGTGGATGGGGTCGCCCTTCCCGGTGAACTGGCCCGAGGCCTCCACGTCCACCGTCTGCCCTTTCAGGGTCAGGGCGCTGCCTGTCTCGATGGTGATCCCGCTCTCATCCATGACGATGCGGTTCCCATGACTGTCTTCCAGGGTGATGGACTCGGAGCCGTCCCCGTCGTCCAGGGTGATGACGTGTCCCTTCCCGGTCCGGATCACCCGGCGCAGCGGTTCGTCGGAGGGCGGGGCGTCCTGGCCGCTCCAGAGGAATCCCACCACGTAGGGCCGATTGATGTCGCCATGTTCAAAGGCCACCAGCGCCTCGTGGTCCACCTCGGGCTGGAAGAAGAAGCCGGTATCGGGGCCCGCCATGGGGGCGGCGATGCGGGCCCAGGCACTCTCCGGCTCGCCGGCCATCCAGGGAAAGCGCAGCTTCACGCGCCCCAGCCCCTCCGGGTCGTCCACGCTCGTCACCAGGGCGATGACCACCCCCGCCATGCGCTCAGCCACGGAGAATCTCCATCTCGGCGGTGAACTGGGTGGTGTAGCCGGCGGGGCCGATGGCGTGGGTGGTCTCCCGCACCAGCCAGTGTCCGCTGAAGCGGGTGCCCAGCCCCTTCAGGTGGATCCGGCGCCCGGCCCGGAGTTCCGGGAACCCCACTGTGGTGCCCCTCCCGGTGATGAGCCCCCGGGCGATCCCCCGGAGGATGCCCAGGGCCCGCTCCCGGGCCTCCTCCTCGTTGGCCACCACCTCGTCCACCACCTCCTCGTGGGACTGAGCCAGAGACGAGTCGATCTGGGCCAGGAGCTGCGGGTCCGGGAGGTCCGGGTCCAGGTCCTGCCAGGTGGCCTCTCCCACCACCGAGCGGTCGTCTCCGCTCCGGGTCGGATCCCACCCCCGGACGGTGACCTTGGCCACCTGCCCCTTGGTCTTGAGGGTGGGGGTGAAGGAGACCAGCGATCGCCCCCACTCCAGCTCGTAGACCGTCCCGGAGGTGGGGCGCGGACCGAAGAAGAGCCGGGGAGTATCGCTGTCGTCGTCCAGCGTCACGAAGACGTCGTATCCCAGCCGCCGGGCACGCCGGAGGAGGAAGAGGATGGGGTACTCATTGTTCACCAGCAGGTACTCGTGGACCTGCTCGTCGGGCCCCCCGGGAACCTCGGGCTCCACCTCCAGGCGACGGGCGATGTCCCGGGCCACCTCCGAGTCGGTCTTCCCCTCGTAGACAATGGTCTCCTGAGCCCGCTGCAGGGTGTACAGGAGGTTCAGCGCCCGAACCCGGAGGGTGGGGGTTCCGGAAGCGGGGAAGTTGGGCGAGAGGGAGACGATCTGCCCCACCATGAGGAGGGTGGCCTCCCGACCCTGGTAGCCCACCCGGAGCTCCACCCGGGCGCCGGGCTCGAAGTTGGGCACGGCCTCGCCGCCACTCCGGGTCAGGGGTTCACCCCGCTCGTTGAAGGGGCTCGAATACTTGGGCACCCGGCGCACCGGATCCCAGTCGTTGAGGGTGAACTCGAAGGAGTCCAGGTTCTCCATGTCGTCGGAGTAGCTCACCTCCAGCACGTCGCGGATCACCTCGCGCCCCAGGTTCCGGCCCTTGAGCCGGATCTCGAAGGTGGGGGCGAAGAAGGTCTCGCCGGCGAAGATGGGTTGGCTGGACATGGCTTACGGCACCGGCGGAATCTGGAGGACGGTGCCCGGTTCCAGGTCACGGACGCCGGGGAGGTCGTTGTGCTCGGCGATGAGGGGCCAGCGCGCCGGATCGCCGTACGCATCCCACGCGATGAGGGGAAGGTTCTCACCCCGCCGCACCACATGGACCCGGGTGTGGTCCGCCGACTGCAGGTTCAACTCCCGGAGCTGCTCCTCCATGGTCCGGTACTCCCGGAGCTGCAGCGACACCATGGCCCTGAGGGGCACCCCGTCGGGGTTGAAGAGGGTGAACCGGCGGTCCACGCTCAGCACCACGCAGTCGAAGGACGGGGCGGGCCGGAGGTCCTCGCCCAGGGTGGGACCCGGGAGGTGATCGCCCCAGGTCACCCGCACCAGAGGCGGCGTATGGAGTTCGCCCTGGATCTTCACCAGCCGGTAGAGGCGATCCGCCAGGATCATGGGGTCGTCGTCGGGCGTCAGCTCCGGAGCCCCCGCGCCGGTGCCCCGCTGGTCGGTGGAGTCGAAGAAGAGCTCCAGCGCCAGCGTCTCCGCCTCGCCGCGGACGAACTGGAGGACCGGGGCGTCCAACCCGGGGATGGCGATCTCGGCGAACTGGGCCGCCTTGCTGAAGGTGTACTCGGTGGGGTTGTAGGGCACCTGCAGAGGCGGGCCCACGGCGTTCTTGCTCAGGTCGAGGCGCTGGAAGGTGAGCTTGGCCATCAGAGCCTCGCCGCCCGGCCGCGCACCGACTGGTCGTCATCCCGGTCCCGGCGCTCCGCCTCTCTCTCTTCCAGGCGAGCCAGAACCACCTGGACGATCCGCTCCAGCACCTCGGGGGTGAGGAGGGCATCGGGGTCCGCCACCCGGACCCGGCTCACCACCGACTCCACGCGCACGTCAACGGGCATGGCTGGGCCTCCTCATGGCAACGCCCCCAGAACGCCGTCCAGCGTCTTGCCCGGCGACAGGACCAGCTCCAGACGCTCGTGGGCGATCTCCAGCGATTCGATGGCCAGCGAAGAGGTGCCCGCATCCAGTCCGGGGCCGCTCCACCGCACCGGAATCCCCCGGTTGAAGCTCCAGATTTTCAAAGGAACACGGAGCTCATCGGCCAGCACGATGAGTCCGTTCCGGCGGGTTCCCCGTCCGGCGAGAAACTCCTCGTGCCAGAGCCAGAGACTCTCGCCGAAGCCCACGCCCCGGGAGAGGGTGATGTTCCCGAAGGAGAAGCGGCTGGGGAACCGGTGGACCCGGTCGTTCACGCCCCCCTCCTGGTACTCCTCCACCGTGAGGGTCGAATCGAGGCCCGAGCACGACGAGAATCCCCCCAGGAGGAAGCCGGCGAGACCGCTCTTCAGCGTGCTGGCGACGTCGCTGGCGTCGATGAGCGCCACGTAGAAGTTGAAGGCCGGAAGCGGGTCCAGCCGGGGAAGTTCCGCCATCTATTCCGTCACCTCCAGGGCGTCGCCCGACCGGCCCAGTCGGAAGACCACGAACTCGTAGGGGATGGAGGGAGCCACGGCGATCTCGGCCAGGAGCATCCCGGTGTCTCGCCGCCTCGGGGGGTTGTTGTCCTCGTCGCACTTCACCCGGTAGGCGGCGTCGGGGGTGTCGCCGGCCAGGGCCCCTCCCCGGCGGAGTCGCTCCAGGAGGGCGGTGATGCTCATGGAGAGGGCCTGGCGCCGGAGGGTGTCGTTGGGCTCGAAGACGGCCCACTGGAACGCCTTCTCCAGCGTCTCGCCCAGGGCCAGGACCAGGCGCCGGACGGTGGTATAGCGCCACTCCGGATCCGAGGAGAGGGTGCGGGTGCCGTAGAGCCGGATCCCGCGGCCGGGGAAGGCCCGGATGCAGTTCACCCCCGCAGGGTTCAGGAGCCCCTGGACCTCGTCGCCCACCTGCACCGAGAGATCCTGGACCAGCGCCAGCGGTTGATTGGCCGGACTCCGGTGGGGTCCTTCGCGACGGTCGGCGGCGGCGGTGACGCCGGCCACATGGCCCGAGGGGGGGATCCATCCGGCGCCCCCGCCCACTCCCACCCAAGGGTAGTACAGGGCACCGGTGGACACATCGCCGAGGCGGGCGCGCCAGCTCAGGATCTCCTGGGCGTCCATCTCCGGTGCCGGAGGGTCCAGCAGGGCGAAGCGGTACAGGCGGGTGCCCTCGTCGGTGGGGTGCGCCATGGCCTGCTGCACCTCCAGGATCTCCTCCGGGTCCAGGGCCCGCGGAACCAGGAGTGGAGCCAGGAAGAGGGAGACCGGCGTGGCGGGTCGGGACGGTTCGGCCTGCACCGGCACCTCCAGCGTCTCGAAGCCCCCCTTTTCCAGGCGCAGGGTCACCAGCTCCGGATCCACCCCCTCCAGGAGGAATTCTCCGTCGGCGTCGGTGAGCGCCCGCCGGCCGGACGCGGCCTCCACCACCTCCACCCCCGCCACCGGACGGTCCTCGCCGGGGCCCTCGAACCGGGTCACCACCCGGGCGAAGACCACGCCCCGGGGGGGCGGCTCCAGCGATTCGCAGGCCGGCGGAGGGGCCGGCGCCGGCGGACGGGAGGGCGCCGGCTCGGCGCGAAGGACCAGATCCGGGGCCGTCACCAGGGCGATCTCATCCACGCCCCGGGACGACGCGAGCCCCCGGCGAAAGTCCCGAGCCCCCACCTGGGTGAGGCCGTCGGCGCCGCCGGTCAGGGGCCCCTCCAGTCCCAGGGGCCAGAAGCTCGGGTCCGTCCACGTCAGGTGGGAGGGCCGGATCCCGTCGGGAAGCTCCAGCGCCACGTCGATCCAGCGGCTCTCCCGGGGGATGACCCGAAGGATGGAGCGGGGGTGCTCCGGGTGGATGCCCAGGCGCCGGAACTCCTCCACCACCCGGCCGCCCAGAGCGATGCGGACCAGGAGGTCGGAGCTCTCGATGCGGATGGACCGGTCCGGGTCCAGCCCCAGAGCCGGCAGGGGCTCGGCCCACGTCACCCGGTTGCGGATCCGGTCCACCTCCCGGACCTCCGCTACCCGCTCCCCGGCCCCCTCCTGCCTGAGCCGAACCACGGCGCGGGGGTGCAGGCCGCTCAACCCCCGGACCCGGGATACCCACCCCTCCTCCAGGCGACCGGGCTCGTGCACGGTTCGGAAGGCCACGTCGGGGCTCACGGTGAGGGCCAACTGGTTTCCCCACGTTCCGGGATTGGGGGTGCGGCGCACGGCGCTTCCGGCAAGGGCGTCGTGGAGGCCCATCCCTTCGGGCTCGTCCAGGAGCGCCTCGTTGAAGGAGGCGGAGAAGCGCCAGCGGAGGTCTCCGCCCGCCAGGGGAACCGGATCGGAGAGGAGGTGGGCTGTGCCGGCGGTTCCGCCCGACCCCTCCTCCCGGAGCACCCGCACCACCCAGCAGGTGGCGCCGCCGTTCTCGAAGAAGGCCCGCACCGCAGGGGCCAGATATCCCACGGCGGTGGGCTCGCCGAAGTGGGCGAGGAATTCGCGCCACGCTTCCACCCGAACCGGACGGAAGGCGGGGCCGCGACGGGTGTAGCCCACGAAGAGGGCCACGTCCGTGCGCACCAGCGCCCCCACCGGGCGCACGCGCTCCGCCGGCCGCAGATAGACGCCGGGGGTGAGGAAGGTGGTCACGGTCGGGTCCGGGGCGGAGTCGTCATGCCAGGCGGATGTCTTCCACCGCGACTTCCATGGACTCGATGGCCGCCTCGTTGGCTGTGGCGTTGAGGGCGGGGCCCTCCCACTTGGAGATCCACCCTTCGGCGAACTGCCAGCGGAGCGCTTCGTTTCGCGCCTCGTCCAGGAGGATGATGGCGCCGGACTTGCGCTCGGTGACCCCGTCGATGGTGCTCTTGCGCCACTCCCAGAGCTCCCGGTTCTGGGTGAAGCCCCGCTTGAGGGTGATGTTCCCGTACTTCCGGAGGCCGGGAATCTTGCGCACGGTCTGGGTGTCGCTCCCCTCCCGGTACTCGATGATGTCCTGCTCGGTGGTGAGACCGCTCACTTCGGAGAAGCCGGCCACCGAGAGGCCATCGATCTCCACCAGGAAGTTGAACTGCGCGTACGGGTTGTCCACGATGGGCTCCTACGGGTTCGGGGAAGAGGAGGGGAGGCGCGGCGGGAAGGGCTCCGCCACGGCCTCCGCCCATACGGTCCGGCTCAGTCGGCGGCCTCCCTGGTCTTCTGGCTGATGCGGATGATGACGAATTCGGCGGGCTTCACCGGGGCCACGCCCACCTCCACGATGAGGCGCCCATTGTCGATGTCCGCCTGGGTCATGGTGAGGCCGTAGCCCACATTCACGAAGAAGGCCTCCTCTTCCAGCACACCCTCGAGCCCGCCGGCCCGCCAGACGGTGATGAGGAAGTTGGAGATGGAGCGCTTGACGGTGGACCAGAGCGCCTCGGTGTTGGGTTCGAAGACGGCGAACTGCATCCCGTTCTCGATGGACTTCTCCAGGAAGAGGAAGAGGCGCCGCACGTTCACGTACTTCCACTCCGGGTCGCTGGAGAGGGTGCGGGCGCCCCAGAGGCGGAGGCCCCGGTTGGCCGTGCGGAAATCCCGGAAGCAGTTGACGTGGACCGGGTTCAGGATGTCCTGTTCGCCCTTGGTGAGGGTGGTCTCGAACTGGAGGATCCCCCGGACCACTTCATTGGCCGGTGCCTTCCACACCCCCCGCTCCGTGTCGGTGCGGGCGTAGATCCCCATGACGTGGCCGCTGGGGGGGATCTTGAGGAGGTCGCCCCGCTCCCCGAACTCGTCGGCCACCACCAGCCACGGGTAGTAGGTGGCGCCCCGGGTGGTGTCGAAGTTCTGCCGGTGGGTGCGGGCGTCGCGGATCCCACTTCCCGCCGGGGGCTCCACCACGGCGAAGCGGTAGCGCATGAGTTCGCAGTGGTCCAACAGGGCGTTCTGCACCGTGACGCTGGTGCGCCCCGGGACCGCCACGATGCTGATCCCCTCTTCGTTTCGGAGGGAATGGATTCCGGTGCGGGCGTCGGGGTCGTCGGCGTCGACGCCCACGAAGGTGTTGTCGTCGATGGAGCCCAGGTCGTCCCGGCCCCCTGCCATGAACATGGAGACGCCCTGGAAGGGCCGCACCGTCCTTCGTGGGGCGGCGTCGGCCACAGGCTCGCCGTCGTCGCCAATGGTGAGGTCGGAGAGTCGGATCAGTTCGGCCTCCCCGGAGTTGGAGCCCCGCTCCCTGGCCCGGTCGAAGGAGCCCACGATCCGAGGGGCGTAGCGGGTATGCTCCGGGTCGACCCCCAGGAATTCAAACGCCTCGGTATCCGCCGCCCGACCGCCTTCCACCCGGTCCACGATGAGGTCGAATTCCAGGGATCGCACCGTGTCTCCGGCCTCCACCTGGGCGTCCAGGCCGGTGACGGCGGCCTGGTTCGAGGCCCGGTCCACCCCACTCACCCGTGCTCGGGTCACCAAACTTCCATCTCGCGAGAACTCCAGGACGCTCCCCGGGCCCAACCCGAAGACGGCCCCGAGCCCCACCAGGGGAGCTCCGGCGGCGTAGGGCCCGCCCACCACGGTGGTTTCCAGGAGGCTGCTCCGGCGAGCCCGGGCCCGGAGCGTATTCCCCCAGAGGCCCTCGTAGCGGGCGTGGAGGCGGAAGAGGGGGACCTGGCGCAGGATCCGCGTGCCGGCGGCGTGGTTCTCGGTGAGGGGGGTGTCGGTGACAAGGGTCACCTGCGAGACCACCGCCGCCACGGCGTAGACGCCGCTCCCGTCGACCCCCGCCGCGCTCCCGGCGGCGAAGTCGTCAGTGGAGGCGAGCCCAAGGAGCACCGACCCTGACGGAGCTTCCGCGTCGGCGGTGGTGGCGGTGCCGGGGGTGAGGGTGACCCGGTGTACCTCGGTGGTGGCCTGAGGGTGGGAGAAGAGGAGGCCTGTCTCCGAGATGGCGTCCGAGGCGTCGGCGGCGATCTCCACGAACTCCACCTGTTCCGGAGCGCTGGTGCTTCGGATCCGCAGCACGTCGCCGGCTGAGAGCGCGGCTACAGCGGCTCCCGAGAGGGCCAGGCCGCCCCCCGCCGTCATGGCGCCGGTGATCTCGGCGGTGAGGTCCGCGTCTTCCGTCACCGCCAAAGGGGTCACGGTGGTGCCATCAGCCACCACGCCCCGGAGTCGGCCGCCCAGGCGGAGCCCGGAGCTCACGGGACCGCTCTCCACCGTGACGTATTCGGAGCGCTGCTCATCCAGGATGAGAAGGATATCACCCACCCCCACGTCGGTGCCGTCATCCAGCGAGAGGAGGGTGTCGCCCTCGCTCCCCCGGGCCGACAGCGCCGTATCGGCGGCTCCGGTTGGGGGGGTCGCCAGGAGGTCCACCGATGCCCGCTGTGCGTCGCCTCCCACGATACGGGAGACGTACAGGCGCTGCCCTCCATTCCCGAAGAACCCCCGGGCCGCATAGGGGAGGGCGTCCAGGCCGTCGGTGAAGACCCGGTGATCCAGGAGCCCCCCGAATACCCGGGTGAACTCTCCGAAGCTGGTCACCAGGACCGGCGACCCCACCGGACCTCGCTGCGTCACGCCCACCACCCCGGCGGTGCTGGTGCTGACTCCCTCGATGGGCTTGTTTCCGGACGGCACTTCCTCGACGTAGACGCCGGGGGCGAGGTATTCGGGCATGGTGGTGCTCCTTTAGGCGGGGAGGCTGAAGGTCCGCTCATTCAAGGGATCCGTGGGGCGGAGGGCCACCTCCTGGACCAGGGATCGGGGACCCTGCTGGATCTCCACGGTGACGGAGAGCGCCACCGGAAGGTCCGGGATTCGGAAGTAGCCCCGCTCGTCGGTGGTGACGGGCCCACGGGGGGCCGGGGCGGTGACTCGGGCGGTGGCGCCGGGCACCGGGGTTTCGGGATCGTGATCGTCGATGACCCATCCCGCCAGCGCTACCGGGAGGGGTTCCAGCGCCACCTCGACGATCCGGGGAAGGTTGGGGAAGGCGGTCACCCGCACCTCCCGATCCCCCACCTGGACCACTTCTTCCACCGGCACCAGGTGCTCGGCCGGGACGGAGAACTCGGCAAGCCCGGGTCGGTAGCCCGGCGCCTCCACCTCCACTCGGAAGTCCAATCCGCCGGGAGGAGGGCCGGCCGGGAAGAGGCGCTCCAGGGAGCCCCAGGTGGTGAAGTGCATCCCGTCCATGAGGCGAACTGGGCCGGGGAAGGGGCCGAACGCGCTCTCGCCGCCGCGCCGCAGGGCCAACGAGAGGTTGGACAGCCGAGGGGGGGCGCCCCCGGTGAGGGCATCTCGGACGCGTCCTGCCACCAGTGCCTGGCTGCTCACCACCCCACTCACGGTACGGAGGGTCATGGGGCCTCTCCCGTCCCCACAAGGGTGTGGAAGGACCCCACTCTGGGAGCCGCCTGCGGGGGCAGCCCGGAATCGATGGCCACCACCTCCACCAGGAAGACCACCGAGAGGCGGAACGGCTCGTTCAGGGCGTTCCAGAGCTGGGTGAGCTGCTCCAGCGACGGGGTTTCCGGGACGACGCGAAGGTCGACACTGGCCCCCCCGTGACTGTCCCGGGGCTCCTCACCGGGAACGGGCAGGAGGGGGTGGTCGTGGAAGTGCTGGAGAACGCGACCCAGGAGGAGCTGGTTGTTGGTTTCCAGCGAATCCGCCGGTGTGAAGAGGTACCGGAGCTGGAGTGTCAGGGGCGGACGCCGGGAGCGGGACGGGTCCTGGCGGCTGGGAAGGTTCCGCTGGTTGCGGAGGTGCCGGTCCAGCTCCACCTGATACAGGTAGAGGGTGGCGTACGTAGCCTCCCCCTCGTCTCCCGGAGGTTCCAGCCGCACGTTGGTGGCCGGATCCGAGAGGGTGAAAGTGACACCCGGGGCCGAAGCCAGGGCATCGTAGATCTCACGTCGGAGAAGGACGGAAACGTCCTGAATGACGGAGAAGGCACTCATGGGAGAGCCTGGGGCCGGGAGGCTGAGAATACTTTCAGGTGACTGACTGAAGCGTAATTTGGGAGCCTCTGGAAAGCAAGCAGGCCCTTCGCCCCTGCCGAGACCGGACGGCCTCGGCAGGATCGGAACTCCGCCGCCGGTCCGTCTGTGCCCCGCTCCGTCGTGCGCAACCAAAATGCGAATCCCGGTTCGCATTTTCTCCCTGCAGAGGCGGGGCAACGGGCACGTGCCACGGTCCGGGAATTCGCTATCTTGGAGCGCCACATTCGTAATCCAGCCTGGACGGACGGCCTTGCTCCGTCATCCCCGCTCCCGGAGCCAACCCATGACTCGACCTGGTCCCCTGAACTCGCAGATCGATCCCGACGGCCTCATGGAGTTCTCGGTGGTCTTCAGCGACCGCTCGCTGAACCACATGAGCCAACGGTTCCAGGGTGTGATGCGGGACCTCTCCACCTGGCTGAAAAGGGTCTACTCGGCCCATGGGGTGGCCGTGGTTCCCGGTGGGGGGACGTGTGCCATGGAGGCGGTGGCGCGCCAGTTCGTGGCCCCCGGCGGGCGGGCCCTCATCCTGCGAAACGGGTGGTTCTCCTTCCGGTGGAGCCAGATCATCCAGTCCGGAGCCCTCACCGAATCGCCGGCCGTGGTGAAGGCGCGGCGCCCCGACGGGTCCGCCGGCCCCCAGGCTCCTTTCGCTCCTCCTCCGGTGGACGAAGTGGTGGCCCGGATCCGGGAGCTTCGCCCGTCGGTGGTGTTCGCTCCCCATGTGGAGACCTCCGCAGGGGTGATCCTCCCGGACGAGTATGTGGCGGCGCTGAGCGCGGCGGCGCATGAGGTGGGGGCGCTCTTCGTCCTGGACTGCATCGCCTCGGGGTGCGTATGGGTCGACATGAAGGCGCTGGGCGTGGACATCCTCATCACCGCTCCCCAGAAGGGATGGTCGGCCCAGCCCTGCGCCGGCGTCGTCCTCTTCTCGGAGCGCGCCCTGGCCCGCCTACCCGAGACCTGCTCGTCCAGCTTCGCTCTGGACCTGGCCCGGTGGCTCGGGATCATGCACGCCTATGAGGCCGGGGGCCACGCCTACCACGCCACCCTTCCCACCGACGGACTGACTGTATTCCGGGATACGGTCCGCGAGACAATGGAGCTGGGACTGGACCGCATGAAGGCGGCCCAGTGGGAGCTGGGGAAGGGGGTCCGGGCACTGCTGGCCGCGCGGGGAATCCCCTCCGTGGCGGCCGAGGGGTTCGAGGCCCCCGGGGTGGTAGTGGCCTACACCAACCGGCCCGAGGTGCAAAGCGGGAAGGCGTTCCTGGCGGAAGGGGCCCAGATCGCCGCCGGGGTACCTCTCCGCTGCGACGAGGGCGATGACTTCCACACCTTCCGCCTGGGGCTCTTCGGGTTGGACAAGCTCACCGACGTTCCCGGTACCCTGGGTCGTCTGGAGGAGGTGTTGGACCGGGTCTTCTGAGCGGCTTCCTGCGGTTGAGCGGCCTTCTTACAGCGGCTTCCGGGCTCGGACGAAGGCGGCCATGAAGCGGCCTTCCACCTCCCGGGCCAGCTCTTCCGGATCGAATCCGGCTTCCCGCAGGAAGGTGGCCGCCTCCATGGGCTCGTAGACCCGGGTGGGCTCGATGGAGGGGTCTTCGAAGCCCACCCGATGAAGGAGAGCCAGGAAGTCGGACTCGTCCAGAGCGCCGGCCACGCACCCCACCCAGAGCTCCATGCTGCGGCGGATGGCGGCGGGGATCTCCCCTCGGGTGACCACATCGGAGACTGCGAACCGCCCCCCGGGACGCAGGACGCGGAACGCCTCCCGGAGCACCGGTTCCTTCTCCGCCGCCAGGTTGATGACACAGTTGGAGATGATGACGTCCACCGAGGCATCGGGGAGGGGGATGGACTCCATCTCGCCCTCCAGGAATTCCACGTTGGAGGCGCCGGCGGTGGCGGCATTCCGGCGCGCCAGCTCCAGCATCTCCGGGGTCATGTCCAGCCCGTAGGCCTTCCCCGAAGGACCCACCCGCCGCGCCGAGAGAAGGACGTCGATGCCCCCGCCGCTCCCCAGGTCCAGGACCACCTCTCCCTCATGCAGGTTGGCCAGGGCCGTAGGGTTCCCGCACCCCAGCGAGGCCCGAACCGTCTCCTCGGGAAGCCCCAGGGTGGTAACCTCGTCGTAGAGGTTGGAGGTGATGGGATCGTCGCAGCCGCTGCCTGCGGGGCCGACTCCTTCGGGACCGGGGCCCGCGGGGCCGCACCCCTCGGGACCGCAGCAGGAGGCTGAGCCCTCCCCGGTCACCGCCCGGGCCGCACGCCCGTACCGCTCCTTCACCAGGTCCCGAATCTCCATGGGTCGATCTCCATATCAAATCTGATTGATGAACGGGCGAAAAGGAGAGGGCTACCGGTTGCAGCACCCGGAACGGGCTACCACCTCTCCCAGGTAGCCCCTGACCTCGGCCAGGGCCTGGAGTCGCCGGAGAATGAGGTCGGCATGGGACGGAGTGGTTGATGTCGGCATAGTGGAGAGACGGGGCATCCATCGCGGCGCCCGCAAGGGCAACTGAGTGAAGACTTTCGTTCGAATACGGCCCTCACAGGGTTCATATCAACCAATGTTGATTGGTCAAGGCGAAGAAGCCAAGTGGGCATGCGCGCCCGGGGCCGTTTCGCTTCAGGCCCCGCTGGTCAGAACTCCCGAAAGAAGTCCCAGATCTCGGTGGCGGCGTGGATGACGGTGCTGGGGGTTCCCATCACGTCGGAGAGGGGGTTGGGTACCACGTCGCCCGGCCACCCGTGTCCGGCCCCGGTCAGACGCCAATGGCGCACGGGATGGCCATCCCGGCAGCCGGGCCAGGCCAGGAGTTCCGCCTCGTGGTCGGGAGCGTCGGGGGCGTCGGCCCCCTCGGTGGGGTCGGTGGGCTGGGGCGGGGGAGCGGTCCGGGTCTCCAGCACAGCCGGGTCGCCCTCACACTCGTTGGCCTCGAGCCAGCGGTCCAGGACCTGGGGAACGGATGGGTGCTGAACCCGCCGGCCCGTCAGGGGGAAGGGCGGCCCAAGCCCTCCTTCATAGAGCGCCCGGGGATCATCTCGGCTATGGATGTGGAGGAGGGCAACGGGCTGCGCCGGGGGCTCTTCCGGCAGGGCCGCTCCTCCCACGGGAGCGATACCGCGGATCCGTTCAGGTAGCTGTTCCGCCAGACGGAAGCTCAGCATCCCCCCGTTGGAGTGGCCGGTGGCGAAAACCCTGGACCGGTCCACAGGCGTCCGTCGCTCCAGTTCGTCCAGGAGCCGCTCCACGAATCCCACGTCATCCACCCCAAGGTCCCCTGCCCTCCCGCAGCAGAACCCCACGTTCCACGTTCCCAGCCGGCCGATCCGGGCATCCAGGAGCCCGATCCCCTGCGGATGCACAAGAATGAACCCCTCCGAAACCGCCAGGGCCTCCAGACCATTGGTCCGTCGGAATTGCTCGGCATTCCCGCTTCCGCCATGGAAGGCCAACACAAGGGGGAGCGGCGCGCCGGCGCCCTCCGCGGCCGGTGGGATGCGCACCAGAGCGTAGCGGTCCATCCCGTCGTGCCACACCCGTACCTCGTGCCCGCCCGCCGGCAGAGGTTCGCCCGAGCCATCGAGCTCTTCCGGCTCGTTCACCCGAAGCCCCTCCCCGGCGCATCCCGTCGGTGCACTGAGCCCCAGGACCACCACCAGCGCGACCCCCAGCCTCACCAGCCCACTCCGCCCCATCACATCCCCTCCACGCGGTATCGCACCACGAAAGGGACTCCCAGCTCATCGCGGACCACCGCGTAGAGGTGCCGGTCCCGGATCACGGGTCGAGGGGACACCATGGCGAAGCCCCCCTCCACGGGAATGGCACCCAGGAAGGCACCGTCCGCGCTCCAGACCTCCACCGAGCGCGGGCCCCCCTCAGCCCGGGCGGGGTCGACCCATAGGCGCCCCACCTCATCCACCAGAAATCCATTGAAGGCCGGCTTCGTGTCACCACCCACCAGATCCCCTTCGATGCGCACGTTTGGCCCGAACTGCCCGGTTGCGGCGCCCATGTCCAGGCCTACGGCGGACGCCTCGGCGGCAGATACGGGGACCGGGGTATGGGACCGGGTCAGGATCCGGGTGGTGTCACCCTCCATGGTGGTCTGGAAGAAGGTCATTCCGTCGCTGAAGGCGAGCCACAGATGGTCCCCACCGTCCCAGCTCCAGTGCAACCGGGGTGCGAACCAAGGGGTGATGGAGGCGATGGGTGTCCCGTCGGATCCGGTGATCCGCACCGGCTCGCTTCCTTCCACCTCCGGGATCCGGAATCCCCCATCCGGTTCGAAGGAATCCGAAAGCCGGGTGAACTCCCCTGGAGTCACCACATCATAGAGGCGTCCATCGGCCCCGATCCCACCCGCCCACGGAAACTGAAAGAAGCCCAGGTTCCTGGGGTGGGTCGCCCGGAGTGAGCCGTCGTCCTCAAAGACCGTGAAACGGTTCGGACTGGCCACCCAGAGGGAGCCGTCATCGGGGTGGAGGGCCATCCCCGAGGCTCGCCCCAGCTCCCCCGGTCCTTCTCCCGGCCCACCCAGGGTCCGGAGGTGGGTGCCGTCGGCGTCGAAGACGCGAAGTTCGGCCGCCTGACTCTCCAGCACCAGGATCCGACCGTCGGCGGTGGCCTCCAGGGCCACGATGTTTCCGAAGAGGTCCGGTCCCGGTCGATCCCCGCCGATGCGGAGTTCTTCAACCAGGGTCCAGCCCCCGGTCCGCTCGTCGACTTCCCAGGCCCCCCGCTCCGGACTCGTGACCCGGACGACCCCCGAGGCCAGGGTATCCACCTGAAGCGACTGGACCCCGACCGGCGGTGACTCCCCGCAGGCCGACACCCCTGCAGCCACCACCACCGCCAGAGGGAAGGAGAAGAGGGAAGGAAGAGGACGATGCTGAACGAGGCCGGAGCGGAGGGGCATGGAAGGCGATCTCGCTGACCAGGGAAGCCGGACTGAGAAGACGTACTCACTCTCCTTACAGAGCGGTAGAGGAGCAGGGTCCCCCCAGCCCCTTGCCTGACCGGCTCGGATGCCGCCTTGTGGGGAGGCTTCATCGCCTTCGTCCATTGCTTCCAGTGCTACAGATCCTCTCGCAATCACCGACGCACGCCCCGGTCCGGTCCTATCCGGTACCGACGTCCACCCCTGGATCCTCCTGATGCCCGCCATGTCATCGACGCCCGCGACCTCCGCCACCCTCCCTTCTCCCCGCCCCCACGCCGGCCCGGTGCGCCGATCCGGATCCGGTCCTGGCCCCCGTCCAAGGGGGGCGGTCCGGTCCAGGGGGTCGGCCCGGGCCGCTCTCGTCACCACCCTGGCGCTGGCGGCATCCATGGCCGCCTCCCTGGCGGTACCGGAGGCCGGCGCCCAGATGCCGTCGGACCTCCGGGCGCCCCAGGCGCCGGTACCCGGGTGGGTGGGGGGAGAAGGGTCGGCCAACTACCAGCTCGCCGCCCGCTTCGCCCCGTACCGCATCCGGGATCTGGTGTACTCCACCTCGGTGAACCCCAACTGGATCCCCGGCACCGACCGGTTCTGGTACGAGTGGCGCTCGTCGGAGGGCACCCGCTGGATGCTGGTGGATCCGGCCCGGGGCACCCGCACGCCCCTCTTCGACAACGACGAGCTGGCGGCCGAGCTCACCCGCATCACCCGGGACCCGTGGGACGGTCAGAACATCCCGGTCCGGAACCTCCGCTTCATTGACGAGCACATCGTGGAGTTCGAGGTACAGTCGTCACAGGAGGAGGAGGTGGAGGTGCGTCGCCGGCAGGAGCAGGAGATGGACCGGGAAGAGGAGCAGGAAGAGGAGACCACCCGTCCCACCACCCGCACCCGCCGGAAGGTCCACTACTTCCACTACGACACCCGCACCGGCGAACTCCGGGAGCTGGACGATTACGAGGCGCCGGACCGGCACCCGAGCTGGGCCAGCGTCTCACCGGACCGGGAGTGGGTGGTCTTCAGCCGGACCTTCAACCTGTGGATGATCTCCTACGATGACTACATGAAGATCGTGGACGCTCGCCGGGGGCTGTCGGGGAGCGAAGCCGAGGAGGCCGAGGAGGAGGTGGAGGTTGAAGAGATCCAGCTCACCACCGATGGGGAGCAGCACTACAGCTACGGCAATCCCGGACGCGGCCGCCACGACGAAGAGACCCGCAAGGAGCACGAGAAGCGTCAGTCCGCCGGGATCACCTGGTCCCACGATGGCCGCTGGTTCGCCCTGAGCCGCCTGGACCGCCGTGAGGTGGGGGACCTCTGGGTGGTCCATGTGGCGGGGAATGACCGGCCTCAGCTTGAGTCCTACCGCTATGAAATGGCGGGGGACGAAAAGGTGAGCCAGTCCGAGGTTCTGGTCTTCGATATGGAATCCCGGGAAATGCGCCGGATCGACGACGACCCGTGGACGGACCAGCGTATGGGCCTCTTCAGCGCGCCGGCTCCCCGGGACCGGACTCCGGAAGATCCGCCGGGAGCCCGCTGGCTCTCCGACGAAGCCGACCAGCTCTACTTCTGGCGCCGGAGCCGGAACCAGCACCGGGTCGACGTGATGCGTGCCGACCCCGCTACCGGCCAGGTGGAGGTGGTCATCGAAGAGCGTCTGAATACCTATGTGGAGCACCAGACGCCCCGACGGCTGGCCGGCGGGGACCTCATCTGGTGGTCGGAGCGGGACGGCTGGGCCCACCTCTACCGCATCGCTCCCGACGGCTCCGAGGTGGCCCGCCTGACCCGGGGCCCCTGGCACATCGGGGGCGTGGTGGATGTGGATGAGGAGCGGGGGTGGGTCTACTTCCGGGGGAACGCCCGGGAAGAGGGCGAGGACCCCTACTACCAGCACCTCTACCGGGTCCGCTTGAATGGGGAGGGGCTCGAACTCCTGAACCCCGGTGACTTCGACCACCGGGTGAGCCTGTCCCCGTCCACCCGGTACTTCGTGAACAACTATTCCCGGGTGAACACCGTCCCCGCCGCCGACCTCCACGACGCTTCCGGCCGCCGGGTCCTGGCGCTGGAAGAGTCGGACTTCTCCCAGCTCCTGGCGGCGGGATACCAGTTCCCGGAGCCCTATCATGTGAAGGCGGCGGACGGGGTCACCGACCTCTATGGAGTCATGTACCGTCCCTACGACTTCGACCCGGAGAAGGTCTATCCCATTGTGGCCTATGTGTACCCCGGACCCCAGACCGAGTCGGTTTCCAAGTCCTTCTCCACCAACGCAACCGAGCAGGCGATGGCGCAGCTGGGGATGATCGTCATCACGGTGGGGAACCGGGGGGGACACCCGGACCGCTCCAAGTGGTACCACAACTACGGGTACGGGAACCTCAGGGACTACGGCCTGGCCGACAAGAAGGTGGCCATCGAGCAACTCGCCGACCGCCACTCCTTCATCGACATCGAGCGGGTGGGAATCTACGGCCACTCCGGGGGCGGCTTCATGTCCACGGCGGCCATGCTGGTCTATCCCGACTTCTTCAAGGTGGCGGTGGCCTCGGCGGGGAATCACAACAACGACGTCTACAACCAGAACTGGTCCGAGAAGCACCACGGCATCAAAGAGGTGACGGACGAAGAGGGGAATGTGAGCTTCGAGTATTCCATCGACCGGAACTCGGACCTGGCCCACAACCTCAAGGGGCACCTGCTCCTCACCACCGGGGATGTGGACAACAACGTCCACCACGCCGGCACTTTCCGGATGGCGGAGGCGCTCATCCGGGCCAACAAGCGCTTCGACTTCTTCGTCTACGTGGGGCAGCGCCACGGCTACGGAAACATGAGCGACTACTGGTTCTGGCAGCGGGCCGAGTACTTTTCCCGCCATCTCCTGGGCGATACCCGCTGGTCCGCCGACATTGTGGAGTTGAATCGGGAACAGGAGCAGAATCGCTCGCGGCGATAGGAGGCGATGGGAAGAGTGGACACGGACAACCTGAAGGGCCGCTTACTCGTTTCCAGCGGCGGCCTCTACGACCCCAACTTTCGCCACACCGTGGTCATCATCGGTGAGCACGGTCCGGAAGGGGCGGTGGGGGTGGTCCTGAACCGCCCCCTGGAGCCCACCGTGGACGAGGCGGTGCCGACCCTGGCGGATCTCGTGCCGTCCGACGATCCCGTCTTCGAAGGTGGGCCTGTGGCCACGAACCAGGTGGTGCTCCTGGTGGATCTACCCGTGCCCGGGTTTGTGGACATTCCGGTGCTGGGGTCGGTGGGCTTCCTCACCGGCGACATCCCCCGGGAGGTGCGGTCGGTGATTCGCCGGGCCCGCGTCTTCCTGGGGCACGCCGGCTGGGGCCCCGGGCAACTGGAGGCGGAGATGGAATCGGACTCGTGGATCCTGGAAGATCCCACCGAGGACGATCTCTTCACCGACGCACCCCACCGCCTCTGGCACGACATCCTGAAGCGGAAGGGGCCACCCTACGACACCATGGCCCGGATCCCCTTCGATCCCAACATGAACTGAGGCCCGGTCCCATCGCCCCCGGAGTTCGGTACGGAATGGGTCGGCAAGACCGGAAGCTGGTGGCTCCCTAGCGGGCTCCCTCCGTCGCCTCGCCGCCCCCGGCCGGCGCCCTCGGCAACTCGTCCTCGGCCACCTGCCGCCGAAATTTCTCCAGCTCCTGGGCCCTCCTCTCCGCCGCCTCCTCCGGGTCGCCCCAGATGTGGATGGAGAGGGTCCGGGGACGCCGCTCCGACGCCGGGAGCGCGGGCCGATTCCTCAGTACATCGGCCACGATGCGGAGGGCGATGAAGAGGAAGACCAGGAGGAGGCCACGCCCGTCCATGGCCAGGGAGACCCCGCCCAGAACGACCCCCATGTGCATGGCCCACACCTGGTAGAGGCTCCGGGAGGCATGGGTTCGGAGCCAGTGGAACGACCGGGTCTCCACGTCCCGGACCACCGGCCGGAGTTCTTCCCAGGTCAGGAAGATGGAAGCGGCCATGAGGGCGGCGATCCAGGGCAACTCCGCCAGGAGTTCGGCCCCATCCAGGAGTCCGAAGGCGAAGACGGCGATGAAGATCCCATGGATCGCTGTGAAGAAGAGGGCGCCCGCCCGGTATTCCCTGGGGAAGAACTCGATGGGCGTGTCGTTGGCCGAGATCCCCAGCTGGTTCCGGTAGTGGCCCCGCATGCGGGTCCGGTCGTGATGCCGTCGGATGGCCCGGTTCCAGATCAGCCCGGAAACCAGGTTCTCCAGCCAGTAGAAGAGGAGGACCAGGGCCATGGACCAGCCGAAGAGGAGCACCCCCACGGCGGGCACGGCGTGCATGGCGACGACGGACCAGAGCGGGGGGCGGGACCCTGGGTTCACCGGTCTTCTCCCGGAACAAGGGTGGGACCTCTGGACAACGTGGAGCCTCCCACACGGTACAGTGGAGCTTCCCACGCAGGATAGGCCTTCAGTATCGACCGTTCGGCAGTATAGAACTTCCGGGGGGACACGGACCCTCCCTTCCGTTATCTTCCTCGGTTGCTCGGGCCGGCTGTGGCCCCGGCCCCCTTTACCCAAGTACCCAAGCGTTTGCCCATGACCCGTTCGTCCAGTAGTGCCCCCGCCGTTGACACCTTCCAGGAGATGGACCTTGCTCCTGAACTCCTTCGGGCGCTGGGAGACATGGGGTTCGAGGCCCCCACCCCCATCCAGCAGCAAGCCGTGGTGCCCGGAATCCAGGGGCGCGACCTCCTGGCATGCGCCATGACGGGGAGCGGAAAGACGGTGGCCTTCCTCCTGCCGGTGCTTCAGCGGTTGCGGGAGCGACCCGCCGGAACGACCCGGGCGCTGGTCCTGACCCCGACCCGGGAGTTGGCGGCGCAGGTGGCGGCGGAGCTCGACGCCCTGACCCGGCATCTCCCACTCCGAGGCGCGGCCATCTTCGGCGGCGTCGCCATAGGCCCCCAGGAGCGGGCCTTCCGACGGGGGGTCGACGTGCTGGTGGCCACCCCAGGCCGACTCCTGGATCACCTCCAGTACGACTACGCCAGCCTCGCTCAGGTCGAGTTCCTGGTGCTGGACGAAGCCGATCGCATGCTGGATATGGGGTTTCTCCCGGACATCCGGCGGGTCCTGGGGCACCTTCCCTCGTCGCCGCGCCAGACCCTCTTCGTCTCGGCCACCATGCCGCCCCCCATCGTCCAGCTTTCCCGGGAACTGCTCCGGGACCCGCTGCGCATCGATGTGGAGCGGAAGCAGGCGCCGGCCACAGGGGTCACCCAGACCATCTTCCCCGTGCCCGCCCACCGGAAGCCCGCCCTGCTGGTGGAGCTCCTCCGCCGGGATGAGATCGGCAACGTCATCGCCTTCTGCCGCACCAAGCACCGGGCGAACCGCCTCTTCGAGGTGCTGGAGAAGGCGGGGGTTCCCGCATCCCGGATCCACGGGAACCGGAGTCAGGCCCAGCGCACCAAGGCGCTCCAGGGATTCCGAGACGGCCGCTTCCGGGTCCTCTGCGCCACCGACATCGTGGCCCGGGGGATCGATGTGGAGGCGCTGGACCACGTGGTGAACTTCGACGTTCCCGCCCAGGCCGAGGACTACATCCACCGGGTGGGTCGTACGGCTCGGGCCGGGGCCACGGGCGAGGCCTACACCTTCGTGTCACCGGAAGAAGAGGGAGAACTCCGGGCCATCGAACGGGCGGTGTCCCGGAAAATCGAGCGGCGGATGCTGGACGGCTTCGACTATGGCGCCCGGGAGGTGGAGCGCTTCGAGATTCCCATGGGCGAGCGCATCAAGGCCATTCGCGAAGAGCGGAAGAAGGCCCGTGAACGGCAGAAGGCAAAGGAGGTCCGGCGGGCCGAGGCCGAAGCCTCCAAGGGCAAGGAGTCCGGCTCGTCGTCCGGTCGCGGTCAGGGCGGTGGGCAGGGCGGTGGCCGTCGGCGTCGCGGCGGACGGCGGTGATCAGAGGCCGGCGTCTCGCCTCATGGCGGTGAGGAGCCGGTCGAAGGTGGCGGCGAAGGCCCGCTTGTCCCCTGCCCCGTAGGCCTTCGGTCCCCCCGTATCCACCCCCTGGTCGCGCAGGCTCTCCATGAAGTCCCGGATGGAGAGGCGCTGGCGCACGTTCTCTGCCGAGTACTCCTCCCCTCGGGGGTCCATGACCACGATCCCCTTCTCCACCAGGATGGCGGCCAGGGGAATGTCGGCGGTGATGGCCAGATCTCCCTCCCGGGCCTCTTCGGCGATGTGGCGGTCGGCCACATCGGCGCCGTCCCGCACCTGCACCTGCCGGACGAACGCGTTGTTGAGGGGAAGGGCCAAACGCTGGTTCGCCACCAGGATGGTGTCGATCTCCAGTCGTTTGGCGGCCCGGAAGACGATCTCCTTCACGTCCCGGGGGGCGGCGTCGGCATCAATCCAGATCTTCATGGGGTCAAGATGGCACGATCCCGCCGTGAGATCCATTCCCGTGGCCGTGGCGGATCCGACCTCTCGCTGACATGTTCGACGGATTCCCCGAGGCGCCCCACATCCATGTGGGTCCTCTCCCTCCTTTCCCCGCCTCGCCGTCGGCCATGTCTCCTCTATCCAGTCCGGTTTTCCGGTCCCCACGCCCGTCGGGATCCCCAGGCCCGTTCAGCCCCTCGCCCCCGTCGGGGCCCATGGTGCGACGGCGTTCCCCCGTCGCTGCCCTCCGCTTCGTCCTGGTGGCGCCGGTCCTGGCCCTGATCCTTGCCGGCTGCTTTTCACATCAGGTGGTGGATCCAGCTGCCGTGGCAGTGGGAGACGACGTGCGGGTGCGCATCACCGAGGCCGAAGCCCAGCGGCTGGCGCCCACTCTTCAGCGGGAGAGTCGCGTCCTCCAGGGGAGGATCGCCGACATCCACCCTGCCCTCTTCCTGGACGTGGTGGTCCACAGCGAGGTGCAGGGCGCCGCAGTGCGAAATCTCCGGCAGCGCGTGGAGATCCCCACTGCCTCTCTGCTGGAGATGGAGCGTCGAGCGCTGGATCGCCGCCGGACGGGGCTTCTGGTCGGCGCCGGGGTGGGAATCGTGGCGGCCCTTGTGATCCGTGAATTCTCCAGCGACGCCGGCGGCGATACCCGCCCACCTCTGGACGGGGGAGCCGAGTTGAGATCCGGCCCCCCTCTCAGGATCCAGCGCTGACGACGCAGGCCTATTGACACCTGAGTAAGCCGGGTGTCAAACTGTCTCCGCTAAGCAGGGGCCGGTCGGCACCCAACGTATTGTGTACAATCCACAACGAGAGCACCCATGGAAAGAGTTCCGTGCGCGACCCGGGAGGTCCCCAGCCGGGTCGGCCGATGGGCGGCGCAACTAGCGCTGCTGCTCCTGGCGGTTGCGATTCCCGGGGCCATTCTGGCCCAGACCACGGGAACCGTGACCGGCCAGATCACCGACGCCCAGTCCGGGGCGCCGGTGGGTCAGGTGCAGGTCTTCCTCCAGGGAGCCGGCCTCGGCTCCCTCACCAACGCCCAGGGCCGGTTCACCCTGGCCAACGTGCCGGCGGGGAGCTACACCATCCGAGCCGAGCGGCTGGGCTATCAGGCCGGCACCGGCGAGATCACAGTGACGGCCGGGCAAGAGACCGTATTCAACCTGGCCATCGCCACCCAGGCGCTGGCGCTGGATGAACTGGTGGTGACGGGAACCGCCGGCGCGGCCCGACGCCGCGAGGTGGGCAACACCATCAGCCAGATCGACATGACCGGGGTGCTGGAGCCGCCCGCCAACATGGACGCGCTGCTCCAGTCCCGGGTCACCGGCATGACCGTCACCCCCGGCTCGGGCTCGGTGGGGAGCGGCGCCCAGATCCGGCTGCGGGGGAACGTCTCCGTGGCCATGAGCAACCAGCCCATCATCTATGTGGACGGGATTCGGCTCCGGAGCGACGGGTACGCCAAGAACGTGCCCAACACCGGCTTCCAGAGCCGGAGCAACAACGATGTCTCCTCGCCGCTGAACGACATCAACCCCGCCGACATCGAGCGCATCGAGGTCATCAAGGGCGCGGCCGCCACCACCCTCTACGGGACGGAGGCGGCCGCCGGGGTAATCCAGATCTTCACCAAGCGCGGGCGCCCCGGCGCGGCCCAGTGGACCGTACAGATGGACCAGGGGATGGCCCGGGTCCTCCCCTTCGGCCCGGCCACCTCGGACCGGCCCCCGTCGGAGCCGGCCCGGACCTCGGCCGGCGGGCGTTCCGAGTTCCTCTTCATCGATCCGTGGCTCCGGAATGCCTGGCAGCAGCGGTACTCCCTGTCGGTGGCGGGCGGAAGGGAGGACTTCCAGTACTTCATCTCCGGGACCCTCACCGACAACGAGGGCGTGCTTCCCAACGACCACGAGGACAAGGTGAACCTGCGGGGGAACTTCGCCTTCTTCCCCATCGACAATCTGCAGGTCCAGTGGAACACGGCGTTCACCAACACCAAGCTCAGCCACACCGCAGTGGGGAACAACGCCCACGGTCTGACGCTGAACGCCTTCCGGCGGGACCGGAACTACGCGTCGTCGGAAGACCGGGAAGCCATCGACCCCCTCCTGAACCAGGAACTCACCAGTGAGATCGAGCGCCTGGTGACCGGCGTCACGGCCACCTGGACCCCGACCCCCGAGTTGACGAACCGACTCACCGTTGGGTACGACCTGGCACAGCAGAACAACCGGAATCTCCGCCCCTTCGGATTCGAGCTGGCTCCCACCGGGATCCTGTCGGACCGCCGCCACCGGTTCGCCACCCTTACGGCGGACCTGGTGTCCAGCTACAGCTACCGCGTCAACGACGACTTCCGCACCAGCTTCTCCGCCGGCGGCCAGATGGTCACCACGGAGACGGAGGAGACGGGCGCGTACGGCGAGAACTTCCCGGGGCCCGGTCGTCCGGTGGTGGACGCCGGCGGATCCACCCTGGGCTTCGAGTCGCGGCAGCGGGTCATCAATGCCGGACTCTTCGGGCAGATCCTCTTCGACTTCCGGGATCGGTACTTCCTGACGCTGGGGATGCGGGTCGACGGAAACAGTGCCTTCGGTGAGAACCTGGGGCTTCAGAGCTACCCCAAGGTGAGCTTCTCGTGGGTGATCTCCGACGAGGACTTCTGGAACCCCTCCTGGGGCCAGGTGAAGCTCCGCTCAGCCTACGGGCATTCGGGGCGGGCGCCGGGGGCCTTCGACGCCGTCCGGACGTACAATCCGGTGGGGTGGGGCCAGGACCCGGCCTTCTTCCCCCTCAATGTGGGGAATGCCGACCTGGGTCCCGAGCGCACCGCCGAGTTCGAGGCGGGCTTCGACGGGGCCTTCGTGGACGACCGGCTGGCGGTGGAGTTCACCTACTTCAACGCCCGCACCACCGACGCCCTCTTCAATGTGCGTCAGATCCCCTCATCCGGCTTCCTGGGCAGCCAGCTCGAGAACGTGGGTGAGCTCAAGAACTCGGGGATCGAGCTGGGCGCCAACTTCGCCGTCCTCCGTGGGTCGCGCTGGGGGTGGGATGTGGGCGCGAACCTCACCACCGTGAACTCGGAGGTGGTCAGCCTGGGCGGGGCGCCGCCCTTCTCCCTGGGCAACTTCGGGTGGATCGTGGAGGGCGCCTCGGTGCCGGTGATCCGGGCCCGGTGCGTCACCAACGCCGGGGAGCTGGCCGATCCCGTCTTCCAGGACGACTGCGAGATCGGGCCTGCCAATCCCACCCGGATCATCGGGATGAACACCACCGTCTCCCTCCCTCGGGGGATGTCCCTCACCACCCGGGGTGAGTATCAGGGCGGTCACTACATCTACGACCTGGCGGCCTTCAACGCCGTGACCCGCTCGGTGATCTGGGCCGGCTGCTACAACGTGTACGCCATCGAGCAGACCCAGGGACGGGATGCCGTGCCCGCCGAGGAGCGGGCCCGCTGCTTCCTCCCCACCCGGGCCGATCACCACATCTATCCGTCCGACTTCTTCAAGATCCGGGAGGTCACCTTCAACGCCCCCATTCCGGATCGGCTGGTGCCGGGCGGCTCCCGGGCCACCTTCACCCTCTCGGGCCGGAACCTGTTCCGGTGGACGAAGCCCGAGTTCCGGACCTTCGATCCCGAGATGTCCAACAACAGCGGGTTTGAGGCGAATGTCCGCTCCATCTCCGAGCACGTTCCCGGTCCCTCCCTCTGGACCGCCTCGGTCCGGGTGAACTTCTGATGCGGAGAACAACCATGAAGCTCACGAAGACGGGATCGAAGCGCGCCGCTCGGGGACTTGGCCTCGGCGTGCTTGGCGTGGCCGTATTGGCGGCCGGATGTGATTTCGAGGTGACGAATCCTGGGCCCATCCAGGAGCAGTTCCTGGAAGAGTCGCTGGCGCAGCCCGCCGTGGTGAATGGAATGGGGCGGGCGCTGGCCCAGGGGCTGAACTGGCTGGCGTACACCGGGGCGGCGGTGACCCGGGAGATCCACCCTGCCGGCTCCACGGCGGCGTTCGGGATCTCCAACGAGTGGTCCCAGGGAGAGCTCCGCACCGACGACCGGAACCTGGACACCCACTGGAACCAGTCGAGCCGGGCCCGGTGGCTCGCCGAGTCGGGGGTGGCCCGCCTCGAGCGGGTGGGGTCCGATTCGCCCACCCTGCTGGTCCAGGCGCGCCTCTGGGCCGGGTACGCCAACCGTCTCATGGGAGAGCACTACTGCGAGGCGGTCATCGACGGTGGGTCCATCCAGCCCCGGAGCGAGTACCTGGACCGGGCCGAGCGCTACTTCTCGGCGGCGCTGGAAACGGCCAGCGGGGACCTCCGATTCGCCGCCCTGGCAGGACGCGCGTCCATCCGTGTGCATCAGGGCAACTGGTCCGGGGCCGCCGCCGACGCGGCCCAGGTTCCCACGGACTTCGACTACTTCGTTCCCTACTTCAGCGTCGGTTCCGACGACCAGCGGAACCGCATCGCCTGGGCAGGGGCGGGAACCCCCTACCGCGCCCACACCATCTGGAATACCCAGTGGGAGGGGTACGGGCTGAGCAATCAGAATCCCGATGGCGACCCCCGGATTCCCTACTCCTATACGCCCGGTGAGACGGGGGACGCCGCCATCGAGTGCTGTGGTCGGGTGCCCTTCAAGCGGCAGCAGAAGTACCCCACCGACGCCGCCGACATCCGGCTCTCGTCAGGCCGCGAGATGCGCCTGGTGGAGGCGGAGGCCCAACTCATCGCTGGGAGCTGGACCCAGGCCATGACCATCATCAACGGCCTCCGGACCCGGGTGGGGATGGATGAAGTGACGGCGGCCAACGCCGACGAGGCATGGACCCATCTCAAGCGGGAGCGGGCCATCGAGCTCTGGCTCGAAGGTCGCCGCATGGGAGACCGGTTCCGCTGGAACGCCACCGGGGCTCCGGGCTCGTTCCATGAGCTGGAGCTTCCCGGCGCCAGCTCCAATCTCGTACGGCAGGACTTCTGCTTCCCCATCCCGCCGTCGGAGCGTGAGACGAACCCCAACGTCCCGGTGGGTTGACGCAGGGGCACGGTTCCCATGCTCCAGTGAATGAGAGAAGGGCCCGATCCGGAGTCATCCGGGTCGGGCCCCTTTTCTCCTCAGGGAAGCACGGGCGTCACACCTTCCGGTAGCCGGCGCAGGCGGTGGACCGGGAGCACTCCTCCCACCCGCTTCTCTGCGGAGAAGGCACCGACGCTGGCGAAGGAGTCCATGTCTTCCGGCTCCAGGAGGGCGAAGACCAGAGGGGCCAGGGGCTGCCCGCTCCGCACCAGGTACGCTCCCAGGGGGAGGTCCACCTCTCCCTCTTCCAGGGATGCACGGACCTGCCGCTCCACATACCCCTCCGACGCGGCGGCGGCATACTCCACCGATTCCACCCGGAAGTGCTCCACCTCCATTCGAACGGGGGCGGCGATGCGCTCCACCTGGATCCCGTGGCGCCGGAGTTCGCGAACCAGATCGCCTCGGTGGGGCTCGATGAGGTATCCCACGGGACGCACCCGGGACAGCGTGGACACGGCGCTGTCGGCGAAGGGGATCCTGAGATCCAGGATCTCGCCGGTGGGCTCCATGCCGGTCCCGTCGGCCCGGGGCCGGAACTCGGGCATCCGGTAGTCCACGAGCCCCGACGAGACGAACTCGGCGGTGACCACCACCGAATCGGCCGGGTTCCACTGCGCTCCCCGCTCCTGCATGCGCAGCCGGGCCCCTTCCACCGCCGCTACGATGTCGCCCCCCTCGGCGGCCACCCACCGGGCCATCCCCTCGAGCCCCAACTTCTGCTGGTGGCCCCTCGAGACCAGATCGATGCTGGGGTCGGTCTCGCGCCTGGACTCAAAGAGGATACTCACGGCTCCCCGGGCTCCTCCGTAGTTCCGGAGGATACGCAAGCCGTACCCCCCGGAGACAATCCCTTCCTCGGCCACCTGCGTCGGGTCGGACGGCTGGATGTGATAGGGGAAGTAGGTGAATCCACCCTCCTCCAGCGCCTGCTGGATCGCAAGGCTGGCAGGACCCGCAGCCAGCGCCCGAAGCGTCGCGTCCACATTGAGGTTGGAGGGGTGGAGGGCGTAGAAGTCATAGACCCGGGGACCGGTCAACTCATGGAGGTCCACCATGACGTGGGGACGCCACGGGGTCAGCACCTCTTGCACCACCGCGCTGGACTCGGGATTGGTGAGACGGGTGTAGTCCCGGTTCAGGTTGTAGCCTGCCCGGTTCTCCCGGGTGCCCCAGGGCGCAGCCGCCGAGCCGTCGGGGCTGATGACCGGCACCAGGATGAAGACCATGTGGTCGAGGAAGGGGGCCAGTTCACCGAGCACCACCTCCCGGGCGAAGCGCATGAGCCCCTCTCCACCGGCAGGCTCATTCCCATGCACCTGGGCCCCGATGAAGAAGATGGGCTTCCCCGAGGCATGTGCCTCCCAGGGCTCGGCGATCCCCGGGCGAGCCAGCACCACCAGCTCCAGCGGGCGCCCTTCCCGGCTCTCCCCGATCTCCCGGAGGCGCACCGTCTCCGGCGCGGCAGCAGCCAGGGCATGGAAGAAGGCGCTGATCTCGTCGGGCGGGGTGATCAGGTCGGTCCCGGTCCGCTCGGCTCGGGTGAGGAGGGCGTCGGAACCGGTCAGTACATGGCCGGCAGGCGCTTGCTGGGCCGAAATGCCCACCGCAGGAAAGAGGATGGAGACGGCCAGAACCAGAAAGAGCCCCACCGGAGACTGTCTCCGGGGGGCTCCAGCCGATCGGGAGGGGCGCACCAGGCGCCCCTCCCCATGTACCGGCCTCACTGCTCGGCGCTCGCCATGTCGCGAATCACTCCGGCCATGAGCCGCACCCGCTCCGCATCGGACGAACCGGCCGCCTCGGCCTCCAGCTCACCGGCCAGAGCGGTCAGACGGTCCCGCCGGTCGGCGCCCGAAGCCGCCTCCGCCGCGTCCAGCGCCGACCCGATGGCCGAGGTCCGAGCCGACGGGAGCCCGTTGCCCCGGATGATCTGGTCCAGGTAGGCCCGGGCCACCGGGAAGGCGGCAGGCCACACCAGCTTGGGCTGGGACTGGGGGTTGTACTCGTCCATGGTCACCAGCTTGGCCGCCTCGATCTCGTTCTCCGAGAGGTACTCGCTGGGGGTGAGTTCCAGCACGTCCAGACCACGGGCCAGTTCGGACGAGTAGATGTAGCCGTTGTACCAGTAGGCACCCCACGATCCACCCACCACCAGGACCTCGTCGTCCACCGGACCCCGGTCGAAGTAGGCGATCTCGAAGGGGTTGTCGGGATCGGTGAAGTCATAGACGTTCACGCCGCCCTGGTACCACCCCTGCACCTTGATCTCCCGCCCCGGCACCGGAATGAGCCCGCCGTTGTGGGACACGCAGTTCTCGGTCTCCGTCTGGGCCGCCGGCATCTTGAAGTACGACCGCTGATGGAAGCGACCGTTCTCGTCGATGACCAGATGGACGTTTCCGCCCAGGTGGAGGGGGTCCTCGGCCCGGCACCGCGGCCGCGTCCCGCCGCCCCACTCGTCGGTGAAGACCACCATCCCGGCGTCATTGCTGAAGACGGCGGTGTGCCAGAGGGAGAAGTTCTCGTCGGAGAGGGCGTCCAGACGCACCGGGTTCTCCGGGTCCGACGCGTCCAGAAGGATTCCGTAGCTCCCGCAGGCACCGGCCACCAGGTTGTAGTGGGGGTAGGCGGTGAGGTCGTGGCATCCCGACGGACCACCCCGGGTGCCCACCGGCGCGAGCCCTTCGAACATCCGGGAGTAGGCCACCACCTCGGCCGACTCGGGATCATCCAGCGGCACCCGGATGATGTCTACCCGGAACTGGGCGGTGTTGGGGTTCTCCGCCACGGTGCCGGCAGAGCACCCTTCCATCTCCGAGGCATCCCGCGGGAGGGACGATCCCCCCACGTAGATGTAGATCACGCCGTCGTCGGACGGGTGGGGGACGATGGTGTGGGTGTGGGACCCGCGGCAGGTCTGCACGTTCTTCACGAGCCGCGGCGATGCCGGGTTGCTCACATCGAAGATCCGCACGCCCAGCATCCGGTCCGCGCCGTCTTCCACCCCTTCCGAGCCGCAGTCGATGCGGGACCGCCGGCTCTCGGCCGAGACGAAGAGGAGGTCGCCCCAGATGGAGGGATCTCCCTGATCCGTGGGGCACACCACCGTGCTCACCAGCTCGGGGCTGGTGGGATCGGCGATATCCCAGATCATGAAGCCGCTGAAGTTCCCCTGGTAGACGAAGTTGTCGCGGAAGGCCAGGTCGGAGTTGATGAAGGCGAGCCCGGCGATGGAGTCGAACTGCGCCGGCTTCGGCGCCCACGCCGTGAGCCGCATGTTCTTGAAGACCTGCTCGGCGGAGTTCCCGGCACCGGCCCGGAGCCCCACCCGGGGATCATCCATGGTGGCGGTGGCGGAGAGGTCCTGCTGCTGGGCCTGCCCCTGGACGGGCTGCACCAGGAGGCCGGCGGCTACGACACCGGCCGCCAGGGCCAGGCGCAGAGGCCCCGCCACCCGGCCCCACACACGGTCCGGACAGGAAGTTGAGGTACGTACGGTCATGAAGGTCACTCCGGCGAGGAGGAAGGGAGGTTCTGGAGGATCCGCTCCATGATGTGGATCTCATCCATCTGATCCGCCGCCACATCGACGGCGAAGGGAAAGAGTTCGGAGTCCTGGGCGGCGTCGGGATGGGCGAACAGGTCCTCCACCATGGCCACGGCTCCGATGTGGTGCTCGATCATGAACTCAAGGAAGAGGCGGTCGAACTCGGTGCCCTCCGCCGCCGCCAGTCGCGCCATGTTCTCCGGGCTCACCAGGCCCGGCATGACCATGGCGTCCATCTGCTCCTGGGTGGGGACCTGCTGTCCCCTGCTCTCCAGCCAGCCCGCCATGAAGTCCATCTCATCCCGCTGGGAGAGGTCGATGCGCTGGGACAGGGTCCGGACCTGGGGGCCGGCGCCCTGGGTGGCCGCCAACTCCGACATGACCACCGCCTGGGCGTGATGCCCCATCATCATCTGCATGAACTCCACATCGGCCACGGTGAAGCCGGGACCGGCGGTGGCCTCCATGCCGTGGTGATGGTGGGCGTGATCGCCATGGGCCGCATGGTGCTCGTGATCATGATCCCCGTGAGCAGCGTGTTCTGCCGAGTCCGTCTCGTGGTCCGCAGCGTGGTCGTGCCCGCCGCACGCCGCGGCGAAAAGAACCGCCGGCAGGGCGAGGAGGAAGGAGATTCGGCGTGGAGGGAATGCCATGTTGTGGTCCGCGTACGGGGGGAAGCCGGGGCCCGATCCTGAGCGCCGCGTGATTACTCGCGCCGGTCTCGCCCCGACCCTCGGGGGGGGCGAGGCGGGCTGCGGACACGACCGCATCGTCGGGATCTTCCATTGAACGATGCCGGGCAAGGTAGATCCGCTCCCCGGGGGCGGCAACCAGATTCGCCGCCGGGGTCTGGACCGGACCCTGGGACGAGGCGGGAGGGCAGCGTGAAATCATGCCCGTCCCCATCGTCGCGCCGGACATGCTTGCCCCCACCGCTCGCCACATCCAAGTTGGGCGGGTCACGTCAACATGCACCGATCCCATTCCCAGCGGCAACGCGGATCGCCGCCACCTCCCGTGCCTCCCATCCCCAGGGTCATGAGCCGGATCCAGGACAGCACGGCACTCATCACCGGAGGGGCATCGGGGATCGGTCTCGGCGTGGGGCAGCGCCTCCTGGACCGAGGGGCATCCCGTCTGGTCATCTGGGACCGGGACGGTGACGCTCTGGACCGGGCTGCCCGATCCCTGGCTGGGGCGGGCCGCCAGATCCATCCCTTCAAGCTGGACATCACCGACCTGGAGGCGGTCCAGGCGACGGTGCAGGAGATGGACGCCGCCGGGATCCAGGTGGATATCCTGGTGAACAACGCCGGGATCGTGGTGGGCCGGGACTTCACCCAGCATACCCACGACGACATCCGTCGGACCCTGGAGGTGAACGCCCTGGCCCCCATGCACCTGGCGCTGGAACTCCTCCCGGGGATGGTGGAGCGGGGTCGGGGGCACATCGTGAACATCGCCTCCGCGGCAGGCCTCCTCTCCAACCCCCGCATGTCGGTGTACTGCGCCAGCAAGTGGGCCATGGTGGGGTGGTCCGATTCCCTCCGCATCGAACTGGAGCGGGGTGGGACGGGGGTCCGGGTCACCACCGTCCTGCCCTACTACATCGACACGGGCATGTTCGCCGGTGTCCGCTCGCCCTTCCTTCCCATCCTCCGGCCCGAGCGCGTCACCCGGGCCGTCGTCCGCGCCATCCAAAAGGACCGGGTCTTCGTGCACCTTCCCAGGATCGTGGCTCTGGTCCCGCTCCTCCGCGGGCTGCTCCCGGTGCGGGTGTTCGACCGGGTGGTGGGAGATGGCCTGGGAATCTACCGGACCATGCGGGACTTTCGGGGAAGGGAGGAAGGGGCGGCCCCGTGATGAACCGGATCCGGTGGGCGCTGGGCATCATCCTGGGCGGCGGGTTGGTGGCGGCGCTGGTGGCAGGCGTGGCCCTCTTCGTTCTGGTGCGCGGGTCCCTTCCGGCCCTGGATGGTGAGGCGCGGCTGGCAGGGCTGGCGGCTCCGGCGTGGCTGGAGCGGGACTCGCTGGGCATCGCCGTGATCCGGGCCGAGTCGGCTGAAGACGGGTACCGGGCATTGGGGTTCGCCCACGGGCAGGACCGCTTCTTCCAGATGGATCTGGTCCGCCGCCTCATGGGGGGGACCCTGGCCGAACTGGTGGGCGAGCCGGCCCTCGGGTCGGACCGGGAGATGCGGGCGTACGGATATGCAGATGCCGCCTTCCGCCATCTGGCGGCCCTCCCTTCCGTCCATCGAGGGGCGCTGGACGGGTATGTGGAGGGGGTGAACGCCGGGCTGGCGTCGCTGCGCCGGCCCCCTCCCGAATACCTCCTCCTCCGGACAACACCGGAGCCCTGGTCCGCCGAGGACGCTCTCCTGACCTACCTCTTCTTCTACCACGGCCTCGCCACCCACTACCGGGAGCAGGTCCATCTTCGGGAGCTGTATCGGCTCCTGCCGCCTGCGGTGGCGGCCTTCCTGTCGCCGGAGATCTCGCGCTGGGATCACCCCGGGGCCACGCCCCTGCCCCTCACCGAGCTTCCGATCCTGGCGGTGCCGTCGTCCCAGGTGCTGGATCTCCGGGACCGGTCGGTGGACCTCCGCTCGGTGCGGGGTGCCATCCGGGTGTACGGAGACCTCCCGGGGGGCTCCAACGCCTGGGCGGTGGGTGTGGCCAGGGGCGTGGGAGCGGCAGAGGGTGCGGGCTGGACGGGTGGGGCGGCGCTGGTGGCCGGAGATCCCCACCTTCCCCTGCAGGTCCCGGCCATCTGGTACCGCGCCGAGATGCATGCGCCCTCGGCGGGAGGCTCGGTCCGGGGGGTAACGCTCCCCGGCGTTCCGGGGTTCTTTGTGGGGATGACGGACCGGGTGGCATGGAGCCCCACCGCCGCCATGGTGGACCAGACCGACCTGGTGGAGGTGGAGGTGGACCCCAGCGACCCCACCCGCTACCGGGTCCCCGAGGGGTGGGAGTCGTTCCAGCTTCGCCATGATACGCTCCGGGTAGCGGGAGGCCGGACCGTTCCGCTGGAGCGGCGCAGCACCCGGTGGGGTCCGGTGATCCGTGTAACCCCCGACGGCGTGCCCCTGGCCCTTCGATCTCCTGCGTTCGATGCGGGTGGGCTGACCCTGGAGCACCTGGGACTCCCCGAGGCCAGGGACGTCCACGAGGTCGCGGGCATCCTCAGGACCATCGGCGGACCGTCGCTTGCGGTGGTGGCGGGAGACGCCGGAGGCCGGGTCCTGTGGGGGGTGGCGGGCGTTCTTCCCGGCAGGGAGGGGACGGACGGACGCCGACCTGTGGGTGCCGAAAGGGACGAGGTGGCGTGGCCCGGTCCTCGACCTGAAGCTGAGCGTCCCCTGGTGGTGGATTCCCTCGGCGGCGTCGTGGTTACGGCGAACCACCGCTTTGCACCGCTGGACGAGAGCCGCACCCTCTCGGGCATCTGGCTTTCCCCCACCCGGGCCACCCGGATCCACCAGCTCCTGGACCGGGACGCTCGACCCGACGAGGAGCTCCATCACCAGTACCAACTGGACACCCACAGTCTGGAGCATGAAGAGGTCCGGAGGCTCGTCCTGGATCTGATTCCGGAGAACCCGTCCGATTCGGTGCTGGCACGAATCCGGACGCAGGCGGATCAGTGGGACGGCCGGGCCAACGCCGGGTCGGTTCCCTTCCGGACGTTGGAGATTGCCCGCCGCGCGCTCCGGGACGCCGCGCTGGCTCCCCTCCTGGCGCCTGTGGTGGAGGAGGTTCCGGGCTTTCGCTACACCTGGCTTCTGGCCCACGAGGCGGCCTTCCGCCTCCTGGAAGAACGCCCGGAGCACCTCCTGCCACGGGCGGTGGACGGCCGTGACGTGGACTCATGGGAGTCGTACCTCACCCACGTCCTGAGGGAGGCTGTCATTGAGGCGGGAGGCCCGGAGGTCCCCTGGGGCCAGGACAACCGGGCCGCCATCGCCCACCCCATCTCCGGCGCCGTGCCCCTCCTGGCGCGGTTCCTGGACATGCCCCGGGATCCTCTCCCCGGGTGGGCCGGTGCGGTACGGGCCCAGACCCCCACCTATGGCCAGAGCCTCCGCTTCGTGGGCCGTCCCGGTCACCCGGAGCAGGCGATCCTGGACGTGCCCGGCGGCCAGAGCGGGCACTTCCTATCGCCTTGGTACCAGGGCGGCCACAGGTCATGGGTGGAGGGGGGCGGGGGGGGGCTGGTGTCGGGTCCCGCAGAGCACCGACTCCGGCTGGTTCCCTGACAGGATTTCCCCAAGGAGTGGTTCCCAGGGCCCATTCGGTCTCAAGGGCATGTCCTTTGAACCGATACTCCCGTTGATGCGAGTGTCCAGGGTCTCCCTTCGTCCTCCTCCAATCCCGGGTTCCATGCCTCCATCCATCTTGAGGTGGCGGGTCATGCCGACCCTGGTTGTTGGTCCCATCCTCCTGGCGGCCCTGATGTTGATGGGGCCTCTGTCCAGCTCCCTGGGCGCGGCCGAACCGACCGGATCTGTGGCTTCCGCGGACTCCGTCGCGGTCGGCCTCCATCCGCACCTCATGGTCATGGGCGGAGTCAGCGGCCTTGCCGGCGATGGCCTCCACCCTTTCGGTGGGCTGGAGGCGGGAATGCGCCGCGGACGTTGGGGTGGGCTCGTCCTGGGTCAGTACGGCTACGGAAACGACTTCGAATCGGTGCTGGTGGCCGGTGGGCCGTCGGTGGGGGTCGCGGAAGTGGATCGCATTCGCATCGACGTGCACGGCGGCCCCGCCTACTATCTCGAACGGCTGGATGTCGGCTTCGACCGGGACTTCCTTGGGGGCTACGGCGCCGTGTCGGCGAGGGTTGAGCTCCCCATCGGGGCCCTGGGCGTAACCTTCGCCGTGTGGGCGGGGCGTCTGGATGGGGAAGGGATCATCCAGGCGTCTACGGTGACCGGGCATCGACTGTCAGTGGGGATCGGGCTATGAACGTACCAGCTTCTCCGCGATTCCATCGCGTCCCACGTGATCTGATTCTCACCGCCGTCGTGGCGGCCCTGTTCCTCACTCTCGCTTCGTGCGACGACGGCGCCCCCCTTCTATTTCCCCCGGCGGCTGAGCTCGAACTCACCGCGCCGCCACCCTCCGAAGGCACGGTGGGGTCGACGGTGTCCCCAGGTCTCACACTCCGCGTGGTGGACGAGCGCGGCAATGCCGTTCCAGGCGTTCCGGTGGAGCTTCAGGTGGAGGCCGGTGGTGGGAACGTGTCGCCGGGTACGGTGCGAAGCGATGAGTCGGGCATGGTGCAGGTGGACCGCTGGACATTGGGGGTCGCCGTGGGCGCGAATATCCTGACGGCCCGGATTGGAGAGTTATCCCCGGTGCGTGTCGAGGTCCGAGCGAACCCCGGGATGCCTGCCCAGATCTCCCCCGAGGCCGGGACCGACCAGATAGGAGAGGTGGTTACCCCTCTGCCGGAGTCACCGCAGGTACGCATCTCCGACATCTTCGGAAACCCTGTGCCCGGGCTTCTGGTCCAGTTCCAGCCGGATGAGGGCTCAGGGGAGATAGAGACGCCCGTAACGTTCACGGACCAGGACGGCCGGGCCTCTCCCGGGATCTGGAGGCTGGGGCCCAGGGCCGGCATCCAGACCCTCCGGATGACGGGACAGGTGCCCGCCCCCTTCACCATCACCGCTGAGGCGCGCCCCGCCGGGCCCGCCACGCTGGCGAAGGTGGCAGGAGACGGTCAGGCGGGCCCCTTCGGCGAGGCTCTCTTTCGACCCATCGAGGTGGAGGTCCGGGACATCCACGGCAATCCCGTACCTGGAGTCGCGGTCCAGTTCACGCCGTCTCCTGGGAGCGGTACCGTCTTTCCGTCCGAGGGGCTGAGTGACGGAGTGGGGCGGGTGCACACGACCTGGACCCTGGGCCCCGAGCTGGAAGATCAGACCCTTACGGCCATCCTCCCCGGCCTGTCCCAGGTGACCTTCTCGGCTCAAGGGGGAATGGATCCGCCGGCGAGCCGATTCACCGTTGAGTACCTGTATCTCACCGATGTGGACCCGCGGTACCGGGCCGAGTTCGAGGCTGCGGCGCGACGCTGGGAGGAAGTGATCGTCGGAGATCTACCTGCCGGTCGACTGCAACTGGACGCCGGACGCTGCGGGAGCAACGCGCCGGCGCTGGATCGGGATGTGGACGACGTCCTCATCCTGGTCACGGTCATGGATCTCGGAAACCCCAACGTACTGGGCCAGGCCGGGCCCTGCGCCGTCCGAATCGATGGCGGTCTTCCGGCACTGGGTCTGGTGCAGATCAATAGCGCTCGCATCGGAAGCATGCTCGAGAACGGGACGCTTCGGGACGTCATCATCCACGAGATCGGACACGTTCTGGGGTTCGGGACCCTCTGGGGTCCTCAGCGCTTCGACCTCCTGCGAAATCCCTCTCTTCTACTGGGCCGGGGGGCGGACACCCACTTCGCCGGAGCCCTGGCCATCGGAGCGTTCGGAACCATCGGGGGCGACACCTACACCGGTGGCGAGCCCGTCCCGGTGGAGAATGAGCTGGGAGAGCGGGGCACTCGGGACAGCCATTGGCGCCAGTCGGTGTTCCAGAATGAGTTGATGACGGGGTTCATCTCGGGAGGGACCAATCCCATGAGCGTCACCACCATCGCCTCCATGGCGGACCTGGGGTACGAGGTGGACCTGCGAGTGGCCGACCCCTATGCCCTCCGCTTCGCTGCCCATCTCCGGGATACCCCCGGGGAGCAGCACCACCATCACCTGGGCGACCACATCTACTGGGGTCCGATCCACATCATGGATCTGGAGACAGGGCGAGTCGTCCGGACGCTGGAGCCCCAGGGGCCGCCCTTGGGCCCCCGGCGATAAGCCGCCGGCCACACAATTACAAAATCCTTGCATTGCCGAAAGTCCGGCCCCTACCTTTGCTTCATACTCGCAAACAGGGGGCCGGACCCTTCCCCTGCCCGGGTTCCGGTCCGGGCGGCCGCCCCCGTGTCCCATGCATGGGAGGTGGGGCCATGCCCGCCGGCAACCTGAACCCCTCGGCCATTCCCTGGAAGGTCCTCGCCGCCAGCCCCGACATGATGGATGGGGTGGCCGGATTCGGCTCCTTCCCCACCATGTGGCGCTCGTCGCTGGCCATCTCGGCCTTCGAGCCGCCGGCGGACGAGGAGACGGAGGCACGGCTCTGCGGCCAGCGCATCACCTTCGTGAAGATCACCTGTTCCCTGACCGGCTACGAGCCCCGGAGTGGGGAGACGGGGACCATCCTCTTCGACAACCAGCCCCTCATGGAGCTGGACCGCCTCACCTCGCGGTACCTGGGGTGCTACGGCGCTCTCCTCAATGTGGCCTTCTATCCGGGCGACGCCTCGCCGGGGAGCCAGATCGCACCGGACCGCCTCCCCCACATCCTGGACTTCTCTCCCAAGAACCGGGAGTTGGTGCGGAGCATCACGGAAGGGGGCGAGGTTCTCACCGGGTCGGCTCGGAACCTGAGCTTCGACGAGAGTCGGACCACCACCGAGAAGAGTGAGACCAGCGTCGGGGTCGAGGCGGGGATCGAGCAGAGTGGCATCAAGGCCACCGGAAAGCTCGAGCACACCTGGGGCACAAGCCAGGAAGATCGCCGGGGTCAGACCGCAGGCACCAGCGACACGGAGCAGCGGGCCGAGCGGTTCAGCACCACCATGGACCAGCTCTATTCGGTCCTTACCGGATACCACACCGGGACGAATCGGGGCACCGTCCTCATGCTGGCCCGCCCCGGGGTCCTGGAGCCCACGAACCGGCGCACCTTCGTGCAGGGGCTGCGGATGCTCGAGGGCGTGCAGGAGTTCGTCTTCGTGGTGGCGCGCCCGCCGGGGGTGGAGGGGCTCTGCGTGGAGGCGGCGCTGGATACGGGGCACTTTCCCGACGACGCCGAGCAGGTGCCGGAGGGAGAGCCGGAGACCCGCAGCTTCACCTTCAATGTCTTCAGCCAGGTGGCGGGGCGGGGTGGCGTTCCCCTGGCCGGGTCCGACAACCGGGGGAGTGAGATCCTCATCCCCGACGGCCCCCGGCATATCTTCAATCTGACCGATCGGCCCGAGGGAGAGGATTGGGTCCTGGATCTGGATCGGCCCGGCGGGTGGTGGGAGCGCATCGCCGATCGCTCCCGCCTGGTGAGCCCCGATCCCCGTCACGCGGTGCCCACCGACGGGATCCTGACTCACCCACCGGAGCGCCGGCAGATTCCTCTCCGGCTCGAGGCCATGGGAGAGAGGTCGGCCCAGGCGGTTCTGGTGGGCGGCCCCATGTACGCCAGGGGGCCGCGGTGGGGCCGGAATCACCAGATCGACACCATCGTGGACCAGGACTTCCGCATCTGGGTCCAGCGACGCCGTCGGCCCGGAGCCGGGGATCGGCCCATCGACACGGCGCACCTCCTGGTGACGCGCCGCAACCTTTCGGCCTGCTTCCGCTTGGAGGGGGGCTGCCCCGTCTCCACCGGACCCCTGCGCATCCCCTCCATTGACGAGTCCCGCTTCCGGGAGGTGGACACCGGACTCCCCCAGACGCCGAATCTCCCTACCGATGTACTGGCCGCCGGCTTCCGTCGAGCCATGGCGGGGGCCGCCGCCGAGGTAGCACGGGGTGGGGTGGCGGTCCCCCTGTCGCACACCGACTTCTTTGCTCGCTCCGTGGGTGAGCGGCTTCCGTCGTTCCTGGGGAGCCGAGCGGTGGCCGAGATCCTGGATGTTCAGAATCTCGACCCTGACTTGCAGAATGCGTTCAAGCAACTCACCGTCAGACAATTCCTCTCCCTGGAGCTTCGGGATCTGGCCAGGGGCACTGGTCTGGACCGGGACTCGACAGTGCAGCTCCGGGGTCGACTGCTGGGTCATCTGGAACGGCGTCTGACCGGGGAAGAGCAGGATCCTCCCCCGCCCCCGGTGAACGGCCCTCCCGGTGACCCTCCCCCGAACGACCCGAATCCAGATGATCCGGATTCCAACGACCCGAACCCCAACGACCCGGATCCCAACCGGCCGCCCAAGGGTGGTGGGGGTGCAAAGGGTGGTGGGGGTGGGGGGAAGGGTGGCGGAGGGAAGGGCGGAATCGCCGGCCCACTCGTCTCCCGGGCCCTGGAAGAGCTTCAGCGCCGGAGTCGTCCGTAGCGGGGAGAACCCATGTCGACTCTTCCGGACCCAGTTACCTTCCGGGAATTCGCGTCCAGTTCTGTTTCTCCCTTCCATCAGCCCGCCTCCCATGCCCCTCGTGCTCCGGGTGGACCCCGAGCGCCCCAACCCGGAAGCCATCGCCCAGGCGGCGGCGGCGATCCGGCGGGGCGATTTGGTGGGGATGCCCACTGAGACGGTCTACGGCCTGGCCGGCGACGCCCTGAACCCGGCGGCCATCGCGCGGATCTACGCCGCCAAGGGCCGCCCTTCCCACAACCCCCTCATCGCCCATGTGGCGGACCGGGAGCAGGCTCGCCGCTACGCCTCCCATTGGCCCCACCAGGCGGAGGCGCTGGCGGCTCGGTTCTGGCCCGGGCCCCTCACCCTGGTGGTTCGGCGGTCTCCCGAGGTGCCGGACGAACTGACCGCAGGACTCGACACGGTGGGGCTTCGCGTGCCCCATCATCCGGTGGCGCTGGCGCTGATCCGTGCCGTGGGTAGGCCCCTGGCTGCGCCCAGTGCGAACCGGTTCACCGAGGTTTCACCCGTCACCGCCGAGCAGGTGGCTCGGGGGCTGGGGGCGGGCGTCTCCCTGATCCTGGATGCCGGACGCACGGAGGTGGGGATCGAGAGTACGGTGGTGGCGGTCACCGGCGACGGCGTCACCCTGCTCCGACCGGGGATGATCCACCGGCACATGCTGGAAGAGGTGGTGGGGCCCGTCCGTTTGGCGGCCACGGCGACTTCCGAAGACGCCCCCCGACCAGCTCCGGGGATGACGCCTCGCCACTACGCTCCCCGGGCCCGACTCCGGATTGTCTCCGCTTCCGTCCTCCGTGAACTGGCCCGGGGGGCGTCCGGGCCTCCCGGTGAAGGGGCGGTGGGGGCGCCGGGGGCGTCAGAGAAGAGAGGCTCGGTGGGCGGGGCAGGTTCGGTGAGTCCCTGGGGCGCAGTCACCTGGAGCATTCCGGTCCCCAGCGGGGTGACCTTCGGGCGCCGGCTTCCGTCCTCGGCCGGGGCGTACGCCTCCGAACTCTACGATGCCCTTCATGCCGCCGACCACGCGGGGTGCGCCGAACTTCTGGTGGAGGCGGTTCCGGAGAGCCGGGAGTGGGACGCGGTGCGGGACCGGCTCACGCGGGCGGCCCACCCCGCGGCGCCGGCTCCGGAGGCTCAGTCGTCGGAGCCGGGCGGCTCGGGCCAACCGTAGCCCCGGATGATGGCGGCCATGAGTTCGGCCGCCACTACCCCGCCGGTGTCGCTGCTGGTCATGACGGCGATCCCCCGGGACCCTTCCACCCACCCCACGACCTGCGCCCGGTACCCGGCGTTGGCCCCGCCGTGGGAGAATCGGTGGTGTTCGCCCTGGCCCTGGACGGTGAGCCCCAGCCCCCAGCGCCCCAGCCCCTCGGTGAGCATGGCGCGAGCCGTGGCCTCCTCCAGGAGAGGCCGATTGTCCGGCGCCGCCTCGACGCCCGGCGTACCGGCCGCGGCCTGCACCGCCAGGATCCAGCGGGCCAGGTCGGTGGGGGTGGTCCACAGTCCGGCGGCGGCCTGCTCCGGATAGATGTGCCATCCGCCCCTCACCACCGACCCATCGGTCCGATGGGCCACCGCGGCCCGTTCCCTGAGGGAGTCGGGGAGGGGCTGGGCGTAGGTGCTGGAGGTCATCCCCGCCGGGATCAGCACCTCCCGGGCCATCCAGTCCGCGAAGGATTCGCCCGTCACCTCTTCCATGGCGAGCTGAAGGACTGAAGTGCCCCCGCCGGAGTATCGCCAGGCCGTTCCGGGTTCCTGATCGACCCGGACCGGGGCGGTGTTGGCGGGCGCCTCGCCGTCCAGCAACGCCGTGAGGGCCGGAACCGGATCGTCAGGGCCGTATCCGGGGAAGCCGTGAACGGTGAGGCCCCCGGTATGGGTGAGGAGGTGGCGCAGGGTCACAGGGGCCGACGTCTCCCACTGGTGCTCCGGAATGCGCCAGCCGCCGGCGAGATGATGGTTCACCGGGCCATCCAGCGCGAGAAGGTCCGCCTCCACCAGCCGGAGCGCCCCCACCCCCGCCACCGCCTTGCTGATGGAGGCGGCCTGGAAGAGGGTGTGCCGGGTGGCCGGGCGCCCATTCTCCGGATCGGCAATTCCCCAGGCCCTGGCCCAGTGGATGCGCCCATCGGACACCACCGCCACCGAGACGGCGGGGACGCCGAGCTGCTCCATGCGCTCTTGCAGCGTCCACGGATTCCCCTGGGAGTGCTCCGAATCCCCAGAAGTCCGCAGGTCCGAGGTGATGGCCTGGATGAGGGAGTCGGGAGCCTCCATATCCACGGCGAGCCCGGAGGGGGCCGCAGGCGGTACCGGGTGCTGGGCAGTCCCCGGTACCGCCATGGCCAGGAGAAGAAGCGCCGCCAGAGCCAGATCCCTTCCCACGCGACGGACGGGCTGGTTCCCGAGGATGCTGGTCACGGCCTTCCTCCCATAGGCTCGGCGGCTTTCATGGCCTACCCCCTTCAGTGGTGGTGATGGTGGTGGGGGTGTGCCCGACGCCGATCCGAGCGCTCCTGTCGCGCATGGCTATGCCGCTCGCCCATGCCGGCTCCCTCCACGAATGCCCGGAACGATGTGGCACCGGCCAGCGGCGAACTCTGCATCATGGCGCCGGCCAACTCCCGAGCGTTGCCCATGCCCCCGGCGGCGAACACGAAGTAGCTGAGGGCGGCCACCTGATCTTCCGTGGGCGCAGCTACATTGTGGAAGCTGGTGTACACCACCTGCCCCAGACCGTGCTCGATGGAGATGGCCAGGGGGCCGTTGGTCACCGGGCCCCGATCCCCCTGGTAGTTGGCACGCAGGAGAACATCGATATCGGCGTCGGGATCCCTCACGGCATCCCAGTCTTCCAGGTCGAAGAAGATGTCGATGACGTCCCGGTTCGGCCCCAGGAAGGCCCGCATCCCCGGGTCCACCACCTCGCTCCGGATGATGCCTTCCTCCAACCCGAAGTCGATGCGGAACCGGTCCGGGAACATATTGGCCACCAGTTGCAACTCCAGGTCAGAGACGTAGAGCGCACCACCTTCCGCCACGAAGTCCAGAAGGTTGGAGATCACCGCTTCATCCTCGGCGTAGCTCCACTCCTCCACGCCGCAGTTGATGAAGATGTAGCGGTACCGGGAGGTGATCTCAGGAGACGCCAGATCCATGGGGGCCACCTCGGCCACATCCAGCCCCAGCCGTTCCCGGAGAATGTCCTCGATCCGGTCGAAGTCCCCGGGGACGAACGCCAGGGCCCCGTCAGCGTCCAACGCCAGGGTGGGAGCCTGCACCACTGTCCCCGCCTCCACCTGAACGCTGATCTCGGCCCGGAACACCCCCCGGGTAGCAAGGAGGATCCTGGCTCCTGCGGGGACTCCCTCCAGTCGGAAGCGGCCCTCCAGGTCGGTGATGGCCTGGGGTCCGTCTCCGGACGCGCCGAGATCATCGGGGCCTCCGTCGACACCGGCGGCGCTCCCCGCCGACGGCCCTTCCATACCGGCACCGGAGTCGGGCAGAAGTCGCACCAGGGCGCCCTGGATGGGGGTCACCCCGTTGGCCGCCGTGACCACTCCCTCCACCGTGCCCTCGCCCACCGCCTCGGTGGCCTGGGCCCTGAACTCCACAGGGGAGCCCGCCAGCCCGGAGACCTGGGCCGTGGCCACCTGCTCTCCGGCCTGGTCGCCCAGCGTCCAGGCGGAGGTGGCCCGCCCTTGTGCGTCCGAGGTGGCGGTCGTGGGCGAGAGGCGTCCGCCTCCGGCCAACGCCGCGAAGGCCACAGCCACCCCGGGAACCCCATCTCCGTGACGATCCCGGACCTGCACCTCCAGCGGATCCGGGAGGGTCTCTCCGGCAGGAGCCGACTGACCGTCTCCCGATAGCGTCTGGAGGGTGGTGGCCACCTGGTTCACCGTAACCTGGGCCTGGGCGCTGAGCCCCGCCACGGCGGCAGTCACACGTGTCTCTCCCGGCCGCTGGCCGGTGAGGTCGGCCTGGAGCCCGGCCCCAACCGCCTGCACCGTGGCAACGGAGGTGCCGTCCACCGTCCAGGTGACCTGGGTTCCGGCAGGAAGGGTCGAGAAAGCTCGGCCAGTCTGGTCGGACACCGTGGCCGAGAGGCGCACGGCGGCCCCGTCGTCCACCGTGATCTGGGTGGCAGAGAGCTGGAGGGCCGCTACCGTCCGCTCCGGATCCTGCGCCACCGGGTCATCCGAGCCGCCGCAGGCGGTGAGGACTGCAAGAAGGATGAGGATGGCTGAAGCCATCGGCCGTCGAGTCATGATGGTTGGGCTGGGGGTGGGGTGACTTGGCACCATGAGACGGACCGGTGATGGGAGGGAGGGAGGGCCTCCCAAGTGTCGGTCGCCTCCAGGGAGGCATGAGGCATGCGGGTCGGGCCTTCACAATTCTACCACTCGCCACTTCGGTTCGCCTCCCCCCGCCCGCCCTGATTTGCCTCCAGGCCGCCCTGACCCGCCCCCCGGCCGCCCGGACCGAGGAGGCTCCCCGTGACCCAACGAACGAGGGGTCCGAACCCCCGGGAAACGCCGCTACTGAAAGCGTTGTCCCGAGGATCCGGACCCCACGGATCAAAACTCCGGAGACCCCGGAGAGGAGTGAGCCTACTCGTCCAGGATCGCGTCGATGCGGGCGGTGATGTCGTTCAGGTGGAGGCGGGTGGCCTCGTCGCCGCCCCGCCCGGCCGCCTGCTGGGCCTGGGTGCGGAGGGTCACCAGCTCCCCGCGGGCCCGGGGGGCAATGTCGCTCTGCATGGCCTCGTCGTCCTCCATGAGGGTGGCCATGCGGTCGACCCAGGCCCGCTGCAGGTTCCGGCGGTAGGCATCGATGGGGGCGCCCGCTCCCAGCTCCCGCCAGACGGAGGCCCGGAGGTCCGAGAGCATCTCGCCCAGCGTGTAGGCCTGGCTGCCCAGGAGCGCCTCGTGCTCGATGAGGCGCTTCATCCGGTTCACCTGGAGCACATTGTTCAGCCCGCTCACCTGGAGCTGGCGGATCTGGTCCGGCGTACCGGAGGCCCGGATCCGGAAGATGATGTCCTCGTCGATCATCCAGGTGGGGGTGGTGAAGACCTGCCGGTCCAGGTAGTCCATGGCCCGGCGCTGCTGCTCCCGGTCGATGATGGTGAAGGGCCGGCCGTCCTGGCCCTGTACCTGCCGGGTCCAGTCCACACCACCGATGTTGGCCGCCACGTGGCCGCTGTAGCGATTCCACTGCCCGGCGATCTGGCCGTACAGTTCGGCGAGCTGGCTGTGGTCATCCAACTCCCGGAAGGTCCATTCCCGGAGGCTCGCCATGGTGCGCTTCAGATTCTCGACCCCATAGTCCGAGGCCCGAACGGCGTCGTCACCCAGGGCCTCGCTGAGGGAGCCGGGGTCCGTCTGGCTCGGGTCGCCGAAGCGGAAGAGGGGATTGTCGGCGCGCTCCAGGACCCAGGCATTGAGGATGGGACGCTCCTCTTCCGGCGTTGTGGCCTCGGGGATCCACCGGTGTCCCCATTCGATGGACCACTTGTCGTACGGTCCCACGATGGGGTAGAAGCAGGTGTCGTCGCCGGGCTGCGCCACATAGTTGAAGCGGGCGTAGTCCATGATGGAGGCCGACGTCCCGTTCTCGCAGACCCAGCGCGTCCGGAGCGAATCCACCGGCACCGAGGAATGTGCCTTCATGTTGTGGGGAAGCCCGATCGTATGCCCCACCTCGTGCGCCGACACGAAGCGGATGAGCTCACCCATGACCTCGTCGTCGAACTCGATGTCCCGTGCGTCGGGGTTCGCCGCCGACGTCTGCACGAAGAACCAGTTCCGGAGCAGGTTCATCACATTGTGGTGCCACTGGATATGGGTCCCCAGGATCTCGCCGGTCCGCGGGTCGAAGAAGCGGGGCCCGGAGGCGTTCTGCACCGGAGACGCCAGGTAGCGGATGATGTTGATGCGGGCGTCGGCGGGATCCCAGTCCGGATCCTCTTCAGGGGTGGGGGGCATCTTGGCCATGATGGCGTTCTTGAAGCCCGCCGCTTCGTAGGCTACCTGCCAGTCGTCGACTCCCTGGGCCAGCCAGGGGCGCCACTTCTCGGGGGTGGCCGGGTCGATGTAGAAGATGATGGGGTTCACCGGCTCCACCAGCTCACCCCGGAGGTAGGCCGCCGTGTCGGCGGGCTCGAGCCGGAATCGCTGGATGAAGCGCCGCTGGATCAGGCGCTGGGCGTCGGCCCCGAAGTCATTGATGGTGGTGGAGAAGTAGCTGACCCGCTCATCCCAGTACCGGGGCATCATGGGGTCCTCGGGGAGGACCATGAGGGAATGGCCGAACTCCATGGAGAGAGTCTCGCCGGCCCGGTTCGAAGGAGGGTTCTGGGCGTCGTAGGTCACCACGCGACGCACCTCGATATTCTCCGGAAAGCTCCGCATGGACTCAACGAAGGTCCGCTCCGGCACCAGCCGCCGGACATCGTACTGCTGCCGCCGCTGACGGGTAAGCCCGATGATGGTGGCGTCGGAGGTGAAGAAGCCGCTGACGTCCACCACCACCGAACCCGCCTCACCCTCGGCGGGGCCCTCCGTCTCGATGTTCCACGCCGCCAGCACCGGCTCGAAGTTGGAGTTCCGCACCGCCTCGTAGATGGGCAGCTCCGGATCCGCCGTGTTCACGGCGCTCACATGGCGCATGAGTACCTGGTCGTTCCGACGCTCGAAGCGGACCATCTCGGTGGTCTGCCGGTGGCCGCCGAAGCTGATGCCCGAGGCCGTCTGGGTGATGCGGGTGATGAGGATCATGTCCCGACCCAGCATCTCCTCGGGGATTTCCCAGTACCACTTGTCGTCCACCTTGTGGACGGTGAAGAGCCCTTCACGGGACTCGGCCTCGGCGGTGATGACCTCGGCGTAGGGCCGCATTCCGTTCCGGGCGTTGGCCCGGGCCGGACGGTCGGCCGTCTGCGCGGCCTCAGTGGCGGAGGGTGCGGGGGCCGCGGGGGCTTCCCGGGAGGCGCAGCCCCAGGCGGGGAGCGCCACCAACAGAGCGGCGGCGGCGAGGAGCCCGGAGCGCGCGGCGCCGCGGGCGGAACGGACAGGCGTTCGAATCATGGGTTGTTCGATGAAGGGGAAGAGGGGCGAGGTTGACGGTTGAGCCGGATCCTCGGCAGGCTGTTAGAGATTCGTGGGACCAGAACTTCCCGAGGGTAGAACGAGGCCTCTGCCTTTACGTTAAAGCATCGGATGAAAACAGCTCTCCGACCCCGGAGTGGATGCTTCGCAGGCAAGGACCCCATCTTCGGCCCGAGCCTCGGCGGTCCTAGCCAAGCTACAGGGGAGGGGGCTTCGGGGGGAGTGTTGAAACATCCTTTACTGGCCCATGGCCCAACGGATGGGCCTCAGGATCTTCCATCACTTTGAGTGTGGGAAGCCGGAATCGCCAGAACGGGTTGCTCCCTTGGGGCGGTGACAGGGTCGCTCCGGTCGCCCAGCGCACACCGCATTCAACCATCCATGACATCGAGGAGCTGCAAAGAGTGAAGTCCGTGGGTGGAAGTGCAGCTTTCGTGGTTTTGGCGGCTCTATTCTGGGGGCTGTCAGGTGGACTGGGCGGTTATCTCATGGCCGAAGGATGGGATCCGTTCGTCCTCTCGTTCTACCGGGGGGCTATCGGACTCCTATTCGTCCTGGCCTGGCTGGTGCTGCGCCCGGGCGGAAGCGGAATGACCAGTCGGTGGCTGTGGTTCTGGGCGGTCATCGCCGGCGTCGGGGTTGCGGGAAATTTCGGATTCTACTTTCTCAGCATCGACCGGGGCACCGTTGCGGTAGCCGTCACCTTGATGTACTGCGCACCCGTATTCGTCTATCTCGTGTCATTTGCACTCAAGCTTGAGACTCCCACAACGCCGAAGTGGATCGCCATCGGCTTGGTCATGGTGGGAATCGTACTCCTCACGCAGGTCTACGATATTGATGCAAGCGGGATCACAGCCATCGGTGTGGGCGCCGGTCTTCTCGCCGGCGTTTCCTACGCAATCTTCATCTTCGCCTTCAAGCGTGCAGCGGCCCACGGCAGTCCGCAGGCGATTCTCACCATCGCCTTTACGGTTCTCATCGCAACCCTCTTCCTTCCGAGCGAAACCGACCAGATCCGTGCAGCCCTCACCACCTCGGATTGGCCGCTATTCGCGGCATTGGGTGTCCTCGGCGCGGGTCTTTCGTTCGTTCTGTACATCATCGGTCTGAAGCGTACGGCTCCCACCGTGGCGTCCATCGTGGCCATGGTGGAACCGGTCACCGCCTCGCTCTTCGGCGTGGCGGTTCTGAATGAGGACCTGGCCGGTCCGCAGCTTCTTGGCATGGGTCTGATCCTGGTCACAGTGACGGCGCTGAGCGTGCATTCCAGCTCCGGACAGTCACCGGCGGAGTCCACAACCGCCGGCTCCCCCCCCGAAACACCCGACTGATCCCCGCCGGCACGCCGCTCCGCCAGTTCCGCCGGCCCGCCGCTGTCTCCTCCCCTGAGGCCATCGCTGTATAAGCCCCCTGAATCACCTGCCGGCCCATCCTCCGCGTGGACCTCAGCGTCAAATGCCGAATCGACTCTGGTCGGATCGGAGAGTGGCATGCCAACCGACACCATCGATCAGACCATCAACCCGCTTCCCCGGAAGGGGCATAGAGGTCCGGCACGAAGGTCTGCTCGTTCTCGGGAGAGCGGACGTACCCGGAGGTCGGGGCGCGAGGAGGGAGTTCAATGGGCCCAGGCACCACATCGCGGTAGTCGAACTGGGAGATCAGGTGCTGCATCACGTTCAACCGTGCTCTCTTCTTGTCGTCCGAGGGTACGACGTACCATGGCGCGATCTTGGTGTCCGTGTACTCGAACATGGTATCCTTGGCCCGGCTGTACTCGACCCACCTGGCCCTGGACTCGAGATCCATGGGGCTGATCTTCCATCGCTTGACGGTGCTTTCGATCCGAGACTGGAAGCGCCGCTCCTGCTCCTCGGCGCTCACGGAGAACCAGTACTTGAGCAGGATGATCCCGTCACGGATGAGTAGTTTCTCGAACCGAGGGCAGGCCCGAAGGAACTCGTCGTACTCCTCATCGGTGCAGAAGCCCATGACCCGCTCCACGCCGGCTCGATTGTACCAACTCCGGTCGAACATGGCGATCTCGCCCGCCGCAGGAAGGTGTGCGACGTAGCGTTGGAAATACCACTGGGTCCGCTCGCGCTCGGTGGGAACCGCCAAGGCAACGATATGGGCATAGCGCGGGTTGAGTACCTCGGCGAGGCGCTTGATGGTGCCCCCCTTTCCAGCGGCGTCCCGACCTTCGAAGACGAGGACGACCCGCTTATCGCGGTGTCGGATCCAGTATTGGAGCTTGACCAGCTCGGCCTGGAGTCGGGCCAGTTCCCGATTGTAGTACTTGGACTTAAGTTTTCCCCGCTTGTTATAGACGGGGGGGGCGTGGGGTTCGAGCACCGTAGTCTCCTGGAAAGGTTTGAATCCCAACGGTAAAGCCCGGGCTCTTCGCAGCGCAACTCTGTGACCTCGGCGAGGTGACTCCACCCAGGGCCCAAGGCCGGGTTGGCGCGCTCCACGTGGTGTCGCTCCTCCTGAACTCGGCTTACTGCCTCCCACTGGGCTTGTCCTCGTCCCATGCCAGGTGCCAAGCCTCTACTCCAGGTCCCGAGCCTCTACCCCAGGTCCCGACACCCCCTATCCGCGCGTCAACCCCCGTTTCCCTCTCCCAGGTCGGGGAAAGGCTACAACGGGTGGCTCCTGAGTAATCACTGAAGAGTTACTCGTGGAAAACCCGGGCAAAATCTACATCGAAAACAGTCTCGAAAAATACTCGAAGACTTGCCCCCATATACGAGGGGAAAGTCTTCGGGCTGATTCTCACGTTCCAGTCGGTGAAGAGTTGTCGCGGTTTTGGTGGGGGAAACTCTACAACTAACAGTGTAGTCGCATCTAGTTGTAGAGTTTCCCAGCCCCGGGTGCGCCCCGCCGCCCCCATAACCGCAGGGCCCCCCTCAACACCAACGCCCCCCCCTACAAC
>REEG01000172.1 GCA_007695195.1 Gemmatimonadales bacterium | reverse complement strand
GGGGGGTGCGGGTGAATGCCGTCTGTCCCGGGGTCGTGGAGACCCCCCTCACCGCGCCCATCAAGGCCCATCCGGACTGGTTCGACGCCTACGCGGCCCGGAACGCCATGGGCCGGTGGGGGACACCGGATGAGTTGGCGGGACCGGTGGTCTTCCTTCTGTCGGAGGCCGCCTCCTACGTCACCGGAACCGCCCTCTTCGTGGATGGAGGGTGGACCGCTGTGGACGGCCGCTTCCAACCGCCGGGGATGGACTCCCGGTGAGCCGGCACCGCGTCGCGGTCCTGGCCGGCGACGGGATCGGCCCCGAGGTGGTGGAGGCCAGCCTCCCGGTGCTGGACGAGGCGGCAGGACTGGAGGGGGTCCGTCTCGAGTGGGTCCACTTCCCCTGGGGGTGCGACCACTGGCAGGAAACCGGGCGGATGATGCCGGCGGACGGACTGGATCTCCTCCGCCCCTTCGACGCCATCTTCCTGGGGGCGGTAGGGCGCCCCGACGTGCCGGATCATGTGTCGGTACGGGGACTCATTCTCCCCATCCGCCAGGCCTTCCACCAGTACGTGAACCTGCGCCCCATGGAGCTTCTCTCCGGCCTTCCGCCGGTGCTGGCAGGGCGGGGTGGGGCGCCCTTCCCCCCGGAGTCGTTTCGCATGGTGTGTGTCCGGGAGAACTCGGAAGGGGAGTACGTGGGAGCCGGCGGGCGCTTCGACCAGGGGTCCCCCGACGAGCGAGCCGAACAGCTTTCGGTGTTCACCCGGCGGGGGATCGAGCGGGTGGCCCGGTACGCCTTCCACCTGGCCGACCGGCGTTCCCGGCGCCTCCTGGCCAGCGCCACCAAGTCCAATGCCTGGCAGCACGCCATGGTCCTCTGGGATGAGGTGGTGGAAGAGGTGGCCCAGGACTTCCCCCGGGTCACATGGCGTCCCTATCACGTGGACGCCCTGGCGGCGCGCATGGTCTCGCACCCCGAGTCGCTGGATGTCATCCTGGCGTCGAACCTCTTCGGCGATATCCTCTCGGACCTGGGGGCCGCACTCACCGGGAGCCTGGGGCTTGCGCCCGGCGCCAACCTCAACCCGGAACGGAGCTATCCCTCCATGTTCGAGCCCATCCACGGATCGGCGCCGGACATTGCCGGCCGGGGCATCGCCAACCCCATCGGGACGCTCTGGGCCGGCGCCCTCATGCTGGAGCACCTGGGGGCTCCAGGGGCGGCCGCTCGGGTGGAGGGGGCGATCCGGGCGGTGGTGGCCGAGGGTGCGACCCTCACCCCCGAACTTGGCGGCCGCGCCGGGACAGTGGAGGTGGCGGAAGCCGTGAGGCTCAGACTGGGCGACGCCGGCGGGGCCCCACCACCTTCCTGAAGAAGAGGTGCCCCAGGAGGAGGACGGTGGTGGCCACGCCCACCCCGGCGAAGGTCGAGGGCACCCAGCCCAGGCTTCCACCGGCCGCCTCTCCGGCGAGCCCCGTGAGGGCCCCGGCGGCGATGGCGGTAATGACCGCCCGTCCGCTGATGCGGGTCCAGAACACCGCCACGTATACCGGCACCAGGAAGGCGCTGGTGAGGAGGACCGCCCGGAACCCGTAGAGGAAGATGATGGTGCCGGGCGGGTTGATGGCCGCCGCCGTGGCGGTGATCCCCAGGATCACGGTGGCGATGCGGGACACCTTCATGAGCCGGGCCTCGTCGGCCTGGGGGCGGAAGTAGCTGAAGATGTCCCGCGCCACCGTCATGCCGGTGGCGTGGAGCCGGGTGTCGGTGGTGGAGAGGATGGCGCTCATCACCGCCAGGATGATGAGGACGCCCACGCCCGTGGGAACGTACTGGGTGATGAGGGTGGGGAAGGCGGCGTCGGGGTTGTCCACCGCCAGCCCGGATCCCATCAGCGCCACCGCCGTCGCTCCGCCCAGGATGATGAGGGCCGAGTAGAAGACGGAGAGGATGACGCCGGCGGCGGCGATGTGGATCTTGGCCGTCTTCACATCCCGGGTGGCGGCGATGCGGATGAGCATGTCCTGCTCGGTGAGGATGGTGCCGAAGAAGGCCACGAAGAGGGCCGAGATGGCCAGGACGCTCCTGGCCCCCTCCTGGGTGGGGTGCACCAGCGACGAATCCAGCGCGCCGAACGCCTCGTTGATGCTGGAGATGCCCCCCAGGTCCGTGGCCATGTAGCCCAGGGCCATGAAGACGGCAAAGACCATGAGGATCCCCTGCAGGAGATCGGTCCACGCCACGCTCACGAGCCCGCCCATGACCGTGTACAGGATGAAGACCAGGCCGATGACCCAGACCATGTACTGGTAGGGGACCCCGGTGATGGCGGTGACCAGGAGTCCGGCGCCCACCAACTGCATGATGAGGTAGAGCCACCCACTCACCAGGAGTACCGACCCCGCCACCGGGCGTGCGATCTCGAAGCCGGTGACCCGGGCGATGAGATCGGGGAAGGTGAGGACGTTCAGACGCCGGACGAACCCCACCACGGCGTAGAGGGCCGCCATCCCCAGCATGAGCCCCAGGATGACTTCCGTCATGAGGGCGTACCCGCCCACGTAGACGGCGCCGATGAACCCGATGACGCTGACGGAGCTGACGAAGTTGGCCACCAGCGACCAGGTGGCCAGGACGGGCCCCATCCCCTGCCCGAAGACCCAGAAGTCCATGACGTCGCGGGTGCGGGTGTAGGCCCACACCCCAATGGCCAGGACGATCCCCAGGTAGAGGATGAAGGCGCTGAGGTAGAAGGGGTTTACCTCAGTCACGGTCCGACGCTCCTTCCTCCGGATGCGCTACCGCCGTCCGTTCGCCGGCGCGGCGCCGCTCCAGGGTCACCTCTTCGTCACCGTAGGGACGGCCCAGGATGACGTGGAAGATGACGAAGTGGATGGCGCCCAGGCTTCCGGCCACAACCGTGGCGACGAAGACCAGGAACATCTCGGTGGGCATGCCCAGGACCATGGATCGGACGCTCCGTCACCGGTGGGGGGGCGGTCCCGGAACGACTCTACCGACTCTCCGGAAGCCGGTGTGTCCAGGGAGAGGGTGGGACCCTCGCTGTCTTGGTGAGCGGGGCGAAAGTATGCAGTACGCACGGCACCGGCAAGGATCCTGAATCCGGCTTGGGGCCGGGGTTCGAAGCCGGTCCCCTTCCCCCAAGGGTCACCTCGCCAGCCGGTCTCTCCGGTACTCGATGGCCCGGCGCAGCTTACGGATGCGGCCCCGGTCGAAGGGGAGTTGATCCAGCTCCCCGATCCAGAGTGGGACCGCATCACAGAGATCATCCAGAACTCGTTCCACCGCCCTCTTCCGCAGATTGACGGCAATTCCCAGGGCGAGGAAGTCGGCCCGGCGGATGTTTTCCCGGTTCCGGCCGTTCACGGAAAGTGCCATGGTGGTGTCGCCGTAGGGATACGACGAGGGTAGATCGTAGGCAGGACACACGCGCCACTCTCCCGGCGGAAATCGTCGGATGGAGAAGTTCTTGGCGTGGGCGTCGCCGTTGCACGCCAGGTAGGCGAAGGCCACCTGCTTCAGGAGTGTCACCGCCGCCACCGGACGCGCCCGACAGAGGGACGAGAGAGCCCTGATCACCTCCTCCGTGGTGAGGCGATACTTGTCCGCCGGAAACCTTCCCAGAACCTGGCACGCGTCTTCCTGCGCCAACGCGAGGGGGGCCCCGGCCGGTGTCGTGATCCGGTCGAACCGGTGGATCAGGAGGCCGGCATTCCCATGGGCGTCCCGGACCACTTCGACCTGTGCCGTTTCGATCCCGGAGCGCCGGGCGGCTTCAACGAAGAAGGCCTCGTTGGCCACCAGATGGGGGAACTCCGGCGGATCGAGCTTGAGGAAGTACCGCGAACCGGCCCTCGCCACCGGGAGGTTGATCATGCTGAGCGAAACCTTCTCCTGCACTCCGGGGAGAGCGACCCGGTCAATGCGCTCCGGCTCTCCCACCGATACGGCGAAGAGCTCCGGGAAGTGCACCTGATGCCACTCCGTCACCTCAATCGCGGGAGTCGCTTCGCCCAGGTCATTGTCTCCTTCCGGCTGGATCCGCACATCGCCGACTGTGTCCCGTCCCACCGCCAGGAGAAGACTGAACTCGTCGTCCGCCGACGTCTTGACGGCTCGACGCAGCGCCGAAAGACGCCGCCCCTCGGGGAGAAGGCCCGAGAAGAAGGGAGGGAGGGCACCGGCGGCGTGGGTGACCATGGCCTCAGTCGAACGGGGTAGGCTTGTTGCCACCGGAGGGAGGTGCTCCGCCAGGTAGGTCTGGAGATAGGAGAAGACCACACTCTGGGAATGCCGCTCCAGGGTGGCGGCAGGGATCCCCGCCTTGAGAACGGTTGCCCGTTCCACCTCTCGAAGGTCGCCCAGCCCCATCAGGATCCACCGTCGGATCTGGATCCGGGGAGGGACCCGGTCACCTTTCGGATCCGGCCCCGTCCCGGGCCCACCATCAGGTCGAGGCCCAGGACTTCGAGCACGTCCAGTACCTTGTCCAGCCTGACGGTGGGCTTTCCATGCTCCAGGGTGTGTACGAACCGGGGAGAGCATCCCGCCAGATCCGCGACCTCGGTCTGTCTCAGCCCCAGATCCTCCCGTCGGCGCCGCACCACGTCCGAGAGGACATTGGTGGCCGAGGCGCTCTCAGGGACCGGTTCTCGCATATTCAAACGGTCCTGATTCATGCCCACGGCCTCCCCTGGTCTCTATCCCCCACGGCGTCCTGCGCGATCATGCACATCGGTCTCAATCTGACCCATGTCTACCCTGAAAACCACCCCTTGGCCCGCCGTTCCATGCACGATCGGTAATCTGGTGTGCCTGGCAGGTCATAGGGGATGTGCCCGAGCCCGTTGATCTGCTCGATCGTGCATGTGTGCCCATCTCCCCCGGATCCCCTCGCGTCCCACTCCGCCAGGAGCCACATTCACGCCGGGCCACGGTTCGAACCTTCCTGTCCCCATCCCCCGAGTCACGTACCATGCATGATGCCTTCAGCTCTTCGGGTCCCGGATTCCGATCCGACCCCTCCGCCCTGGAACCCATCCCGGCCTCGGCCCGCAACTGGGCCATGCTCTGTCATGTGGCGGGGTTGGGGGGATACTTCATCCCCATTGCCGGGAGCATCATCCTTCCCCTGGTGGTCTGGCTCCTGAAGAAGGACGAGCATCCCTTCATCGACGATCAGGGAAAGGAGGCGCTGAACTTCCAGATCACCCTCCTCCTCTACTGGGTGGTAGCGGGGATCCTGGTCCTTCTCCTGGTGGGCATCCTGCTCTTCCTGCTCATCCCCCTCTACCAGATCCTCATGATCGCCATCGCCGCCGTGAAGTCCCGTGCCGGTGATCACTACCGCTATCCGTTCATCATCCGGCTCGTGGCCTGACGGGGTGGGCATAGTGGATGCCCATCCCTCCCATGGGGGAGGCCACGCAGGGGCTGAAGGCCTCGAACCCGTCGTCCACCGCCTGGGAGAAGTCGTGGTACCGGGAGGTTCCGGCCCTCATCCGGGCCAGGTCGGGGGCACCTCGAGCCGGGGCTTCCAGGCCCCTGGACGGCGCGGCTGCGTGGGAAGAGTGGTCATGCTGAACCTCTTCAGCGGCGACGTTCCGGTTCACGTCACAGCCGCCGATCAGGGCAGCGCCGGCCAGGGCCAGGGCGAGGAGGGGTAGGCGGATGAAGGTCATGGCTGGCTCTCCTGGTGAGGTTCGTTGCCTGGTCCGAACAAGGGGGCAGGAGCCTGCGCTCCCGCCCCCTTGTTCGGTTGATCCCACCGTCAATCCGCAGCGACGGGGCAGCTCAGCGCCGAGTTGAAGGGAGCGAACATCCCCTGCGGGTTCTCCTTCCAGTTCCAGACGTGGAGGGTGTAGGCGATGGAGGGAAGGGAGCCCGGTGCGGCATTGGGGTTCGGGGGGTCGTACCGGACGCCGGCCACCTCAGGGAAGACGTCAGGTCCGAATTCGGTGTGCCAGGCCTCGGCGTTCACCGCGAACTCCACTCCCACCAGCTCCATCCGTCCGCGATCATCGGGGATGTAGAGGAGGATCTCAGGCCGGGACGGATCGATCTCAAGGTTGGCGAACCGCTCGAAGTTCACGTAGTGATGCCCCATGGCGCCGGTCCAGGGGAAGCCGGGCATGTCGGGAGCCTGCACGCACCCACTCACATCGACGAACCCGGCGGCCAGGGCCCGGGCTTCATTGCGGTACCGGGCCGAGCCGGCCTGGATCATGGCCAGATCGGGCGCTCCGACGGCCGGTGGTGCGGCGGGACGCGCCGTCACCATGTCATGTGCGGAGTGGTCGTGGTGGTGGTGGTCTGCCCCCACCGGCGTTTCGGAATCACAAGCGGCCAGCGTCAGGGCGCCGGCCATGGCCAGGGCGGCGAGGGGGAGGCGGAAGGTCTTCATGCGGTGTTCTCCTTGCTTCAGGGGGATTTGGTGTCCATCGACTTCCACTCCCTCCTGCGCAGAACCCGGCCGAAGGGGGCAAACCCCTCCTTTCCCATCCGACCCCCTCCTGACTCCAGCCCCACTCCCTGGCGGCTCCATGCGTCCGGGTCAGGGGGTTGATTGCCGAAGGGGTTGTCCAGCGCCTATTCTCCGGACATGGACGATTCACAGGCGCACCGGGAAGCCCCCCAGGACGTGGCCGTCGCCGTGCTCTACGAGGAGCTCCGCGAACTGGCGCACCGCTACCGCAGCCGGGAGGGAGCCGGAGCCACCCTCCATACAACGGAGCTGGTCCACGAGGCGTGGCTCCGACTGGGCGATGATGTCCGGGTTGCCGCCCGGGGGCGTTCCTACTTCTTCGGGGCTGCGGCCCAGGCCATGCGGCGTGTCCTGGTCGATGCGGCGCGTCGGCGGAGTGCGGCCAAGCGGGGGGGCGACTTCGCCCGGGTGACCCTGGGCCCGGAGCAGGTGGCCGTGGACGGCTACGCCTCGGATCTCCTGGATCTGGACCGTGCCCTCTCCCTCCTGGACCGGGAGCACCCCCGCCTCGCTCGGGTTGTGGAACTCCGTTTCTTCGGCGGCCTTACGGTGGAAGAGACGGCGGCGGCGCTGGAGGTCTCGCCCCGGACGGTGAAGGGGGATTGGGCCCTGGCCCGGGCCTGGTTGCACGACACCCTGGACGGCGGCGGGGCGCCGAGGGAGGGGTAGATGGACGATCCCATGGCTCCGTCGCCCCAGTGGGAGCGGATCTCGGAGCTCTTCCTCCAGGCGCTGGAGCTACACCCGGAGGAACGGGTCGCCTTCCTGGCCAGGGAGGCGGGGGACGATCCGCCGCTGCGGGATCGGGTGGTCCGTCTTCTCGCTTCCCACGAAGCCGCCGAAGGAGGATCCGACCGACTGGACAACCTCTTCTCGGGTCTGGAAGCGGGTCGGGCCGCATTCCTTCTTCGCTATGAGGATCCGGCGCCCGGCGATGATGTCGGGCCTTCTCCGGAGTCCGCTGCGGCGGTGCCTGCACCCGACCCGTGGGGTGGTCCGGTCCCCGGTGATATGGTGGGTCAATACCGGATCCTCCGTCGTCTCGGTCGGGGGGGGATGGGAGCGGTGTACGAGGCCCACGACCCCGTGCTGGACCGGGTGGTGGCCCTCAAGTTCCTCATGGCCGACGGCGTCGGGCCCGACCGTCTCCTGGAAGAAGCCCGGTCAGCCGCGGCCCTGGATCACCCGGGAGTCGGCACCATCCACGAGGTGGGGACCGACGGATCGGGGCGCCCGTTCATGGCCATGGCCCGGTATTCCGGGGGCACGCTCCGGGACCGACTTCGGCACGGCCCAGTGGCACCGGGCGAGGTGGTCCGGATCGGCGTCCAGGTAGCCGAGGCCCTGGGGGCGGCCCACGCCCGGGGCATTCTCCACCTGGATGTGAAGCCCGAGAACCTCCTCTTCGACGAAGCCGGTCAGGTGAAGGTGGTGGACTTCGGCATCGCCCGCGTCGGAGGGCCGGAAGAGCCCCCCCAGGCCACCGCCGGGACACTGGCCTACATGAGCCCCGAGCGGCTGGAGGGGCGCCCCGTGGACGGGCGGGCCGATCTCTGGGCGTTGGGGATGGTCCTGGTAGAGGCGCTCCTGGGCCGTCATCCTCTCCGGGAGCTGGACCGTGCCGATCTGGTGCGGGCGATCCGCAGTGGCGCGTATCTCACCCCTCGGGGATCCACACCGTCCGGTAGCTGGTCGTCCGGGGTCGGGGACGCCGCAGCGTCGCTCCCTTCCGAGCTCAGCAGGGTGCTGGAGGGCTCTCTGGCCCTGGATCCGGAGGACCGCCCCCTCTCCGGGGAAGCGCTGGCTCACCGTCTCCGGACCGCCCTGGAGCCCACTCTCCCGGCCCCTCCCACCGCACCACCTCCGGTGAGGCCCACGGAGCCGGGGCAGGGGCTCGCCTCCCGCCGGGTTGCCCTCGCCGCCGCCGGTCTGGTCCTGATCCTGGCCCTGGTGGCGGGACTCGCGATCCGTCAGTCGCCCCGACTCCTGGATGCCACCGGCTTTGCCGGCGAGGCCTTCGCCCCCCGGGAGCAGGTGCTGGTCACCGATTTCCAGGCGGGGACGGGGCTCGGAGATCTGGCCCTGGCCACCCGGGAGGCATTGGTGGTGGACCTGCAGCAGTCCGGGTTCGTTCGCGTTGTGGCCCGGGGGCGCATCGAGGAGACCCTCCGCCGGATGGAGCACCCCGAAGGAATCCCTCTTCACGGCGCGCTGGCCCTGGAGGTGGCGGAGCGCCTCGGCGCCGGCGCCGTCCTGGAAACCTCCGTGGCCCGGGTGGGCACCCGGTACATCCTCTCCGGTCGGGCGCTGGATCCCCGGTCCGGGGAGGAACTCTTCGCCGTCCGCACCTCCGGCGGGGAGCGGAGGCTCCTGGGTGCCGTGGAGCGGCTGTCCCGGGAGGTCCGCCTCCGCCTGGGAGAGGCGTCCGAGTCCCTGGCCGGGAGCCGCCCCCTGCCCCAGGTGACCACCGGCTCGCTTGAGGCCCTTCGCCTCTACGCCCTGGCGGAGCGGGCCATGGCCGAGGACGTGGGCCAGGTGATCGTCTACCTGAACGGCGCACTGGAGTTGGATCCGGAGTTCGCCATGGCCCACCGCCTGGCTGCGGCGGCGGGGATCAACCGGATGCGCTTCGAAGATGCGACGCGCCACCTGCGTCTGGCCTGGGAGTACCGGGATCGCCTTCCGGACCGGGAGCGCTGGCTGGTGGAAGCGGCTCACGCCTCGGAGACCCGGTACGATCCCTTCATCGCCGACGAACTGTACCGGCGGATCGTGGCGCGCTTCCCCGATGAGCGCATCGCCTGGTCGAATCTGGGGAACAATCGGGCCTCGTGGCTCGCCGATCCGGAGGGGGCCCTGGTGGCATTCGTTCGCGCCCTGGAGTTGGAACCGGAAACCCTCCTGGCCCTCCCGTCCGCCACCCAACTGGCCCTGGTCCTGGGACGCCTGGAGCAGGCCGATGCCCTCATGGCGCAGGCCGACCGACCCGGTTTTGAGGGCCAGATGGCCCGGTGGCGGGTGGCCCGGGCCTTCTGGTTGGACGATGCCGCGGAGGTGGTGGCCGCGTGCCACGACCTCCTTACAGGCGGTTATCCCCCTGTTCCCCAGGCAGATCCCCGGGAGGTGTGCGGGAGCATGCTCCTGATCCAGGGGGATCGGGAGCGGGCCCTTCCACTCCTTGTCTCGGCCCTGGACGATTACACCCGCCTCGGCAGTTACCGGAATCTGGCCAGCATCCTCCAGTCGCTGGCGGTGGCCGACCTCATGGTGGGAGACACGCTGGCGGCCCGGGCCCGCTTCACCCAGGCGCTGGAGCTGGCGGATCCGAATGCGTTCGGGGAGCCCGATCGGTACATCTACCGCTCCAATCTCCAGATCCATGCCGGGCTCCTGGGTTGGACCGATCTGGTGGACGAGATCGGTGGGCGTTACCCACCCCTGGCCGACCCTGATCACCTCCTGGGACGCGGGGGCAAATACCTTGTGGAAGCGGCGCTGGCCGTGGCTCGTGGAGATGGCGAGGCGGCCCTGACGTCGCTGGAGGAAGCTTTCCCCCCGGGGGTCATGGCCATGGGGTGGCGCGTGTACGACGAGATCCTTCGGGCCCGGGCGCTGGAGCTCCTGGGTGAGGCCGATCTGGCGGCGGTCCACTACCGCGAAGCGGCGGACCGGGGATGGGCCGGCTTTCCGGGCCTGACCAAGGACCGCCTCCTCATCCCGGAGGCGTTGGCGGGACTGGCGAGGGTGTCGGGGGGCACGACGCCCTGACGGATGGCCCCCCGACCCGGTCCGCCGGTGGGGAGTCCGGAGTGGCGCCGCCACCCTGCCAAGCCCATTGTTGCCAATGAGCCAAGACCGCTCCTATCGCTCCTCCCACCTCACGCCGCCATGCGTCAGTGCATCCCCATCCTCATCGCCGCCGTCACCCTGGCCCTTCTCTCCATGGGACCCGGTGCGGCGCCGCTGTCGGCCCAGTCCGTCACCGGCTTCACGGCGGAGCGGGCGTCCCAGCAGCTCATGTGCGAGGCGTCACTGGCGGAGATCCCTTCGTCGGACCGCTTCCGCCTGCGCCTCCAGGCCCTCTCCGCCGAGCCCAACCCGGCCGGGTCCGAGGCCAACGAACGGGTGGCCGAATACCTGGCGGAGCAGATGGCCGCCGCCGGCTTCCGCATCGACCGCTATCCCTACGACCTCTACATGCCCTCGCCGGAGTCGGCCCACAACACGGTGGTGGAGTTGGTCACCCCCATCCGGAAGCCCCTGAACCTCCAGGAGTACATCCTGGAGGAGGACCCCTTCTCGGCCCACCCCGATCTGGGACCGGGGTGGAATGCCTACTCCGGATCCGGCGACGTCACCGCAGAGGTGGTCTACGCCAATTACGGCCGCCTCGAGGACTTCCAGGCGCTGGAGGCCATGGGGGTGGACCTCACGGGGAAGATCGTCATCGCCCGGTACGGCGGGAACTTCCGGGGCTACAAGGCCCGGTACGCCGAGGACTGGGGGGCGGCGGGCGTCCTCATGTATACCGATCCGGCGGATGGCGGATACGTGAGCGGACTCACCTACCCCGAAGGTCCCTTCGTGAACGAGAGTGGGATCCAGCGCGGATCGGTGCTGACGCCCCTGGGCGGCGATCCCCTCACGCCCCACGGCCCCGCCCTCCCCCTGGATCACCCGGACACCCCGGCGCGGCTGGATCCCAGCGAGACCTCCCTTCTCACCATCCCGGTCACACCTCTCCCGTACGGTTCGGCAGTGGAGATCCTGGAGCGCATGACCGGCGAGGCGGTCCCGTCCGGGTGGCAGGGCGGACTCCCCTTCACCTACCGGGTCACCGGGGGGGAAGGGCTCACCGTTCGCCTCCGGGTGGAGCAGCCGCTGGACTTCGTCCGGGCCACCAACATCATCGGCGTTCTGGAGGGGACCGAGTTCCCGGACGAATGGGTCATCCTGGGCTCCCACTTCGATGCATGGACCTTCGGCGCCACCGATCCCAACAGCGGCTCGGCCATGCTCCTCGAGCTGGCCGACGCCCTGGGGCAGTTGGCAGGCGAAGGGTGCGCCCCCCGCCGGAGCATCATGATCGCCCACTGGGACGCCGAGGAATACGGGATCCTGGGGTCGCTGGAGTGGGTGCGTCAGCTCGAGGAAGAGCTGACGGAGGGCGGCGTGGCCTACATCAATGCCGACGCCGCCGCCACGGGGCGGAATTTCGGGGCCTCCTCCTCGCCTTCGCTCAAGTCGGTGATCCTGGAGGCGGCCCGTGCCGTCCCCCACCCGGACCGGGGGGTGGGCTCGGTCTACGATCACTACCAGGCACGATTCCCACAGGAACCGGAGCCGCCCATCGGGACGCTGGGGGGAGGGTCGGACCATGTGGGCTTCGTCACCTACATCGGGATGCCGTCGGCCAACATCGGGATGTCGAGTCCCACGCCCATCTACCACACCATCTACGACTCCTTTGCCTGGTACGAGCGCTTTGCCGACCCGGACTTCGTGAGCGGCCCCACCCTGGCGACGCTGGATGGGATCCTGGCGCTGCGCCTGGCCAACGCCGACATCCTCCCCTACGACGTGGCGAGGTTCGCGGCGGACCTGGAGACCCACATGGTGGCGCTGGAGGCCCGGGCGAGGGCGCTGGATACCCCCGTGGAGATGGCGTCCCTGCGGCAAGCCCGGGAGCGCCTGGCCCTGGCCTCGGAGGCCTTCGCCCCGGCCCGGGACCGGTGGCTCGCGGATCGTGCAGGCGCTTCCGGGGACCGGGGCGGCGACGGCGCCTCGGCCCAAGAGGTGAATCGGCACCTGCGCAGCCTGGAACAGGCCTTTCTCCACGGCGAAGGCCTCCAGGATCAGCCCCTCTCCCGCTCCCTCTTCGTGTCGCCGGACCCCTTCAGCGGCTATGCCTCCTGGCCCCTCCCGGGTCTTCGCTACGAGCTGGAGACCGGGCTCGGCGAGTGGACCACCTGGTTGGACCGGTATGTGGAGGCGGTGGATCGGCTCACGCGCCGGGTTGAGGCGGTGAATGCGCTCCTGGCTCCCGGCGACGCCTCACCCTGATCTGGTGTTTCCTGGCCTCCCCGGCCTTCAGCCCCTTCGAGCCGGCGAGGCCACCGTGCCCAAGGAGCAGGCGGGAAAGGACTTCCACCGACCCGGAAATGCTTTCGCATGTGTGGGAGGCCGGGAGGTGCCATCCGACCGGGGGGCATGGTGTTGTGTAAGTGTATGCTGGGAATCGCCTTAGGAGTCTTTGCGATTCCTTTTCTCCGTCCTTGGCACTGCCTTTGCCCTCATTTGTTTCCCGTTCGCGGAGGGACCGCGGCCACGGGAACACCTCGAATCGGAGGAGGATGCATGAGGGACATGTGTGGGGCTGGGGTCGGACGTTGGAGCGGAAGGGTGGTGGTGCTGGTCCTCGCCGGAGTCATCGCCGCCGGGTGTTCCTACGTCAAACAGGATGATTTCAACCAGGAACTCGCCGATATCCGAGCCGAGATGCGGGCAGCGGATCAAGGGGTCGAGGAGCGCCTGAATCAGCGCGTCGACGGAGTAGAGGCGAGGGTCGAGGAATTGGAAGAGGCGCTTCGTGGGCTCGCGGCGGAGTTCGCCGCCACGGTGGATCGCCTGGAAGACGCCATCCGCTTCAACGCCCCCGTCCACTTTGCCTTCGACGATGCCACGGTGCGTTCGCAGGACCGTCCTCTCCTGGACCGGTTCGCCGAGGTGGTGCAGGCCTACTATCCCGATGCGTTCATCACGGTAGAGGGCTTCACCGACAGCGCCGGGGATCCGGCGTACAACATGCGTCTGGGTCAGCGGCGGGCAGATTCGGTTCGTGAGTACCTGGTGAACCAGGGCCTTGCCGAGGATCGCTCCCGGGCCGTGAGCTACGGCGAAACGCGGGAACGCCAGATCGTTCCCGGCGCCGTGGGGCCTGGTGACGGCGGATGGCAGAACCGGCGAGTCGCCATGGTCATCGACTTCCAGGGCGAGACCCGCCCCGGCGTGGTGGCCAGTTCGGGAGACCGCGAAGAGCGCTGATCGTTGTAAGGGACATGTGGGCGCCCGGTTGGGTCCAGGATTCCGGACCATCGTGATGGATTGGGGTTGAGCACAACGGGCTTCGGTCGACCCGTACAAAAAATGCCGGGTGCGGTTTGCATCACCGCACCCGGCCTTCGTACATTCCCTGTCCATCCAACGGGCTCCACGTTCCCGGCGAGCCCCCTCGGACCCTTACCCCTCGCCGGAGGCCGCATTTCATGCCCTCACCGCTCCGTCGACCCTACGGGCGAATCCTCTTCGCCCTCACCGGCGCACTCCTGCTTGGTGCATGCGCTCCCTCCTTCCTTCCGGGCGGCGTTCCCGCACCCCGGGAGATCCCCGCCCTGGAATCCCGGCTTGTTGAACAGCCCGGCGACCGCGACAACCGGATCCGCCTGGGCGCGGCCTATGTGGAGGCCCAGCGACCGGAGGAGGCACTGCGGGTCCTGCAGCCGGTCACGGGGGATGGCCCGGAACTGGTTGCTCTCCTGGTCTCAGGGGGAGCCCTGGAGGCGCTGGGTCGCTTCGACGAGGCTCGAGCGGCGTACGAGCGGGTCCTTCGCCTTGCGGATCCGGGCCAGGTTGAGCTTCGTCGCGTGGCCGGAGACCGGATTCCACTGGTGCGCCGGCGGCAATTGGAGGTGGATGTGCGGGCCGCGGTGGCGCGTGAGGCCGAGTTGGTGCAGCGAACCCCTGCCGACGACGCCGTGGCCGTCTTCCCCTTCATCTACGAAGGCGCCGATCCCCAGTACGCTCCTCTCGGTCGAGCCCTCTCCGAGATGGTGGTGACGGATCTGGCCACCATTGACCGGGTGCGTGTCCTGGAGCGGGCCCGGATCCAGTTCCTTCTCGATGAACTGCAGCTTTCCGAGTCGGGCCGGGTGGATCCGGCCACGGCGGTGCGGGGCGGGCGCCTCCTGGGCGCCGGTCAGGTGATCCAGGGAAGGGTGGGCGGAGGAGAGGATGACATCCGGGTTCTGGCGGGCATCGTTCCGGCACGGGTTGGGGCCGGCGTCTCGGCGGTGGAGGACTCCGATCGGCTGCAGTCCTTCTTCGACCTTCAGAAGCGACTGGTCCTGGCCTTTTTCGAAGGTCTCCGTGTTCAACTGACTCCCGCCGAACGGGAGCGGGTTCTCCAGCGACCTACCGAGAGCCTGCAGGCCATCCTCCTCTTCGGACGAGGGTTGGAGGCGGAAGACCGCGGGGACTTCCGGGAGGCGGCTCGGCTTTTCGGACAGGCCTTCCAGGTGGATCCCGGCTTCGACGAGGCGGACCGGAGAGCGGGGGACGCGGAGCGACTCGGGAACCAGGCAGCAGTGACCCCCCGGGGGTTCACGGGGATCGCCATGACCCAGATCCCCACCGCTCCCGGGGTCCCTCAGTCCGTGGACCAGATCCGCATCATGCTGGCCGAGATCGACGCCCTGATCCCGGGCCCTGAACTCCGGGATCCCGGTCCCGAGCTGTTGGGGACGGAAGGGGTTGGGCTCGGACCTGCCCTCCTTGAGATCCTGCTGAGGTGGCCGTGATGAACCTGTTCCCATCTCCATGGGCCGGCTTCCGGCTTCCTCTGATGGCTGCCCTCTTCGCCCTGGTGCTGGGTCCCACCGCTGCCATCCTAGGGGATGGGGGGGGGCACGGCCTCGTCGCTCAGGAAATTCTGTCGCCGCGACCTGGTGCATCCGTCACCGGTGGGACCGGGATCGTCTTCCAGTCCTTCTCCTTCGAAGAGGAGGCCCGGACCGGATTCGAGACCATCTCCCTGCTCACCGTTCCCCTGGGGGCCCGGGCCAACCTCGGTTCCCGAGCCCGCCTCGAAGTGCGAGGGCACTGGGCCCAGGCGAGTCTGACCCGGGATGACGGGTCGGAAGTGACCATTGACGGCGTGACGGATACCCGGATCACCGTGGCGGCCGACGTGGTTCCGGGGGTCGTCACGGCCACCGTGGTGGGGCTCGTGCCCACGGGACGGGACGGCTTCGATCGGGATCAACTGGAGCTGGCAGGGGCCATCGCCTCGGACCTCCTCCCCTTCCGCATCTCCCATTGGGGTTCAGGGGGCGGCGGCGGACTCTTCGTGACTGCCGTCCACTCCTTCGGGTTGACGGGGGTCGGTGTGGACGTGGGGGTCCAGCGGGCCGGGGAGTTCACGGTGCAGGAGGGCGCGGTGGGTGGCTACCGCCCCGGAGACCAGTTCCAGATCGCGGCAGCGGTGGACCGGGTGGTGGGATCCGCCGGGAAGATGACGCTTCGCCTCGACGGAAGCTTCTTCCGGGATGGTGAATTGGACGGAGTGAACGTCTTCCGGAGCGGCTCCCGCCTCGGTGCCGTGGGATCGTACTCCTACCCCCTCGGACCGGCCTCCAGCGGCCTCTTCTACGCCGGCTACCGGCACCGCTCGGAGGGCACATTCCTTCTGGTGGATCTGGATCCGGCCATCTCCCTCGATCCCCGGCCCTCCCAGGGGACCGCCGTGGTGGGTGCCGCCTTCCGCACTCCGGGTCTGGGGGGTGTCCTGACCCCTTCCCTGGACCTCCGCGCCCTTCGCCGGGACGACGGTGTGGATCAAGGTTGGGGGGTGGGAATCGGGAGTAGCGGCGAGTGGGGCTCATCCGCCGTTACCGTCATCCCTGGGGCGCGCGTCCGCTTCGGATCCGTCGGTGTTCGGGAAGATGTGACCAGTGGGTTCCTGGGCCTGGATCTCTCCATGCAGCTCCGCTTCGGGGCCGGGAGGCAGCTGTGAACCGCCGACACGGTGTGAAGAAGAAGGGGGGGCTCGGCTTCCCCATCCTGATTCTCCTGGCGCTGGTGGGGTGTGACGGCGGCTTCTTCGTGGATCCTCCGGCGCAGGGGACCGTCTCCCTGGAGCTGCGGATCCCGCCCATCACCTCATCTTCGGTGCCCGGCCCATCCCCCGCTTCCGGCGGGAATCCACAGGCCGCCGCGTCGGCCGCGACGGCGACGGCAGGTGAGGGGCCCGCTGCGGTGGGTGCGGTTCAGGCGTTCGGGCGGGTGGACCGGGTTGCGGTGCGGGTGACTTCCCAGGGCCAGACCCTCCTGGACGAGGTCGTATCCGCCGCGCCGTCTGGTGGCGAGATCACCCTGAGCTTCCAGTTCGAGCTGGAAGAGGTCCGGGCCGACGCCCAGGTGGAGGTGGAACTCCGCGCCGGAGACCAGGGCCTCTTCGGCGGTGAAGGTAGCGCGGAGTTGGAACGCGGTCGGACGGCCCGGGCCGAGATCGGTCTGTCTCCCATTCCGTCCGGGATCCGGATCCCCGCCCCACCGGAGCCGGTGGAAGCCCTGGGCGACACCATCTTCCTGGAGGGGGCCGTGGTCTTCGCCAGCGGGGATACCATCCCCGGGTTGGAGGTAGAGTGGCGTTCCAATGCTCCCGAGATCGTCACGGTGAGCCGACAGGGGGTGGCCGTGGCTGTAGGAGAGGGAGAGGCCGACCTGGAGGCCTCCTTCGCCGACTTTGTGGAGACCCTGACCATCCGGGTGGCGCCGGTGGTGGTGGATGTGGAGGTGAGCCCGGACGAGGCAGAGGTGGATCCCGGTGATACGGTGCAGTTCACCGCCGAGACCCTGGATCGCCGGGGGAATATCCTCGTCGGTCGGGATGTGGCCTGGACCTCCACCGATGAGCGGGTGGCCACTGTGGACGCCCAGGGTCGAGTCGAGACGCTCCGACCGGGGGAGATCGAGGTGGTGGCCGTCAGCGAGCAGGGCGAAGGACGGGCGACTCTCGTGGTCCGTCAGGTGCGCCCGGTCCTCGCCACGCTTCCGGCCGAAGATGTGGAGGCGGACCGGGCCACCCTGGTGGGCGAGGTGAATCCCCGGGGGTCCGCCACCGAGGTACGCTTCCGGTGGGGGACGAGCCCGACCCTTCAGGGTGCGGCGCTCACGGCACCCATCGATGTTTCCGACGGTCTGAATCCGGTGCGGGTCGAGGCTGAACTGGAGGAGCTGCAGCCCTTCACCACCTACTACTTCCGTGTTGAGGCTTCGTCCGGCGCCGGTGTTTCCAACGGCACCATCCAGAGCTTCACAACCCTCAATCCCGTCCCGGCGCCTACGGCGCTCGAAGGGACATTTGGTGACGGCGTGGTGACGCTGGGGTGGAGCTTCGACGGCGGCGACTTCACGGAGGTGCTCTTCGAGGTGGAGCGACGCGTGGATGAGCCGGAGGGCGAGGGGGGAACGACTGGAGAATGGATCACCATCGGGACCTCGGCGGAACAGACCTTCGTCGATCTGGAGCCGGTACCGGGGGCCACGGCCCTCTACCGGGTGCGAGCCTGTGTCGAGGACATCTGTTCCCCCTGGTCCGAGCCGGCGTCCGTGGAGGTACCGGAGGCCGAGCCCGCCATGGTCTCCGGGACGGTCCGGTTGGATGGGGACCCGCTGAGTGGCATCCAGGTGCGCCTGTCCGGGAGCGCCCTGGATGAGCCCCGCACCACGGTGTCACTCCCCGGCGGGAGTTACGCCTTCGAAGATGTGGAGGCGGGTCGGTACGTTGTGGAGGTGATTCCGTCGTCGCTCGAGCTGGAAGACGAGTGGTTCCCGAGTCGCCGGGTGGAGATCACCGTCTTCGGCTTCGGCGAGACCATCACGGTCAATTTCGACGGGGTCTCGCCGCCGCCGACCCCTGAGAGCCTATCCGCGGAATGGCGAGGGACTCTTCAGGTGGAATGGCAGCCGGGCCAAGGGACTCCGGCCGGAACCACCTACGAACTCCAGCGTGGCCTGATCGTGGACTTCTCCATCCCGTCTTGGGAGACGGCCGGGAGCACGTCTGGTCTGAATCTCCAGGATGACCCTGAGCCAGCCGCTGAAACCTGGGCGTATCGGGTTCGAGCCTGCGCCCAGCAGGCCTGCTCTCCCTATTCCGACCCCGATTCCACCTGGGTGCCCCGTACCGCCATCTGGGGGTTCGTTACGGACCAGTCAGGAAACCCGGTATCGGGAGTCTTTCTGAGCATCCAGCGGATCGACGAGGAGGCGCCGTTCATCTTCGGGCAGTCGACTGATTCGGATGGATTCTTCACTTGGAGTGACCGGTTCTACTCCGGAGATCTCCCTAATGAAGAGGACCAGGGCCCTTGGACGTTCATTATCGAGAGTTCCTCGGACCAGGTGTTCGGAGAGGTGGAGGTTTCCTTTGGTGAGACGACCCGCATCGATCTGCAGACCGGGTTCCTTCCCCTCCAAACATCGGAAGGGGAGCGGGGTCCCTCGACCAATCTGGACACCGGAATACCGGCCGACTCCGGGCCACATCCTCCCGAGGAAATTCTCGGCTATCCAGTGGACCATCCTCGCCCGGCCGCCGGGGGCGATCCTGGCGGTTGATTCGCCCGGTGGACCTTGTTGCTGAAGACGTAAGGCCAGGGCCCGGGGAATCAGGCTGCCCGGGCCCTGCCTCGCTCTTCGGCCTTCCTACGAAGCTCTCGGCGGTTTCCAGCCCGGCCGTCAGTCGTCTCCAGCCGTGTCATCCGCCGACGGCCCGTACACGCCCGGGATCGGTTGACCCAGAAGGCGCAGATAGACCCCCAGCTGCGCCCGGTGGTGGATCATGTGGCTGATCACGAACAGACGTACCGCTGCCACCCTGGGAAGTCGTGAGATCACCTGGTTGCCGTTCTTGAGGACCCAGTCGGCCTGGAGCGCCTTGTCGTCGATCTCGTCCAGCGCCTCCAGGCACCGGGTTTCCCGGCGGTCGAATTCGTTCAGGAGGGCCGCCCGCGTCTTGAGCGGCTCCCGGGGCAGGGGCGACTGGGCCATGTCGAACTCATCGTGTTCCATGACCCCCTCCATCCAGTGGAGGATGTTCACCAGGTGGGTCGATAACTCCCCGAGGTTGAAGGATCGGGCGTGGGGAGACCACCCGAATCGGTCGTCGGGCACCTGTTCCAACATCTTCCGGGTTCCCGTGAGTTCGGCCCGGACATCGGCCAGCGCCAGTTCCTTGATCATGATCGCTCCTCATTCGGTTGAAACGTTGACCCGGGGTCTGCCGGTCGGCTCAGAACCCGTCCCTTCATCCTACGGGGTCTCCTACCGAGTGTGAAAGGAGAACAGTCGGTTCTCCGATCCGGCCCTGCCGGAACTCTTGGGCGACTGCTGGGTCCCTGAATATGCTTCGAGGTTGAAACATTTATGTGGTTGCCGGGCCGCGCTCCGGAGATTTCCTGATTTCCCGAAGCCAGTTGAAGGAGACATGACGCACGCTCAACCCGCACACCGACGCTCTCTTGCCACCTTCGCTCTCTCCTTTCTCACCCTGATTCTCCTCGCCGGGGCGCCGTCAGTTCTGAAGGCCCAGGTCGAAGAAAACGAAGCGACTCTCAAAGGAACGGTTCTGGATGGCGAGTCCGGCGAACCGTTCGAGGCGGTACAGGTCGAGGTTGTCCGGGCCGAGTCGGGTGAACGAGTGGCGGGCGGTTCCACAGATTTGCGAGGCCGCTTCTCCTTTTCGAGGCTCGAGCCCGGGTCATACCGTGTGATGGCTTCCTTCATCGGGTACAGCCGGGAGGAATCCGCCGTGGTGGAGATCGCTTCAGATGGTGAGGTGGTGGAGATGGATCCCATTACCCTCCGGGTTCAGGCCATCCAGGTGGAGGGGATCGAGGTGGAAGCGGAGCGGCCCGACGTCTCCTTCGAAGTTGACCGTACAGTCTACCGGGTTGACGGGCTTCCCGCCGTGGGCGGCGGGGCCGCCACCGACGCTCTAGCCAATGTGCCTGAACTGGATGTGGACATCGATGGGTCGGTGAGCTTCGAAGGGAATACCCCTGAGATCTACCTGAACGGTCGTCCGGCGCCCATGGACGGCGATGCCCTCACGGCGTTTCTCGAGCAGTTTCCCGCCGACATGATCGATCGGGTGGAAGTCATCCCCAATCCTTCGGCGCGCTATGACGCCGAGGGGAGCGGTGGGATCGTCAACATCGTCCTGAGGGAGGGTGTTGAGCTGGGAATCACTGGAAATGTCTTTGCCAATATGGGCACACGGGGCGACCTCGGTTCCGGGGCCCGGGTCAACATGATGCGGGACGCCCGGTCTCTTCAGGTGGGCGGATTCCTCCGCCAGAGCCGTCGCGAGACCGTCAGCACCCGGTTCCAGGAGAATCTCCTGGCCGATCCGGTGGACTTCCTGGAGCGGGAGCGTTTCACGGAGCGGGACAACCTCACCGCCGGAATGGATGTGTCGGCCGAAGCGGAGCTTCGCGAGGGGCTCCGGGTCTGGGGAACGGCCCGGGTGAATGACGAGGGGCGGGACAACGAAGCCTCCACCCTGGACCGGCGTCTCAACGCCGGCCGGGACCTCACCTTCCAGTCCGAGCGCCTCTCCTCGACGGATCGGGATCGGACGACCCTGGACGGGCGGATGGGCGTGACCCGGGAGATGGAGTCGGACCGGGGAGACCACGAATGGAGTGCCGAGGCTCGGTGGAACCGGCGAAGCGACGACCGCTTCACCCTCACCGAAACCCTGGCGCTGGAAGAAGCGCTTCTCGACGCCGACCCCTACCTGGCTCGTGGCATCCAGGATGAGCTGGATGAGGCCCGGAGCCGGCTTACCCTCCGTACGGACTACACTCGCCCGGTTGGTCAGGAGACCATCATCGAGATGGGGCTGCGCAGCCAGCTCCGGGACCGCGACTCCAACCAGTTGCGCCGACTCTTCACCGGCGAGGATGTGGATGAGCGCGAGGATACCGGGTATACCTACACCCGGAGCTTCCACTCCGGATACCTCACCTTCTCCCGCTCCTTCGGTGATCTGGGGACCCAGATCGGCGTGCGTGCCGAGCGTACCGACACCCGGTTCGAACTCCCCACGGGTGAGCGCTTCGACAACGACTACATGAACGTCTTTCCCACCGTAAACCTGAACTGGCGGTTCGATGGTGGGCGGCAGGTCCGGGTCTCCTACAGCCAGCGGATTCGGCGACCCTGGCCCGGGCGGTTGAATCCCATCGACCGTTCGGATGACCCTCTGGTACGGCAGGTGGGCAACCCTGATCTGGAGCCCCAGTATACACACCATGCCCGCCTCGAAGGCCGCTGGCGGGGGGGCCTGGGCACGCTGAGCTTCACTCCCTTCCTTCGCTACACCACCAACGAGTGGGCCGAGATCCGGCGGGTGGATGCCGCCGGTGTGGCCACCGAGACGTGGGAGAACCTGACGTCCACACGCCAGTACGGGGCGTCGCTCTCGGCATCACTGCGCGAAGTGGCGGGAATCCGGGGGCGAGTCCGCCTGAGTGGCCGCCGCGAAGTCCGGGATTCGGGCCCACTCGATCTGGCGTTTCCCTCCAGTAGCTTCCGGTGGTCGGTACGGGGCAACGCCTCATCACAGATCACCTCGTCGCTGGGCGCCCAGATGCGGGTGACCTACAACCCGGCCCGGGAGGTGCCGCAGGGGAGGCGGTCGTCCACCATCATGACGCAGGTGGGCGTCCGGCAGCGCTTCATGGATCGGCGCGCGTCGCTGAATGTCATGATCCGCGATCCCTTCGATCTGTACGATTCCACCTTCGAGAGTCGGGACCCGTCATTTGTGCAGCTCGCCGGCACCAACGAGAGCCGCCGGGCGGCGGTCATCAGCTTCTCGTACAACCTGGGTAGCCCGGGGCGGCGCTGATCCTCGCGCAGTCTCGGGGGGAGGAGGCATATTGAAGGGAGTTTCGAGCCTCCCGTCCCCCCTGCCCATTCCCCCATGCCCGACACCCGCTTCACCCTGGACCGGATCGTGGACGGCAAGCACGCCGTCCTGGTGGCGCCCGGGCGCTCCGATCCCGACCGTCCCCTCGTCCTCCCCTACCCCTGGCTTCCCGCTGACGCCCGGGAGGGCGACATCCTTACCGCCATCCCGCTCCCGGACGGTGGGGTCAGCCTGAAGGTGGACCGGGCCGCTACCCGGTCGGCTCGGGAGCGTCTCTCCAGGCTCCAGGGCCGGATTCCCAGGGGACCGGACGGAGATCTCTCGCTGTGAGGCTCCTTCCCCTTGTGGCCGCCGTGCTCCTGGCCGTGGCGGCGGCGTGTGCCCCGGGCCCTGAGCCCGCCCCTCCCCCGGCACCGCCGCCGGACGTTCCCGCCGATTCCCTCCTTTTCTTCATGCTGGACGTGGGGCAGGGCGATGCCGTTCTCCTGGTGGCGCCGGGCGGGCGGGCGGTCCTGTACGACGGCGGCCCCGGAGAAAATGCCGCCCGCGACCATCTGCAGCGGTTGGGAGTGGATTCGCTGGAGCTTGTGGTGGCCTCCCACCCCCACCGGGATCACATCGGGGGGCTGGCCTCGGTGATCCGTTCCACTCCACCCTCCTTCATCCTGGACAACGAGGTGGTCCACACCTCCGCCACCTACGAACGCTACCTGGACGCGGTGGTGGAGGCCGGGGTGCCCAGGCTGGGGCTCGAGCGCCGGACCCTCACCCTGGACGGGGTGGAGCTGGAGATCCTCCCGCCCCCCATGGAGCCCACCTGGGGGCTGAACGATCGCTCCGTGGGGATGGTCATCCGGTGGGGCGAACTCACCCTCACCCTGGGGGGCGACGCCGAAGATCGCCTCTGGGGCTGGTGGCTCCAGGAGTCCATGGTCCCGGAAGGCCCGGTGCAGCTCCACAAGGCGAGCCACCACGGCTCGCGGAACGGAGACATCCGCCCGGCGATCCAGCGCCTCCGGCCCGAGGTGGTGGTGATGGGGGTGGGGGAAGGGAACACCTTCGGCCACCCCCATGACGAGGCGCTGGCGCTCTATCGGGAGGTGGAGGCCCAGGTCTACCGCACCGATCGCCACGGCACCATCACCGTCACGGGGTGGGCCGATGGGCGGATCCGGGTGCTCTCCGAGCGGGGAGAAGGGCCTGACGACACCTCCGCTCCGCTTCCTCCGCCGTGCATCGACCTGAATACCGCCTCCCGCGACGACCTGCAGCGCATCGTCCACATCGGCCCGGGTCGGGCCGACCAGATCATTGCCCTTCGCCCCCTGGCTTCGGTGGACGGCCTCCTGGCGGTGGCGGGGATCGGCGAGGCCAGGCTTCAGGATATCGAGGAAGAAGGGCTCGCCTGCGTGCCCTGAGGAGGGTCCACCGGAGGCCCCCTTACCAGGCGGGGGCGTCCCTTACTGCGATTCCGGATCGCCCGCCTCCATCACCTGCCCCCGGACGAAGCGCGCCAGCTCCGACCCCGCTTCCCCCGTGTCCGGATCCACCGCCATGAGGCGGAGGACGTCACCTTCGGGGACAAGGCGGCCACCCTCCGAGAGGGCGGCGAAGAAGGCTTCCTCCACCTCCATGACGCCCTCGCAGAAGCGCCGGGTGGCGGCGATCCCCTGCACGGTGAAGCGGTCTCCATCCACGAAGCCGATGCCGCCGAAGCGGTTGCACCCTCCCGAGCCGCTCGCCGCCGCCTCCCGGGGATCCCAGGTGAGGAAGGGGAGATCCGGCCAGTCCTGTGGGAGGCGGACCTCCTCCCCGGACAGGTGGGTCAGGATCCACACACCCTCGGACAGCGCCCGGGTACCGGGATCGGTGGGGCCGGTCACGGTCTCGGGCGAGGGAGGGGCGGCCTCGTCCAAGGCTCCATTCTCAGGAGCCACGTCTCCCACAGGCTCGGTCCCCTCCCCGGCCGGGTCGCACCCTGCCAGGGTGGCCACGGTCCCCATCAGGACAAGAGTCCAGAGAAGAGGGTGAAGTCGGATCAGGCTCAGGAACGCACGACGGAATGGGGGGTGCATGGCGATGTTGGGCAGAGGGGTGGAACCGAATTCCATGTCGTGTGACCATAGGCCGTTCCACCGGGTCACGTCCATCCCCACCCTGTTCCGCCCCTTCCCTCGGAGGTTCGTATTCCGAACCTGGATATCCCCCGCGCCGCAAGCCGGGAGCCCCTGGGCGCCTTTTTCCGGAGAGGCTGGCCGCTTCTGGGCTTCGGGCTGGTCCTGGCCTTCTTCTCCAGCTTCGGCCAGACCTTCCTCGTCTCGCTCTTCGTGCCGGGGATGCAGGCCGAGTTCGACCTGTCCAACGCCCGCTTCGGTGCCCTCTACTCGGCGGCCACCCTGGGGAGCGCCTTCCTCATGCCGTGGGCCGGGGCTCGCCTGGACCGGGTCCGGCTTCCCACCTTCACCCTGGGGCTGGTAGTTCTCATGGCCGCGGCGGCGGTGGGGATGGGATCGGCGCCGATCCTGCCGGTGCTGGTGGTGGCTCTGGTGGGGATCCGCCTCGCCGGGCAGGGGCTCGCCTCCCACACCGCCATGACGGTCATGGCCCGCTATCACGGTGAGCGCCGCGGGGTGGCGTTGAGCGTGGCGGGCCTGGGCTATCCGCTGGGGGAAGCGCTTCTCCCCCTCCTGGTCCTTTCCGGGATCGGCGCGGTGGGCTGGCGGGCAGGGTGGTTCGGGGTGGCCGGTGTCGCCCTTCTCGTGTTCGGCCCCCTCCTGTGGATCCTTCTCCGGTTGTCCGGCCGGGAGATGGATCCGGTGCGACTGGCGGAGGCGTCGTCGGAGGGGGTGGATGGGGACCCGTCCGCGGCCGCGAAGAATCCGGCGGGTGGGGTGGGGGGGCGAGCCGGCGAAGGGTCCGCCATGGCGGGGGGCCGGGCTGCAGATGGGTCGGGTGCGACGGCCCGGGACTGGAACCGGTCCCGGGTCCTTCGCGACGTCCGGTTCTGGTGCGTCCTCCCCGCCGCCCTTCTCCCTCCCTTCTGGGCCACGGCCCTCTTCCTCTACCAGGTGGCCATCGGGGAGGCCAAGGGGTGGAGCGCCGCGCTCATGGCGTCGGCCTTCACCGCCTTCGCCCTCACCCGCATCGCCGTATCCCTCCTGGTGGGGGCCGGGGTGGATCGGTGGATGGCCCGTCGCATCGTGCCCTTCAGCCTGATTCCCATGGGTGTGGGCATGGGCCTCCTGCTGGCGGCGGAGGGGGAGTGGGGTGCCTTCGCCTTCATGGCCGGCATGGGCATGGCCGTGGGGATGGGCGCCACCGCCAAGCCCGCCCTCTGGGCCGAGCTCTACGGGGTGCGCCACCTGGGGGCCATCAAGGCCATGGTGAGCTCCCTCATGGTGGTATCCACCGCCGGAAGCCCCATCCTGGCCGGGTGGCTCCTGGACCGGGACGGAGGGCTGGAACTGCTCCTGCAACTGGGGATGGCCAGTGTGGTGGTAGGGACCGTCCTGGCCCTCAGGATCCTTCCCCGACGGCGGGGTACGCCTTAGCCGGAGTGCGTGCGAACGAGACGCCACGGGCCCGGCCGGAAGCGGTCCAGGTGAGAGATGAGACGGAGTGGGTACCAGATCAACAGGAGGAGTGACACGTGGAGAAGGGACGGGAGGGCAGGCGGGTGGATGCTACGGGACGGGTGGCCAGCATGATCGGGGTGATCCTCATCGTCCTGGGTGTGGCCGGATACCTGGCTACGGGGATGGCCAGTGTCACGGCTCTCATCCCTGCCTTTTTGGGGATCATCCTCTTCGTGGCGGGATGGGTTGGGACCCGGAGCGAGAAGGCACGGACGCCGGCGCTGGTGGTTTCAGTACTGGTGGCGGCGCTGGGCTTCTTCGGCTCCCTGCGGGGCCTGGGCGACTTTGCGACCCTCATCTCCGGCGGGACCGTGGAACGGCCTGTGGCTACCGTGGCCCAGATGCTCACCGCCCTCCTCTGTCTGGGCTTCCTGACCTTTGTCGTCCGGTGGGTGGCCGGGAGGCGCCGGCGAATGGGGTGAGGATGGGTACGGTGTGCCTCGCGCTCCTGGGCCTTCTCCTCGCCACCCCCCTCGGGGCGGCGTTTCCGGGCGTCTCCGCGGTCCCCCATGTTCCTGTCGGGGCCGTCGCCCCTGACATTCCCGCCGCATCCGTCGAACAGACGGCGTCGGGGGGATCCCGGGACCCGGGGGTGGCCCCGGGTCAATCCGGACCCGAGTCTCCCGTGGAAATCCGCCTGGAGACCTTCCCGGCCCGGTCGGTTCCCCCCGGCGGCATCATGCTCCCGGTGGAAGGGCGGGAGGTGACGCTGGGTCCCCGGCAGGCCGATGGACGGTGGCCCGTGGTGGACCGGTTCCGGCTCCGCAACGACTCCACCGCTACCTGGGTGGCCGGCGACGACGGGCCGGTGGTGTGGCAATTTCCCCTACCCTCCGGGGCGGTGGCCATGCGGTACGTGGAGGGGGATCCTGCCAGCGATGCCGTCTTCTTCCAGGGTACCGGCGTGCAGGTGGTGGGTCCCCTGCGCCCGGGCGCCACGGTTCTGACCCTGACCTATGAACTCCCGTCCCTCGAGTTCCGCCTCCCACTCCCCGGTGTCACCGAGGCGCTGGCGGTTCGAACCGCTCGAGGCCTCCCGCTCCTGTCGGTGGAAGGGCTTGATGGCCCTTTCCACATGGAAGGAGACGCGGCCTGGGAGCAGCTTCCGCCCGGTGCAGGGGGGATCCGACCCGATGGGGGGCCAATCGGCGCAGCCCGCGAGGGCTTCACCGTTTGGACCGGAGCTGACCTCCGGAACCGAATCCTCCATGTGGCGCCATCCGCCGATGTTGGTTCCCCTCCGTGGGTGGCCTGGCTCCTCGGACTCGTTCTGGTGGGGGTAGGTATCCTGGTCTTTCTTCGTCGACGGGTGAGCGAGGCGGCGCCGAAATCTGACGCCTGAGTGCTTTCCAGCCTGTTGAAAGAAGGAAGGGGGGGCGCCTCCCTTGGTTCAGGGGGGGCGCCTCCTTCATATTGCGGGGTCCTCCTGCACTGCTCGCCGCCACTTCCACCGGTCCAACTCCGGCCGGAACCGCCATGGACTCGACCCCCACTTCCCGTTCCGACATCGCTCAGGCCCGGCGCATCGTCTTCAAGCTGGGGACTCGGGTCCTGACCCGGGACGACGGTACCCTGGCGCGGGATCTCCTGGACACCCTCACCGGAGAGGCGGCGCGACTCCGGCGAGAGGGGCGGGACGTACTGTTGGTGAGTTCCGGGGCGGTGGGGCTGGGGAAGGAAGCGCTGGGACTGGCCCATCCCCCTGTGGAGGTGGATGAACGTCAGGCCTGCGCCGCAGTGGGGCAGAGCCGTCTCATGCGTCTCTACGAGGAGGCCTTCTCCGGTGGGGGGCTTCTCTGCGCCCAACTCCTCCTCACCGAGGTGGACTTCGATGTGAGGGATCGGTACCTGAACCTTCGAGCGGCCCTCCATGCGCTCCTGCGCCGCGGCGTCATCCCCATCATCAATGAGAATGACGCCGTCTCCACCGCCGAGCTGGCGTTCACCACCGGGGGGCCTCGACCCATCTTCGGTGACAACGACCGCCTTTCGGCGCTGGTGGCGTCGAAGTTGGGAGCCGACCTGCTCGTCCTCTTCACCGACGTTCCGGGGGTGTTCGATCGGGATCCACGAAAGGATCCCGGCGCCCGCCTCATCTCCCGGGTGGATGCGGATCGGCGTCTGGACGCGGCGCTGGGTGGTGTCGGGACCACCGCCGGCACCGGAGGGATGCAGACCAAGGTGGCGGCGGCCCGCATCGCCGCCGCGTCGGGGTGTCATACGGTGGTGGCATCGGGGCGGGAGCCGGAGCGTCTCGGCGAGCTCCTGGCCGGCGGCGAGGTGGGAACCTGGTTCCCGGCTCTGGACCGACCCCATGCCCGGCAGCGGTGGATCGCCTATGCGGCGGCGCCCAGGGGCGTCCTGACACTGGACGCCGGTGCCGTGGAGGCTCTGACCCTCCGGAGCGCCTCGCTCCTGGCGGCCGGGGTGGTCACAGTGGATGGGGAGTTCCGGGCCGGCGACGTGGTGGAGCTGCAGGGACCGGACGGGAGCCGGGTGGGGCGGGGCGTGGTGGCATGGGACGCCGATACGGTCCGGGCCTGGTGCGCAGGGGACCGCCCGGCAGGGGTCCGGAACGCCCACGCGGTGATCCGGCGCGGCGAGATCGTACTCAACGGAGGGGGGGCATGACGGAGACGCAGGAGGATAAGAAGAGGGAAGGGATGGAGAT
>REEG01000180.1 GCA_007695195.1 Gemmatimonadales bacterium | reverse complement strand
ATGGGGGAATGGGCAGGGGGGACGGGAGGCTCGAAACTCCCTTCAATATGCCTCCACCCCCTGATACTCCGCGAGGATCATGGGTGCAGCGCCCCCCTTTCCCTTGCACGCTCCGGCGCTCCGGCGGACTCCTCAGTACGAGCCCGCCGTCACATCGGCCCAGGCCCGGGACGCCAGGGGGAAGGCCCAGTTCAGCCCCTGGGCGTGGGTCATGACCTCGTTGATGACACACGACGAGAAGTTGATCTGTGAGCTGCCCACGTAGCTCTGCCGCTCCAGATCCACGTTCCGGGCGATGGCCCCACCCAGGATCCGTGGATCGGCGCCGCCCTGGGTCTCAAGGGATCCCTGGGTGATGAGGATCCCGTAGAAGTTGAAGTTCCCCCGCAGGTCCACGTCCCCCTCCACCAGGAGGATGCCCTGGCCCACACCGTTGGACTGGATGCGGGCATTCCCGTTGACATAGATGATGGGGTAGTGGTTGTGACAGGGAGCGAACTGATGGTTGGGGTCATCCCGGAATCCCGGCTCTCCCCAGTTCCACATGTCGCCGGATCCGGTATCCCGGTTGTACACGTTGCAGTTGCCGTCGCTGTCCAGCGACGGCTCGGTGTTGTTGATGGTATGGGTTCCGCCGGACGAGCCATCGGCGGGAATCACGATGGTGGCCATGGCCACCAGCTCATTCCAGCTCAGATCGCCGAATTGAGTGAAGGTATCGTCGTCGATCTCCGAGTCCTCGAGATGGGGTGGATCCCCAAGTACATTGGCGCTCCCGCCCACATCGACGTCTCCACCCTCTGCCAGTCGGACGCCTGGCCGGGTGGGTCCTATGCCGGGGCACTGATTCCAGCCCGCCGGAATCCGGTCGTGCCCGTCGATGAGGGACGACCCCCGGAGGCGCACCTGCCCCTGGGTGGTGAGGGCCGCGTCCACGGGGAAGTCGGCGGCGTGCTGACGGATCATGAGGCCCAGGGTGCGCTGAGCGCCCTGGTTCAGCGCCCCACCCTCATTCACCTGAGCGCTGCTCTCCAGATAGTAGAGGCGATCGTCGACCCGCATGGCCTGGACACTCACCGTGCCCCGAGGGGAGGTCTGCACCATGGGGGATCCGAACTCCCACATGGACGATCCCGCCATGGCGGGACTCCAGTTCGCCAGTGCATCCCCCAGCGCCGACTCGGCCATGTAGAAGGCGTGGGTGGAGCGCTCCGACGACATCCCAACCTGCTGCTCCTGGTTCGCCAGATGGAAGCCGCCGGCGATGAGGATGGCCACCACGGCCAGAACCAGGATGGCGGCGGGGAGGGCGAAGCCGGCCCGGGCACCGTGGCCCGGGCAAGTGGAGCCGGGGCTGCGGGGGGTGTGGTTGGCGGAGTTGGTCTGGATGTCCATGGGATCCTACCCTCCAGGATCAGTTCCTGAGAAAGACGTCGGTGGTGAGTACATCGTTGATGGCCTGCCCCTGGCCGTCCAGCGCCCCGGAGCGGGTTTCCAGCGTGATCCGGATCCGGCGCACATTGGCGGCGGTGGTGGTGGGCGATCCAGCGGCGTCCAGATACTGGAAGCGCAGCCCCTCTTCCCCATCCAGCGGTCCTACCAGCGGGGTCACCGTCCCGCCGCCGACCCGCCGACCCAGATACCACTCCCCCGCGACCTGGAAGGCCCCGTAGACATATGAATCGAGGGAGCGGATGGGGGCGCCGGGGCGGATCCCGTCGTAGGCTCCGCCGGCCAGCCCTGAGGTGGTGATGGTCTGGAGCGTCCCGGACTGGGTGCAGTTACTCGCTCCCGACGACGCATTCTGCACCGAGGCCTCGGCCCAGAAATCGTCCGACGCGATCTCGGGCTCGTTCTCCACGAAGACGGCGATCCCCTGGCCCACATCGAACTGGTCGCTCAGCACCACCATGGAGAGCCGGGACTGGGAGGCATTCACATGGCACACGAGCCCGAAGGCCCGAAGCGCCCGGAAGGTGACCTGCCGCTCCTGCATTCCCAGCAGATCCCCTTCACCGGGGCTCACCTCGCGGAGTTCGGAGAAGAGGATCTCGGAGCCCGCCCGGATGGTCTGGTGGCCCACCACGTTCTCCCGCTGCACCGTATAGAGCCGCTGGTTCGTGAGGAGAAGCTGATAGGCCGCCGCCACGACGATTCCTGCCGCCACCATGGCGATGAGGAGTTCCACCAGCGTCAATCCCCGCCGTTGGGCAAGGCGGATGGGCATGGGATTCCCGCTCCCTCCGAGCCGGGTTCGAAGCGGCGATCTGGATTCGTGTTTCATCTCGGATCTCCGGTCAGTCCCGTCTCAGGAGGGTGTAGGTGAAGGTGTCCGTCACCGCCGTCCCCACCGGAGGCATCCCGCCCCCGGGGGAGGAGACGCGCCCGGGGCCCACCACAACGAATTCGACGCTTCGGGAATTGGTACCGGCGGGGCCCGGCGTCCAGCTTACGGTGATGTCTCCGAAGGCCTCCGAATCGTCGGAGACCTGGTCGAAGAGCTGGGCGCGGACGGTCTCCACCGCCGACTGGAGGGCCGCGCTCCGGCGGGTCTCCAGTTCACCGTAGTGGGCCACGCGCACCATCCAGCCGGCGCCGGCGGCCATTCCCAGGATCCCGATGCTCAGGACCATGAGGGCCACGATGACCTCGATGAGGGAGAAGCCGCCGCGTCGGGAACGGGGTGCCCGGGGGGGCGTGTCGCCATGGGGGATGGGGATCCGGGTGTCCATCATTCCTCCACCAGTTGGCCCAGGGGCAGGAGGGCCACGCTCCGGACCCGATTCCCCAGGGTAAAGGTGATCTCGGTCCGGTCGTTCACATTCCCGCACCGGGGGTCGGCGAAGCCGCGGGGCACCATGCAGAGATCCACCACTCCATTGGGCGTTCCGATGGTGACATCGTAGGAGTCGGCGAAGTCCCGGGACCTGAGAATGTCGCCGTTCAGGTTCTGGATGCTCACCACCCCGCTCTGCGGGTCCACCCGGAGGAGAACGGGAACGCCGTGCTCCACGGAGATGGCCCGTGCCTGGGCATGCATGCCGGTGAAGGTGGACTGGGCCGTGCGGGCCCCCAGGGATCCATGGACCTGACTGAAGCTCCGGATGGCCACCATACTCATGATCCCCCCGACCACCAGGACGAGGATCAATTCGATGAGGGTAAAACCGGGGCATGTGCGAAGGCGCCGCATGGCGACATCTCCCGAATGAGGGGCCGGATGACGCCGTCATGGAGTGGAAGAGTCATGCCCATGGGGCAAACGACTTTGCGGGTTACACTTACGGAAACGGCAGATTGACCCGGGGATTCCCGAATCGACAAAGACTTCCGAAAACCGGAACTCTCTTCCGGTACAGATCGTCCCCTGGGGCTGTCCTCCGGATCCAACCGGATCCAACCGGACCGTCGTACCCTCCGGCACGGGAGGGGCCTACGGTATCCCGTCCGGCCTCAGCGACCCCGGACTACGCCTCGGGCTCCAGGCCATACTCCCGGATCTTGTACCGCAGGGCCCGATCGCTCAGCTCCAGAAGCTCCGCCGCCCGGCCGCGATGGCCACCGGTGCGCCGAAGGGCCTCCTGGATGAGCCCCCGCTCCAGCTCCGCCGTACGTTGCTTGACCGAGAGGTCATCCTCGGCACCGATGTCCGGCGCCTCAACGGAGCTCTCCCACCGGGGTTCCGGATTCCGCCCCAGCCCGACCGGCAGATCCTCCGGCTCGATCCGCTCCGCCCCGGCGAGGATCAGGGCCCGTTCCAGCACATTCTCCAACTCCCGCACATTCCCCGGCCAGGAGTGGCCCACCAAGCGGTCCATGGCCTCCGGCGCCATGCCGGGAACGGCTCGCCCCAGCCGCCGGCTCAGTCGAGCCGTGAGACGATCCACCAGGGGAGGGATGTCCGCCGGCCGCTCCCGGAGTCCGGGGATGTGGAGGGTCACCACGGCGAGGCGGAAGTAGAGATCCTCCCGGAACCGGCCGGCGGACACCTCCTCGGTCAGAATCCGGTTGGTAGCGGCCAGGAGGCGAAAGTCCACGGACCGTGAGTCGGTCTCGCCGAGCCGCCGCACCTCCCGCTCCTGCAGCGCCCGGAGGAGCTTCACCTGCAGCGATTCAGGGAGTTCGGCCACCTCGTCCAGGAAGAGTGTGCCTCCGTCCGCAGCCTCCAGGAGCCCCTCCCGGTCCCGATCGGCGCCGGAGAAGGCGCCCCGCACATATCCGAAGAATTCCGATTCCAGGAGGGTCTCGGGGATGGCGGCGCAGTTCACGGCCACGAAGGGGCCGCCGGCCCGGGGGCTCTCCTTGTGGAGGATGCGGGCCAATAGCTCCTTCCCCGTTCCCGTGGGACCGGTAAGGAGCACGGAGGTGGGATGGGGAGCCACCTTGGCAGCCATATCCAGTACCCGCACCATGACGGGCGAGCGAGCCACGAACTCACCGTACCGCTCGGCGGGAGGGAGGTGAGCGCGGAGCCGGGTGACTTCCCGACGCAGGCTCTCGCGCTCTTCGGCCTTCCGGAGGGTGAGGAGGAGTTCGTCCCGCCCGAATGGTTTCGGGAGGTAGTCGTAGGCTCCGGCCTTCAGTGCCTCCACAGCCAGCTCCATGCTCCCGTACGCCGTAGTCACGATGACAGGGACCTCGCCCCCTCCCTCCCGATACGCCTCAAGGAAGGCCATTCCGTCCATGACCGGCATCCGTACATCCACCAGGATGATGTCGGGCCGGAAGGTGGGGATCACATCCAGGGCCTCCCGGCCGTGGGCCGCGGTCCCCACCTGATACGCCTCCTCGGTCAGAAGCAGCGTGGTGGACCGGCGCAGACCGGGATCATCGTCCACCACCAGGATACGGAGGGGATCGGGGCCATTCACGGACGGGGCTCCTGGGAAGTGGGGGCGGGGGCTGACGGACCGACAGGGGACGGACCGGTATGAGTGGAGTGCGGCGCAGGGGGGTGGGCACCGGGCGGCAAGGCACCGGGCAGGGTCAGGCGAAAGGCCGCACCTCCCCCCTCCCGTTCGTCGGCCCGGAGGGTGCCGCCCAACTCCTCCACGATCCGAGCGGTGATGGCCAGCCCCATTCCCGTGCCGGCCCCTGGATCCCTCGTGGTGAAGAAGGGATCGAAGATCCGGTCCCGGAGCTCGGCCGGCACCCCGGGACCCCGATCCAGGACGTCTACCACCACGTCCAATCCGTCGACCTCTTCCGCCGATGACGCAGGTGGGTCGAAGGGCGGGGGGGTGCGTCCCGCCCGCAGGAGCGCCATCCGCCGCCGGTGCGAGAAGTCCACGCCTGCCGGGTCCCCTTCCCGCCGTGGCTCGGGACGCGGGCGGTCGGCGGCGGGCACCGTGCCGATCCGGAGCACCACCGCCTCATCCGTCACGCCATTCACCGAGCCATCCCTTGCGCCATCCGCCGCCGGGGATTCAGGGGAGGGCAAGGGACTCCGGGAGGCCTGCACCGCATTCATGATCAGGTTGACGAAGACCTGTTCCAGGAGTTGCGGGCGCGCTTCCACCGCCGGCGGCGCGGAAACCACCTCTACCCGCACCATTACACCATCCAGGGCGTCGCGCCCGGCCAGGAGACCGACGGCGGAACGCACCACCGCCTCCACATCCACCGGCCCGCCCGAAGGCCCGTCCGCCGAAGGCCGAGCGAAGGCCATGATGCTCCGGATGATGTGGTCGATGCGTCCCGCCTCTTCCCGGGCCATGGCCAGCGCCTCTTCCACGTCCCCGCCCCGCTGGGCACGGCGCGTCGCCACGTCCAGGGAGGTCCGGAGCGCGCCCAGGGGATTTCCCAGTTCATGAGCGATGCCGGCGGCGAGGGTCCCCACCGAGGCCATGCGGGCGGTGCGCACCAGCGCACTGCTGGTCTCTACCAGTTCGCGGTTCGCCGACTCCAGGGAGCGGACATTCTCGGCCAGGAGGAGTCGATCCCGAATGAGGCTCCGGGCCAGAACGTTCACGGCCTCCACTACCCGGTCCAGCTCACGACGGCCGGTGGCGGTGACCCTGTGCTCATAGTCGCCGGCGGCGATGCGGTCCGCTTCGGCGCCGATCCGGTCCAGGGGGCTGAACACACTCCGGCGCAGGAGATACCGGAGGAAGACGTACAGGATGAGAAGATCCGCCAGGAGGATGAGCCCCAGGAAGAGGGCAATGGCGGACGGGGAGTCCAGGATGGGGAAAAGGGTGGCGGCGGCCAGGATGGCCACCACCAACGCCGCTCCGAAGAGGAGGGCGATGGAGAGGAGGAGTTCCGCCGCCACGGAGGGGGCGCCGCGGGTCCCGGAATCAGACATGCCCTGAACCTGCCATGGTCGCCCCCTCCACGCGAGGGGGGGGTGGAAAGCCCGACGGGATCAGCGCCGCCCCGGGCTACCCAGGTTGTACGAGAAGCTGATGACCGCCGCC
>REEG01000264.1 GCA_007695195.1 Gemmatimonadales bacterium | reverse complement strand
GGATCCCTCGCCAGGACGTAGCGGGAGAGGTCCCCTTCCCGGTGCAGACCGACGGCCACCCATCCCCGCCCCAGATAGTGCTCCAGGGCGGCTCTGGTCCGGGCGCGCCAGCGAAGGGCCAGCTCCGGATCCCGCCGCAGCACATCCTGGATCGACGCGGGAATGGTCACGGTAAGGAACCGGTCATCCCGGCCCAGCACCATATCCCCCGGCTGGGGAAGCCCTCCCGCGATCTGCCCTCCGGCCCTCGGGATCCCATCCAGGACCGGGCCCGCTCCTGCGATCCCGTCCGCTTCGTCGAGCACGTCCGCCCCCCCGACCACACCCCCTTCGTCGACGCCAACGACTTCCTCAACGCCACCCCGAGCCGCCGGCGGCTCCCCGCCGTCCACCGGCGCACCGAGACGGCGTCGTACCCGCGGAGAATCCATCTCCCACACCGCCACGAAGCGGTCCGTTCCGATCCCTCGATGGAGAGGCGAACTGGACGTCCCGTACATGTCCCGCACATACTCCCCGGCAGTGGCGCCGAGCCGTGCCAGGTTCAGGTGGGCATTTCGCGATTCCAGGGGGTCGAAGGTCCAGTACATGCGGGTGACGCCGAGCCTGAGAAGCTCGTCCCGCTGATGAAGTTTGAGGCGGCGTCCCAGCCCCCCGTTGCGGTGCTCCGGATGGACCGCCAGCATGTCCGACCAGTGCACCGGTCGGCCCGCCTCCCACCCGGTCATGCCGAAGACAAAACCCACCAGAACCCCTTCGGAGTTCCACGCACCCGACACAATCCCGCCCAGGCGCTGACTGACCTGCAGGATGGCGGTGGGCACCCTCTGGCTGAAGCCCTTCCCCCAGACCTCTTCCTGGAGATCCACGCACGCCCGATACTCGTCCAATGTGTGCACGGGACGGATCACCACGGGGCCCCACCTCCGAATCGATCCCGTAGCAGGGCATCCAGTTCGGGCATCCGAGCCGGATCATGGATGTTGAGAGATTGGATACCGGTGAGGTGGCGAACCAGATCCTCACCGGCAGCGGTGTTGGCGGCAATCCCCGTGACCAGATCCACGGGAAGGTCCATGCGATGGAGAAAACCCACCACCGCGTAGGCGTCCGAAGCGCACAGGATGGAAAGCTGAACCCGGGATCGCACCGCCTGGATGGCGGATTTCCCAAGGTAGGGCTCATGAGGTGAGGCACCCAACTCAAAGACGGCCACGTCCGCAGGGGTGGCGGCCACCCGGCCCAGGACGATGCGGAGCGCCCGATCCAGCTCTTCCTCCGAGCAGACGGTAGAGGGTAGGCCGCCATCCACGAAGTCGAAGATCGCTACCGCGCCGGCGTCGGCCATGGTCTGGATGTCCCGGAGGCGCGCCGCCCCGGTGAGCTTGGCTGCAACGACCCGGAATCCCAGGGTGGTGAGGCGACGGATCACGGCTCGAGCCGTCCCCGTCTTCCCGCACGACATGGAGGTGCCGGTGATCAGCACCGAGGGGTGGCCGGGATCCGGATCCCCTGAGATGTCCGGCTCGGGGATGAAGTCGGACATGCGAAGGGGTACGCCGCACCGGACAGTATGGCCCAGGTACCGAACAGTCAGCAGGGTCGGGATCCAGGCCGATCTGGATGTGCAGCGGCCCAGGAGCCCACCGGCCGTGAGGAGCTCCATCTCTCCGCGGGCACCGGCCTCTTCCCAGCTGCCCGAGACCTCCAGGGTGGACCGACGATGCCCGAGCACCCCAACCATCTGATGTCCCGACTCGATAGCTATGAGACGACCGTCTTGCAACTCCAGGACTCCCGGCCCCGACCCGCACTCCACCACCACGTAGTCCCCGGTCCGCCAGCGGTCCGGGGGAAGGGCCTCCACCTGGAAACCCTCCGTGCCCAGATCCGAGATCCGGGTGCTGGACGACAGAGCCGGGGACGGATTCACGCGTTCCCCGCCTCTGCACCACCGCCTACGCCGGTGGCGACCCCGGCAGATCTGGTCCGACCCGCGGTGGTCCGGCGCGGCAGGGTGCGGCCCGGTTCGGAGATGTGGGGCGCCGGGAGGAGGAGGATCCCAGCCAGGAGGGCGGCCCGCTCGGCCATGCGCTCCACCTCCAGGTATTCATGGAGGGCGTGCGCTCCGTCACCGACGCTCCCCAGCCCATCCAGGGTGGCCGTGAAGAGGCTCGTGGTATTGCCGTCGGACCCACCGCCCGACATCCCCTCGTCCACCTCCAGGCCCATGACACCTGCCACCTCTCGGGCGGCCCGCCACAGGGCCCGGTTTCGCCGGGTCGGCTCCATGGGCGGTCGGTCCACCGCACCCAGGATCTCCACCGCTGTTCCCGGAGTCATGCGGGGGCCAGACTCGATAGCTCGCACCCGCTCTTCAACCCAGCGGGCATCGGAGCGGGTCCGCACCCGGACATCCACCACCGCCGAGGCCTCGGCGGCCACCACGTTGGGCCTGGATCCTCCACGTACCTCCCCCACGTTGATGGCGATTCCCCGATCCGGGTCGCTGATTTGGTAGAGGGCCTGAATGGTGTGGGAGAGCTCCAGGATGGCACTGGCTCCCTCTCCCGGAGCCAGGCCGGTGTGGGCACTCCGACCCCGGACCCGAACCTCGAACCGCCCACCACCCCGGCGGGTGGTCTTGAGCTTCCCCACCGGCTCGAGTCCCGGCTCAAGCACCAGGGCCCGGAGGGTGCGGCGAGCCACGTGACGCACCCGGTTCTCCGAGTCGGGACTCCCCACCTCCTCATCGGAATTGATGAACCAGGTGGGTGTGACGGGGGGATCCATGCCCAGGGAGGCCAGGGCGCGGAGGGCGAAGATCCCCTGTACGAGACCTCCCTTCATGTCGAAGACCCCCGGTCCCCGGACACGACCGTTCTCCACCGTGAAGGGCATTTGAGTCAGGGTCCCGGTGGGCCACACCGTATCCACATGGCCGATCACCACCTGGAAGGGTCGGCCGCGGGTGCGGACGCGGGGTCGGGCCCAGAGCTGCCCTCCCGATGTCCGCCCACTCAGGCGGACAACGCGGAAATCGAGGGATTCCAGCTCCCGTTGCAGCACGTCGAAAACCGGCCCCTGGGACACCGGGTCGGTACTGGGGCTCTCCAGGACGGTGATCTCCCGGAGAAGAGCGATCATCTCCTCTTCCCGTCCCGCCAGCCACTCCCGCACCCTGGGCACGGCGGTCTGCAGCTCGGGGGTCACCGGTGGAACCCCGCGGGAAAGGGGAAGGGATGGCTCTGGGAGATGGCGGCATACCGGTCCGGCGCCAGGAACGCCAGGGGCGGATCCCGCCTCACCACCTCCTCATCGTCGATCCCGGTGGTCCGTAGCGCCTCGGGTCGGGCCCTGGCGGCCACGATGCGGCCGATGACGAAGCTGGCCTCGTCGAGGCCGTCCAGGATCTGCTCCAATCGGCACTCCAGAACGAGGCGGGCGTCCCGGAGAACACGCCCCTCCACCACCTGGGCGGGGAGCGTGGGGAGTGAGCTCAGCCCCGGTGTGGACTCGTTGTCGCTGGACCGGGGCGTGGCAGTGAGACTGGTCACCACCACCTGTTCAGGCCGGGGATAGCTCACCGTGAAGGCCCCATGCTCCCGTACATTCCGGTAGGTGGCGTGGGCGGGATTACAGGAAAAGCCGAAGAGGCCGGTCCAGCCCAGGGGGGTCGCCATGTGCTTGGGGGCCAGATCGTAGTCGTCCTCGCCCTCCCGGGTACCCACCACAACAAGGGGAGCTACGACGAAGAGCCGGGTCCAGAGGGATGGATCCGGATCCAGGTGGACCATGGGATCGTCGTTGTCGGAAACGGGTTGGCTCACTGCGACCTCCAGCCTTGGGGGCCTCCGCCGTCCGCGGACCGTGGACCGTGGACGGGACGTAGGCCAGGGTACCTCTTTCAATCTGTATCAACGGGATCCTGGATAGAACCCCGCCCGCCGGTAGCTCTCATCGAGGATCTCGATGGGGTGGAGCGCCGGAATGGGGCTGCCCCGGAGCCTGAGCTGGGCGCCGATCTGCATCATGCACCCGGGATTACCGGTGGCCACCGCCTCGGCCCCGCTGGCCTCTACCGCCGCCGCCTTGTCGCCACCAATCTCACCGCCCAGCTCCCGGTGGGTGATGCCGTAGATCCCGGCCCCCCCGCAGCACTCGTCGGCGTCGGCCAGGGGAACGAGCTCGATGCCGGGGATGGAGGTGAGAAGACGTTCGGGAGGGCCCGAGACGCGCTGGGCGTGGAGGAGGTGGCACGGCGGATCGTAGGCCACCCGGAGGGGAAGGGCTGCGCCGACCCGTGGCGTTCGTCCTTCCCCCGCCAGTAGGGTGGTCACGTCCACCACCCGGTGGGAGAAGGCTTCCCCTTCCTCGCCCCGACCTTCATCCACCTCTCCCAGCAGCTCCCCGTACTCCTTCATGGCGGCGCCGCATCCGGCGGCGTTGGCCACGATCCAATCGATCCCTGCATCCTGGAAACCCCGCACGTTCCGCCACGCCATGGCCCGGGCGTCATCCAGGCGCCCCCCGTGGGCGTGGAGCGCACCGCAACACCCCTGATCCGGCACCGCCACAACCTCCCATCCGTTGGCTTCAAGCACCCGGCGGGTGGCCTGGTTGACGCGGTGGAAGAGCTGGTCCTGGACACACCCTGTGAGGAAGGCGACACGTCCCCTGGGGGCGGGTCGGGAGCTCTCCGCCTCGGAGTGAGCCGGGGACGGAGGGGGACGACGGTCCCGCCACGACCGGGACGGCGCCGAGGCCGCCAACATGGCCGAGCCCAACTTCACCGTCCCCAGGAGCCCACGATCCGGAAGGTGCCGGGCCGCGGCGGCAGGGAGGCCCGAAGCCCGGAAGAGGCGGCTGGCCCACATCCAGGGGAGGAAGACGGATCGGCGTCCAATGGCGCCCAGGAGCGCCTGCTGAAGGCGGGAGGGCGGTCGGGCCGCCACCGCCACCTGCCGCGCCCGCTCCAGGAGATGACCGTACTCCACCCCCGAGGGGCAGACGGTCTCGCACGCCCGGCAGCCGAGGCAGCGATCCAGGTGCTCCTGGAAGGCGTCGGCTCCCGGGTCCAGTCGACCCTCCAACACGGCCCCCATGAGGTGCAGGCGACCTCGCGGCGAGTCCGCTTCGTCGCCGAGGCGGGTGTAGGTGGGGCAAGCCGGAAGGCAGAATCCACAGTGAACGCAGTGGGATAGTCGCTCGGCCTGCCCTTCCAGCGCCTGAGCCAGACGGGCCTCTTCCCGGGCCATCAGGTCTCTCCCCGCCCCAGAAGGGCCTTGACCACCCCGGAGATGCGCCCCACCCCACGCTCGCCCTCCCACGCCGTCACGGCGCGCACCAGGCGCCGATCGGCGGGCCGGTGCGGGAACCACCAGGGCTCCCGTTTGAACTCGATACGGTTCTCCATGACGGACCGGGAACGACTGAAGGAGAGAAGGCCCTCATCACCCCGTACCCGGGAGAAACCGCTCTCGCCCACCCCGCCCATGGGAAGCGCCGGGTTCGCCCAGTGCGAGAGGGTGTCGTTCACGGTGAATCCGCCCCCGGGGAGGCGCATCCCCACTGCCCTTCCCCGCTCCGGACTCCCGGTCCAGACCGACGCGAAGAGTCCCATGGGGAGTTCGCCGGCGCGGCGAATGGCCTCCTCCTCATCGGCCACCGGAATCACCGGGAGGAGGGGTCCGAAGGTTTCTTCGCGCATGATGAGCATCTCGTCGGTGACGTCCACCAGGACCGTGGGAAGGAAGACGTTGGAGGCCGGATCCACCCGGTCGCCGCCGCAGAGGACGCGGGCACCCAACTCCACGGCGTCGGCCAACTGGGTCTCCACCACCTCCAACTGGTCCGGAGTGGTAAGGGGTCCCACATCCACCCTACCCGCCGATCCGGCCCGTAGTTCGGCCACGGCGCGCCGGAGTTCCCGGAGGAAGGGTTCGTACACGGCCTCCATCACATAGACCCGCTCGGTGGCCAGACACGTCTGGCCGGCGTTGAAGAAGGCACCGAAGGCGATCCCCCGGGCCGAGCGCGGGAGGTCCGCATCGTCCAGCACCACGGCCGGATCCTTCCCACCCAGCTCCAGCGACACCGGTATGAGGTGACGTGCGGCCCGTGTCAGAACAGCTCGGCCCGCCCGGGGACTTCCGGTGAAGTGGATCCGGTCCACCCCGGCGTCCACCAGGTGGCTGCCGGTCTCACCGTCGCCCTGAACGACCTGGACGAGCCCCGCCGGAAGGTCGGTATCGCCCAGGAGTTCGGCCAGGATGGCTCCGGTGAAGGGCGTGTACTCGGACGGCTTGAGAACCACCCCGTTCCCGGCGAAGAGGGCGGTGAGGGTCGGCTCGGCCGAGAGGATGAAGGGGTAGTTCCAGGGCGAGATGACGGCCACCACTCCGTAAGGCTCCTGGAGGATGGTGGACCGCTTCCAGAGCATCCA
>REEG01000219.1 GCA_007695195.1 Gemmatimonadales bacterium | reverse complement strand
CGAAGGCCCGCCAGCACCGCCGCCAGGAACGTCCCGTAGTCCTCCAGCGTCATGTGGATCCGGCCGGCGGGGCCCATGGCCGGGGGATTGTCGGCCAAGCCCGAGGGCGGAATGGGAAGAAGGGCGCCCGCAGCCCCGCCCAGATGCCCCCAGGGCTCGGTGGGGCTGTCTCGGGACCCATGGACCCCCGGCGGACCCATCCCGGCCGACGAAAGCCCCAGGGGTACGAACACCTCCGCGTCCATGAGTTCCTCCCAGGACCGATGGCTGACGGCCTCCATGAGGATTGCCGCCATCACATAACCCACATTGGAGTAAAGGAAGGCACCGGGCGCCCCCCCCGCCTCCCCTTCCAGGATCCGGCGGGCGAAGTGGAGACGGTCGGCCCGGGCATCCCGCTCCCGGTCCGGCCCCAGCATCGCCATGGCGTCGGCGGGCGGAAGGTTGGCGGGCATCCCCGAAGTGTGACTGAGGAGCTGGAGCAGGGTCGCATGGGCGGCCCACTCGGGAATGCCGTCCAACCCCCTGCCTTCCAGGTCGCCCAGTGGCGTCTCCCAGCCCAGGATCTCCTGCTCCACCAGCCGCCCGGCCAGGACAGCGGTCATGGCCTTCCCGTTGGACCCCAGGTGCCACCGGTCACCTCGCTCCACCGCATCTCCGCCTCCCAGGATCCGTTCGCCGGCCACGGCGAACCGCACCACTCCCGCCTCCAGCATCAGCACCCCGGCCGCAGGCGAGCCCGCCGCCACCAGATCGGCGGCCAGCGCCTCGAGGGGAGGGTGCTGGGCGTGAAGCACCGAGGCATGGCCCATGGCAAAGCAGGCCAGGCCCACCACCCCCAGGAGGCCATCCAGACCAGCACGGAGGCGCCCACCGCCACGGCAAGGGGAGGGACGGATTGAACGGCGCCCCCGGTACCGCCACCTTTCCCCTCTCCCCGGCGTCCCACGGACCGGCGCCGTCTGATCCATCTCCGCACCCTCCCTGGCTGTGACCGAAACCCATTTCTCGCCGCCGCGACTCGTGGACCTGGCCCCTCGGGTAGCCAGGGAGCTGGCCCTCCCCGCCACCGGGGTCCGGGGCGCACTGGAGCTCTTCCAGGAGGGAGCCACCCTCCCCTTCATCGCCCGGTACCGGAAGGAGGCCACCGGCGGCCTCGACGAAGTCCAACTTGGCGAGGTGCGGGACCGGGGCGCCTATCTGGTGGAGTTGGAGGAACGCCGCCTCGCCATCCTCCAGTCGCTGGCGGAATCGGAGGTCCTCACGCCCGAACTGGATCGGGCGGTGCGGGAGGCCGCCACCAAGCAGGAGCTGGAAGACCTCTACCGCCCCCATCGACCGAAGCGCCGAACCCGCGCCACCATGGCGGTAGAGCGGGGTCTCCTTCCCCTCGCCGAAGCCATCTGGAAGGGGAAGGTGGACGATGCCGCGGCCCGACGCCAGGCTCGCGATCTGGTGAACCCGGATAGGGACGTTCCGGACCTGGAGGCGGCCCTGGCCGGAGCCCGCGACATCCTGGCCGAGCGGGTGGCCGAGGAACCGGAGCTTCGCAGCAGGGTCCGGGACCTTCTCCGGACCCGGGGCGTGGTCTCCAGCTCCCTGGCCAGAGGTGCCAAGGAACATCCCCTCCGCCCCCGCTTCCGGGACTACGAGTCGCACACCGAGCCGGTCCGATCCATTCCGTCCCACCGCATCCTGGCCATCCGCCGGGGCGAATCGGAGGGCGTCCTCTCCTGGAAGATCGAAGGGGTCGATGAGGAGATCCACCGGGAGGCGCGCCGGGTGGCGCTGGGTCGCCGCCGGGCCCGACACACCCTGGAGGTGGTGGCCGAGGACGCAGCGAGCCGCCTCCTGGCCCCCTCCGTCGCCACGGAGGTGGCCGCGGAGCTCAAGGACCGGGCCGATGCCGAGGCCATCCGGGTATTCGGCCAGAATCTGGAGCAACTACTCCTCCAGCCGCCGGCGGGCGAGCGGGCCGTCCTGGGGCTCGACCCGGGTTTCCGCACCGGGGTCAAAGCGGCGGTGGTCTCGGCCACGGGAGCGGTGCTGGAGACCGGGACCCTCTTCCTCCACCGGGAAGAGGCCTTCCGGGATGAACTCCGGGGGCTGGTGAAGCGGCATGGCCCCGAGTTGGTGGCTGTGGGCAACGGCACCGCTTCCCGGGAGACCTTCGCGCTGGTCCGTGAGGTCCTGGAACGGGTCCCCGCCGACGGCCGACCGCAGGTCGTTCTGGTGAACGAGGCCGGCGCCTCCGTCTACTCCGCCTCCCCCCTGGCCCGGGAAGAGCTCCCCGGCCTGGATGTGACCCTCCGAGGGGCCGTCTCCATCGCCCGCAGGCTGCAGGATCCCCTGGCCGAACTGGTGAAGATCGACCCCCGGTCCATCGGGGTGGGGCAGTATCAGCACGACGTGAACCAGCCGGCCCTCCGGAACCGCCTGGACCGGACGGTGGAGGTGTGCGTGAACCGGGTGGGGGTCGAGGTCAATACCGCCTCCCCTTCCCTGCTGGCCTATGTGGCCGGGATCGGTCCCACCCTGGCCCAGCGGATCGTGGAGACCCGGGAGCGCCAGGGCGGATTCCGGGAGCGGCGCCAGCTCCTGGACGTCCCACGGCTGGGGCCCAAGGCCTTCGAGCAGGCGGCGGGATTCCTTCGGGTTCGCGGCGGTGCCCACCCCCTGGACGCCACGGCGGTCCACCCGGAACGGTACGAACTGGTGGCGGCGGTGGCCTCGGATCTGGGAATGAAGGTGGCGGACCTGGTGGGCAACGAGGCGGCGCTGGCCCGGTTCGAGGCCACACTGGACCAGTACGTTTCGGAGCGGGTGGGCCGCCCGACGCTGGAAGACATCCTGGCGGAGTTGCGTCGGCCAGGCCGGGACCCGCGGGACCGCTTCCAGCCTCCGGAGTTCCGCGACGACGTACGTTCGCCGGAAGACCTGAAGCCCGGCATGCGTCTGGGGGGAGTGGTCACCAATGTGGTGGCCTTCGGAGCCTTCGTGGATGTGGGCGTCCACCAGGACGGGCTGGTCCATGTATCCGAGCTGGCCGACGGGTACGTCCGGGATCCGTCGGAGGTGGTGAAGGTGGGCCAGGCGGTGCAGGTCACCGTGCTGTCGGTGGATCTGGATCGAGGCCGCATCGGCCTCTCCATGCGCGCCGGTGCCCGCGCCTCCGCCCGGCAAGGAGAAGAACGGTGACACCCGGAGGCCTCGCCGTCCTCCTCGTCATCTTCCTGATCCACCTGGTGGCCTTCGTGTTCCTGTGGATCCGGCGCAGGGAACGCTACCACCTGGCGGTGGTGGTCACCTTCGTCCTCCTGGTGGGAGCCACCGCAGCCCGGCTCTTCATCCCCGACGCAGAGGCAATGGGCCTACCGGTAGCCGATGCCCTGCGCACCGCCTCCTGGCCGGCGGCGGCCTTCAGCGTCGGCTGGACGCTGCTTCGCCTGGTCCGGCGATTTCAACGAAGGACGAGTCGCCACCGTGAAGCGGACCCACCTGTTCCCGGAGCCGAGCCACCGGTCCAGGGGTAACCCGGACGGACCCCCTCAACCTCTGCCCTGTCCCATGACCATCTCTCCTGCCCGACTCTTCGCTGTCCCCGGCATCGCCTTCCTCCTGACCCTCGCCCTGGCCACCGGGTGCGCCCCGGACACACCACCGGCAGCCACCGACCCCACCGACAACGTCGTGGAGTTCGTCGTCATGGGTACCACCGATGTGCATGGCCAACTGGTTCCCTGGGACTATGAGCGGGAGGAACCGCTGGATCACGGACTGGCCCGGCTGGCACCGCTGGTGGACTCCATTCGGGCGGCGAACCCCGGCAGAACGCTGCTCATCGACTCGGGCGACCTGCTCCAGGGCAACCCCCTCACCGCTGTCCACACCCCGCTGCCGGAGGGCGAGACGCACCCGGTGATTCTGGCCATGAACCACATGGGTTACGATGCGGCGGCGCTGGGGAACCACGAGTTCAACTTCGGCCTGGAGCACCTGAATCGCTCCCTGGAGGCGGCGGACTTCCCCTTCCTCTCGGCCAACATCGTTCATGCCGACTCAGGCGAGCCCGCGTGGCCAACCCACACCTTCGTGGAGCGGGAGTTGGACGGACGCGTCCTTCGGGTGGGAATCACCGCCGTGGTGCCTCCCGGCGTCGCCATCTGGGACCGGGATCATGTGGAAGGGCGCCTGGAGTTCCCGGACATGGTGGAACGCCTGGGCGAGGTCGTCCCCCTCCTCCGGGAGGAAGGAGCCCACCTGGTGGTGGTGGCGGCCCACGCCTCCTTCTCGGGAACCAGCTACGATACCGTCACCACCGGCCTTGGCGCCGAAAGCCGCATGGCCGACGCCGCATGGGAGGTGGAGGGGATGGACGCCGCCTTCCTGGGCCACAGCCATCGGCAGGTGGCCGACTCCATCATCAACGGCGTCCTCTTCTCCCAGGCAGGCTCCCATGGCCGGGCCCTGGCCGTGGCCACCTTCCACCTGTCGCCGGAGGGGGACGACGGGTGGCAGATCGTGGAACGGCGCTCCGAGTTGGTGCACCCCACCGAAGACCACCTGGACGAGACGTTGATGGACCTCCTGGCCCCGGCCCATGAGCGGGCCGTTGGCGAGATGGGCCGGGTTGTGGGTCGGGCAGCGGAGGAGTGGTCGGCCCGGGAGGCGCGCGTGGGCGCCACGCCGCTCATCGATTGGGTGAACCGCGTGCAGCAGGAGGTGACGGGTGCCGACCTCTCGGCAGCGGCGGCCTTCAGCCTCACCGCCGGCTTCCCCGAGGGCGACATCACCGTGGCCCGGATGGCACGGTTCTACCCCTACGACAACAACCTGCTCAGGGCGGTGCGGATCACCGGCGCCGAACTCCGGGCCTACCTGGAGCATTCGGCCCGCTACTTCCTCCCCTGCCCCGAGGCTCAGTGCGACCGCCTGGTGAACCCGGAGTGGCCGGGCTTCAACTTCGACATGGTGCGGGGGGTGGAGTACACGTTGGACCTCACCCGCCCCTGGGGGGAGCGGGTGGTGGAATTGGAGCGCAATGGACGCCCCGTGGCCGACGACGACGTCTTCACCATGGCCCTGAACAATTACAGGCAGAGCGGAGGGGGAGCCTTTCCCGCCGTAGCCGACGCCGAGGTGGTCTACGAAGGGGATGAGAGCGTCCGGGACATCCTCATCCGGGCCCTGGAAGCGGAAGGGGAGATCCGTATCCCTGCGGATTTCGAGGCCAATTGGCGCATTGTCCCCGAAGCCTTGGCAGAGCAGGCACTTCGGGAAATGCACGGGGAAAGGCGCTGAACTTCGGGTGGCTCCCATACTTTCGGTCGATGCCACCGGCCGAATCCGAACTCGGCGCGGCTTGTACCGAAAACAAATCTTGGGCTAGCTTCAGGAGATCGTCATGGTCAACGGGCGGGTCGCCCGCCCTCGATCTTCCCCACTCTCTCAGGAAGGTGCTATGAACCACCCCGGTTCGAACCCGTCCCGAGGCCGGGGGAGGCGACGGACTCCGCAACGACTGCGGAACCTCTTCGCCCTCTCCTCGGCCCTCATCCTTCCCCTGGGCCTCCTTGCCCCACCCGCAGCCACCGCTCTTGAAGCCCAGACCGGAACCATCTCCGGCACCGTAGTGGGCACCGGCGGACAACCCATCGCCAGCGCCTTCGTCACCCTCACCGAGAGCAACCGGACCGGCGTGACCAATGCCCGCGGCCAGTTCACCCTCCAGAACGTCCCGGCCGGGGCGCAGGAGATCCAGGTGAGCTCGCTGGGCTACCGCGCCGAGACCCAGACCGTCACCGTTGTCGCCGGTCAGACGGTAGAGGTGGAGTTCGTGCTCCGGGTCAGCGCGGTGGCGCTGGACGAAGTGGTGGTCACAGGCCAGGCCTCCGGGGTCGCACGTCGCGAGATCGGCACCTCCATCGCCTCGGTGGATGTGACCCAACTCGAGAGCGCTCCCATCAACAACCTGTCCCAGCTTCTGGCGGCCCGAGCACCGGGAGTCAACGTCATGCCCGGCGGCGGAAAGTCCGGGCAGGGGAGCCGGATCGTCCTTCGCGGGGCCGCCTCCATCACCCAGTCCAACGAGCCCCTGATCTACGTGGACGGGATCCGCATCGACAATTCCAGTTCGAGCGGAATCTCCACCACCACCGCCGGTGCCTCGTGGTCGGGGCTCGACGATATCAACCCCGCCGACATCGAGCGGGTGGAGATCATCCGCGGGGCCTCCGCCGCCACCCTCTATGGGTCCGAGGCCTCGGCAGGCGTGATCCAGATCTTCACTCGGCGCGGCCGGGAAGGGGTGACCCAGTGGCGGTATAACGCCGACTTCGGGGTGCTGACCACTCCTCGGGACTGGTGGGCCATCTCGGCCTACTCGGACTGGTTCGTGGACAACATGGTCCAGAACGGCCGGACCCAGTCCCACCAGGTGTCGGTGACGGGAGGGAGCGAGACCTTCTCCTACTATGCGGCCATCACGGCTCGCGACGAGAAAGGAGTCCTTCCCAACGGGGGCGAGGAAGCCTACTCGGCCCGCCTCAACCTCAGCGTCGTCCCCCGGGACGACATCTCCATCCGGCTCACCAGTGGGTTCACGCGCCGCTCCGTTCAGCACACGCCGGACGCCAACAATACCCGCGGTTACACCATCAACGGGCTGGTTGGTGGGCCTCGTGGTCAGTTCGGGACACCCACCATGGACCTGCGAGCCATCGAAGCCTTCCAGAACGGAAACCGGTTCACCGGCGGGATCACAGCCGAGCATCAGGTTACCCAGGCCATCAATCAGCGGCTGACCTTCGGCGCCGACATCTTCAACTCCGATGAGTTCCAGCTCTTCCCGTTCGGAGCGGTGAACAACATCATCAACGGCTTCCGCTCCAACTACCGGCGGCAGAACCTGAACCTGAATGTGGACTACACGGCCACGCTGCGGTTCCAGCTCTCCGACGGGATGCGCTCCACCACCTCCGCCGGCTTCCAGTACTTCGACCGGGACCAGAGCTGGAGTTCGTCGGTGGGCGACGGCTTCCCCTTCCTGGGGCTGGAGACGGTCAGCGCCGCCCTCACCACGTCCGGCGCCGAGTCCCGCCTCAAGGAGCGGAGCGCCGGGTTCTTCGCCGAGCAGCAGTTCGGGATCGGAGACGCCCTCTTCGTGACCCTGGGCGCCCGGGCCGACGCCCACTCCGCCTTCGGCGACGACGTGGACTATCAGGTGTACCCCAAGGCGGACATCTCCTACATCCTGAGCGAACAGGTCTCGCTCCCCGAACTATTCTCTTCGCTGCGCCTCCGTGCCTCCTACGGGACGGCCGGGCAGCAGCCGGCCAACTTCTCCGCCGTCCGGACCTGGATGCCGGAGTCGGCCGTGGGCGGACAGCCCGCCGTGCGCCCGGGCAATCTGGGCAACCCGGATCTGAAGGCCGAGGTCAGCACCGAGATCGAGCTAGGCTTCGACCTGGGTCTCCTGGACGATCGGGTGCGGGTCGAGGTCACCCGCTTCGACCAGAACACCACTGACGCCCTCTACGCCGTGCGCGAGCCTCCTTCGCAGGGCTTCCTCCAGACCCAGCTCCGGAACGTGGGTGAGATCGAGAACAAGGGGTGGGAAGTGGGGATCCGCGGGACCGTGCTGGAGCTCCCCCGATTCGCCTGGGATGCCACCATCAACTACTCCACCAACAACAACGAGATCATCAGCCTGGGCGGCGGCGCACCGATTCAGCTCCAGTGGCTCCAGTTCATGCGGGAAGGCTACCCGGTGGGGTCCTTCTTCGGCGACCGCTTCGTTGAGGTGGATGGGGAAGTGGGGCTTGCCAGCAATCTTCTTCGGGATGCCAATGGCGAACTCCCCGAAGGATGGGACTACCTGGGACAGCCGCTCCCGACCCGGCAGATTCAGCTCGGAAGCACCTTCAGCATCGGATCCCGCACCTCCGTGGCTCTCCTTCTGGACCACAAGGGCGGCCACATGAACCACGATCACTCCATGCGCTGGCTCATGCATCCGGCTCGGAATGTGACCGACACTCAGGGGCTCCCCATCGAAACCGGTCCGGTGGCGCTCCGCTGCCGCGGGAATGTAGACGCCGTCACCCAGGCCGTCTGCGACCGCCCATCGGCCCTGACCCATGGCGACTACGCCTACGACGCCGATTTCTGGAGGCTTCGCGAGGTGAGCGTGTCCTACCGGATTCCGGACCAGTGGCTCGGAAACGTCGGTATCCAGGGCGCGACGCTCTCCATCGCCGGCCGGAACCTGCTGCGCTGGACGGATTATCCGGGGCTCGATCCCGAGGGCATGTACCGGAACGACCTGTCCGACTCGGCGCTCCGGGCTCACAACTTCTTCGACACCCCCCTTCCCCGGCAGTTCGTCGTGGGAATCAGCGCACAGTTCTGATGCGAACCGGCAGAGGAGATCCAATCATGCACAAGGAACGAACCACGAGGAATCGAGCCGAAGCCGGCCGGGTCCACGGGCGATCCCTGGCGCTGCTGGCCGCCGGAGGACTGTTGCTGGCCGGGTGTGACCTGGGGGTTTCGAACCCCGCCCTCATCGAGGAGACCGATCTGGAGACGGAACAGGCCGTCCCCGCCATCGTGAACGGCGCCCTGGGCACCTTCGGGATGGCCACCACCATCATGGGGGGTGGAGGCACGTACTCCGCCAGCGCCCTCCTCTCGGGTGAACTGGTCCACTCCGGAAGCTGGGTGCCCCCAAGGGAGATCAGCGAAGGCACGCCCAACAACGAATCGCCAGAGAATCAGTCCCATTGGGGATTCTCGTCCCAGGCCCGCTGGCAGGCCGAGGACGCCATCGAGAAGGCCCAGCGGCTGGTGAGCGATCCTGCCTCCAGTTCCTGGGTGGCTCTGGCCCAACTCTACGCCGGCTTCTCGAACCGGATCATGGGCGAGATGTTCTGCGACGCGGTCATCGACGGTGGAGCCGCGGAACCCCACACCGCCTTCAGCGAGCGGGCGGTGGGCTTCTTCCAGGACGCCGTCCAGACTGCCCAGGCCGGCGGACACAGCGACACCCGTCTGGCGGCATTGGCGGGGCAGGCCCAGGCCAACCTCATGCTGGGGCAGTGGGATCAGGCCGTGGCCGCCGCCCAGCAGGTCCCCACGGATTTCGTCTTCTCCCATGTCCACTCGGAGAACTCCGGCAATGAGCACAACGGAGTCCACAATTGGGCCTATCGCGGCGACAACGGGTTCCAGCTCACTGTCTGGGGCACCCGGTGGGCCGAGTGGGGCCTCAACACGGCGGACCCGGAGGCCGGGGGGGATCCCCGCGCCTCGTTCCGGCCGCTGCTCACCTCCGGCGGTGATCCCCTCATCGGGGGAGACAACCGCCGCCCCGTGTGGCGGGTGGAGAAGTATCCCGCCCGGAACACGGGCATCCCCCTGGCCAAGGGAACGGAGATGCGCCTCATCGAAGCCGAGGCGCTCCTTCGTCAGAATCAGATCGGTGCTGCGGTGGACCTGATCAATGAGGTCCGGGCCCACCATGGGCTGGACGCAGTGGACGCGGCCACGGCGGCTGAAGCCTGGCCCCTTCTCATGCAGGAGCGGGGCATCGAGCTCTGGATGGAGGGCCGGCGCCTGGGCGACGTTCGCCGGTGGGCTGCCGACGGCACCACTGAACCTTTCGCCGGATACGAGGTGGTGGGAGCGGTGGCAGGGGGGCAACCGGCCAGTGCCGACCCCACCCGGAACGTCCTGGATGCCGACCCGCTCTGCCTGCGGGTGAGCACCAACGAGATCTTCTCGAACCCCAACCTGGCCGCGAACCCGCCCCGGTGAGCTGACAGGCCGAAGGTGTGCGCCTCCCGGGATCTTCCCCGGGGGGCGCATTGCTTTGTAGCGTAGGGGTGGAGCCCCTTCACCCACCGGACCGGTGGATTTCTTTCCGCCAGGAGGATGACAGCCATGTTTTCCACCACCTTGCTGTCCCGACCCCGACCCACCGCTCGACTCACCAGCCCCTGGATCCTGATCATTCTCATGATGGTCTGTCCCGCCGTAATCCTGGGGCAGCCCGGTACGGCCTCGGCCGATGCGCTGTCGGTGGGTACGGTGCCGGAGGGTGCCACCCCGAGGGCGGAGGGGATGCTTCTTGTGGTGAACAAGGGAGAGTCCACTCTGTCCGTTGTGGATCCGCGCCGTGGGGAAGAGCTGGCGCGTATCCCCACCGGTGACGCACCCCACGAAGTGGCCGTCTCTCCCGATGGTCGCTGGGCAATGGTGGCGAACTACGGCACCGGATCTGAACCGGGCCACACCCTGACCCTGGTCGACCTGGAGAGCCTGGAGGCGGTGCGGGACATCGACCTTGAAGAGCAGACGCGACCTCACGGAATCACCTGGCATCCCGACGGTGACCGCGTCGTGGTGACCACCGAGGGGAACGGGACCCTGACGGTGGTGGATGTGGAGGCAGGCCGTGTGGTGGCGGCCATCCCCACCGATCAACGCGTCTCCCATGAGGTAGCTCTGAGCCCCGACGGACGGCGGGCCTTCGTGGCCAACATCGGCTCCGGCTCGGTCTCGGTCATCGATCTGGACCAGGAGACCCTGGTCCGGATCATCCCCACCGGCGCCGGGGCCGAGGGGATCGCCATCACCCCCGACGGCGGTGAGGTCTGGGTCAGCAACCGAGCCGACAACACCCTGTCCATCATCGATACCCAAAGTCTTGAGGTCACCCACTCCCTTCCTTCAGCCGACTTTCCCATCCGTGTCGTCATGGATCCGACGGGAAGTCGGGCCTTCGTGACCAACGCCCGTTCCGGGGAGCTTCGGGTGTTCGATGTGACAACCCGCACCGAGATCCTGGCCCTGACCATCGACACGCCGGTGGTGGACGCCGGCCCCCAGGTTCTGGCCTTCGAGGGAAGCTCCCTGCCCATCGGGGTCATGGCCGACCCCGACGGTCGCCACGCCTACGTCGCCGCCGCCAGCTCCGACGTGGTAGCCGTCGTGGACCTGGAGGAAGGGATCATCGTCAGGACCATCGCTGTGGGCAGGGAACCGGACGGGCTGGCGTGGAGGCCCATGCAACCCTGACTCCCACGTCCCTCAGCCCCTTCGGAGTGGGGAGGCAGCTGCCGATACTTTGTTCGAATGTCGGTGTGGCTCCCCACGACTCCCGGGACGTCCGTGAACAAGCTTCTACAGACGGAAATCCTCTACGAAATCTCCCTGACCATGGGTAGGAGCCTGGACCTGGACGAGATGCTCGGCCAGAGCCTCTCGGCCCTCCTGCGCACCCTCAATGGGCGGGGCGCGTCCGTGCTGCGCTGGGTAGAGTCGGACTCCGGGGATGGCAAGGATTCGGCGGCGGACGCAGCGGACACCAAGGGTCCAACCCTGAAGTGGCTCGACGTCCATACCGTTCCGGCAAGCCTGTCGGGAAGTGCACTGCATCAGGGTTTCGTCCAGGACCTGAAACTCCCGGCATCGCCCGACGACCTTCCATCGTGGCGTGCGACCCTCCCCCGCGCTGTGGTCCGCGATGGGACCGGAAGCTACGCCCTGGATCTTCCCGATTTCGGGGTACTCATCCTCCATCGGAAGGGAGACTCCCTCCCAGGCGATTTCCTGGCCTCGCTCCACCGCCTCACCGAGAAGCTCTCCTGGGCGGCCCAGGCGTGCCTGTACAAGTCCGAACTCAAGACCCAGATCCGCCTGGCCCAGGCAGCTACCCAGGCCAAGAGCCGCTTTCTGGCCAACATGAGTCACGAAATCCGCACCCCCATGAACGGGATCCTGGGGATGATGGACCTGGTCCTGGAAACGCCGCTGCAGCAGGGTCAGCGCAAGCACCTGGGATATGCCCGTAGCTCGGCGGTGCACCTCCTGGATATCATCAACCAACTTCTGGACCTCTCCCGCATTGAGGCGGAGCGACTGGAGCTGCGGCCTCGGCCCCTTGACCTCCGGGCATTTCTGGACGACATCGCCTGGATCCAGTCCCCCCAGACCCTACGGAAGGGCCTTGAACTGGAGCATTCCGTGGCGCCGAGCCTACCTGCGTGCGTCCTGGCCGACGCCACGCGCCTGCGCCAGCTCCTGGTCAACCTCCTGGGGAATGCCGTCAAGTTTACCGAGTCGGGAACCATTCGCCTCGATGTGGATTTCGCACCATCCTCCCGTGAGGCCGCGGAGGATCGTTTCCCCTCAGCTGCCGCCCCGACTCGACCCATCCGCTTCCGTGTCTCCGATACCGGCATCGGCATCCGGCCGGAAGATCTGGAGCGGATCTTCCAGGCCTTCGAACAGGCCGATGCCCATAGCAGTCGCCAATTCGAGGGGACTGGACTCGGGTTGACCATCACCCGGGAGCTGGTGGACATGATGGGCGGCGAGATCCGCGTCGAAAGCGAACTGGGCCGCGGCACCGTCGTCACCGTCATCCTCCCCCTGCCGGAAACCAGGGGCCAGGGGACGGGTGGCTGCGGAGGAGACGTCAGAGGGAGCTCGGAGACCGGGCTGGGGGAAGTGAAATCGACCATCCCCGAGGTCACGATCCCCGCGCAGACTCCGAGCCCCTCAGCACCGCTGGTGGCGGAAGCGCCCGGACCGGGCCCGGTGCGGATTCTCCTGGCCGAGGACAACGAGATCAACCGGGAGGTCGCACTGGCCCTCCTGGCCAAGATCGCGGCATGGTGCCGGGTTGCCGGCAACGGGATCGAGGCCCTGGAACTCCTGGAAGACGAAGAATTCGACCTCATCCTCATGGACATGATGATGCCTCACATGGATGGCCTCGAAGCCGTGCAGCGCCTTCGGGAGCGAGAGCGGGTGGAAGGCCTCCCTCCCACGCCGGTCATCGCCTTCACCGCCAACGCCATGAAGGGAGATCGCTCCCGCTATCTGGCCCAGGGAATCCAGGGATACATCTCCAAGCCCATCGACGCCCCAACCTTTTTCGAGGAAATCCGACGCGTTCTCGAGGAATCCGAAGCTCCGGAGGGAGACGACATGGCTGATGACGCCAATGCCGAACCGGCGAACCGACTCGAACCTATGACCCTGGATTGGAACGCAGCCGTGGACCAGATGGGCGGCTTCGAAGACCTCCTGGTCCGGGCTGCCACCATGTTCCAGGACGAACTACCGGGGTATCTGGACCGCCTGGAGCATGAGTTGGCGGAAGGCCCCCGCGAAGCCCTCCGCACCACGGCACACACCCTCAAGGGCCTGGCGTCCACCTTCTGCGCCGAAGAGGCCCGAGCCACGGCATTCGAGCTGGAGCAGGCGGCCATGGGTGACGCGTCGCAGAGCGAACTGGAGAAGCTCACGGGCCTCCTGCGTACCCGGCTCCGCGCCGTCTCCAGGGAGTTGGGCCAGCTTCAGTCCGGCTGAGGCTCGTCCCACCGCTTCACCGCTTCAAACAGCCGGCGCGGCCGTCTCCACAAGGCTGACCCGACGGGTCTCAGCGTGGGCCACGGCGGCCTGGACGTCATCCCAGCCGGAGAATCCATACCAGAACACGCTCCACGGGCCGGTTTTCACGGCCCCGTGGGCGTGGGCGAAGTAGAACTCATTGACGGCGTTGTCCCGACGGGAACGCCAGAAGAGTTGCGGCGTCTCGGCACGCATGACCTTCCACATGGCGCGACCCAGTCCCTCTCCCTTGGCCTCTTCAGCCACCACGAACTTGTCCATGTACACCAGCCCGCCCACCTCCGTGAGGACCACGGCCGCGCGGTAGTGCTCACTCAGGTAGATCCGCAGAGGTGTGGTCCGCTGGAAGTAATCGTCCACCAGGGGCCGCCCGAAACTGGAGGCCACCAGGGCCGAGAAGCGACCCAGATCCACGTCGTCCCATGACCCGACGCTCCGGATCCGCTCGCCTCGCCGCACCAGCGTCCCGGAGCCCCGGTGGGTGAAGAGTTCCTTGGCCATCTCATCCGGACTGGTGATGGACAGCGAACTGGCCGGCGGAAGCTCCATGAGAAGATCGTGAATCTGCTCCATCTTGAGCCGCATCCCCGAGTGCAGCCAGGGCTCGGCCATGAGCCGCTCGTAGTCCGTCACCAGGCTGATGGAATCGATGATTCGCCCCTTCCCGTCCAGGAGGCCACCGGTTCCGGTCAGGAAGATGATCTTGTAGGGCTGGATCCGCTTCACCAGTTCATTGGCGGCCCAGTCCGCGTTCACATTCACGATCTGTCCCTCTGCCGTCTCACCGAGGGAGGCGATGACGGGAATGGACCCCACATCGATGGCGGCTCTCATTCCCGAGGTATGAACCCGAACGACCTTCCCCACCAGTCCGTAGATCTCCCGGTCCAGGATCTCGCACTCGAAGACGCCGGTGGGGATGGAGGTGGCCCGGATCGTCTCGGCCTGAAGCGCCTCAACGAGGCGGAGATTCTGGAGCTGCAGGACGCGCCGGACCAGAGCGAGGGACTCGGGCGTGGTGACCCGTAAGCCGTCCACCGTCTCCTTGTGGATCCCGGCCGCCGCCATCTCCTCGTCCAGTTGCGGGCCTGCGCCGTGGAGGACGATGGGGGTGAGCCCAACCTGCTGCAGGAAGGCCAGCGACGAGACCAGAGGCCCCAACTGGTCCCGGAGCACGGCACCGCCTACCTTGACCACGGCGAATCGGACCGCATCCACCTGACTGAACCGATCCAGGTAGAGTTGGATCTCCCGGGCGCTCCCCAGGTTGGACAGGAGACGGACGATGGTGGGGCGGACGTCGTTCATGGGACGCGAAGAGGTGGTGACCCGGTAGATGGTGAAGTACCCTTGGGATGGGGATCCAAGCCGGGACCCGTAGCGTATGGTACGGTCCACGTGGACTCAGCCTGAGTGGGGGAAGATCTCCGAGGCTAGCCCCTCTCCCGAACCATTTCAAGGATGCGGTCACTGTCTCATGCTTCTTCCGCCTTTCTCAGTGCCCCCTGGATTTCGGGCCATGGTCGGCACCCTGGGCCTGGGACTGCTTACGGCCTGTGTGGCCGGACCCCCGGTGCCGCCTGAGCCACCGGCTTCCCCGTCTCCCGCCGCAGCGCCCGCTGATGCTGGAGTTCCGGCCCTGACGGCGGCTGAGATCGAGGCCCTCTATCGGGAGCGACTCGCCGGATCCCGGACCCGCTTCACCGAGGCCGATGTGCGGTTCATGACCGACATGATCCACCATCACGCTCAGGCGTTGGAGATGGCCGTACTGGCCCCCACCAATGGAGCGTCTACTCCAGTGCAGGCTCTGGCGGGCAGGATCCTCATCAGCCAGCAGGACGAGATCACCCTCATGGGCCAGTGGCTCGAAGACCGTGAACGCCCCGCGCCCATAGTGGATCTGGAAACGGGTCAGATGCTGGGGAGTCACCACCATGACCACCATGACCATCATGACCATTCCATGCCTGGAATGATCGATGACGACCGCATGGCACGCCTGGCCGGATCCCACGGGACCGACTTCGACCGCCTCTTCCTCACCCTCATGATCGAACACCATGAAGGGGCTGTCACCATGGTCCGGGACCTCTTCGCCAGCGACGGGGCCGGGCAGGATGAGGAGATCTTCCGCTTCGCCTCCGATGTCCACGCCGATCAGGTCATCGAAGTGGCGCGGATGCGCCTTCTGCTGGCTTCGTTGGGCGGTCCGCCGGACATGGAAACGCAAAACGACCCCGCGTCGTCCACGACGCATTCGCCCCATCACCACCACCATCCGGATTCCAACACACCATGACGACCCGAGCAGGCCGCCCCCGCGGCCGCACCCCTGCCCTCTCCGTCGCGGCGGTGGCCCTGGCGACGCTGGCGCTGGCCGCAGCCTGCGCTCCTTCCGCCGGTCCCTCCGGGGCTCCCGCCACGCCCGCCGCATCCCCCGGGTCCGAGGCTCCCGCCCCGGCCGCCACCTCTTCCGCCGTCACCGTCGTCCCCAGCCACCTGACGACGCCTCCCTCACCGGATCCCCGCACCGGACTCGCCGGCGGCCTCCTGGATGCCGAAGAGGCCATCTGGAACATGCGGATGCTTTCCACCACCCCGCCGCCCCCGGATTTCATCGGGGTCACCAACTCGGACCTGGCCTTCACCGGTCCCTATGCCATCCAGGGCAACTACAACGGCTTCATTGTCTGGGACCTGACCAACCCGGCGGCGCCGGAACTGGTGGTGGACTACCTCTGTCCGGCCTCCCAGAGTGACGTTTCGGTCTACGGGGACCTTCTCTTCGTCTCGGGGGAGGGGCTCGGTGGACGCCTCGACTGCGGCGTGGAGGGGGTTCCGGACGCGGTGAGCGAGGACCGGCTCCGGGGCATCCGAATCTTCGATATCTCCGACATCAGGAACCCGGTCTACGTCCACAACGTCCAGACCTGCCGGGGCTCCCACACCCACACCGTGCTGAAGCACCCCGGCGACCGGGAGAACATCTACATCTACGTCTCCGGGTCGGCACCGGTACGCCCCTACGAAGAGCTTCCCGGGTGCATCGCCGCCCCTCCCTTCGAGGACCCCGAATCGGCGCTCTTCCGCATCGAGGTGATCCAGGTGCCGCTGGCGGATCCGACCCGGGCCGCCATCGTGAGTTCGCCGCGCATCTTCGACGACCTTGTGGCCGCTCCCATGCACGGGCTCGCCCCGGCGGACCGTGAGCGCCTCGAGCGGGCCCAGGAGGAGGGGATCATCGCGGTGGAAGCCGCCGGTGACGTATTCGAACTCCCGCCGGAGGCCGCCGCCCAGTGGCTGGCCGCCGCGGTGGCCGAGCGCGGAGGGACCGGTGCGCCCACCGCCGCCGACAGCGCCGCCGTGCGGGATCAGCTCCAGGCCATGATCACTGAAGTCTTCACCGGAGGCGTAGAGGCGCCGGACGGCACCCGGCTGGGGCCGACCCAGTGCCACGACATCACCGTCTACCCGGAGCTGGGGCTGGCCGGAGGCGCCTGTGAGGGATACGGCCTCCTCCTGGATATCCGGGACCCGGTGAACCCGAGCCGGATGGATGCCGTCGCCGACTCCAACTTCGCCTACTGGCACTCGGCCACCTTCAACAACGACGCCACCACCGTCCTCTTCACCGACGAGTGGGGTGGAGGGGGCGGCGCCAAGTGCCGGGCCTCGGATCCGCCTGAGTGGGGGGCCAACGCCATCTACAGCATCGAGAACGGACGGATGGTCTTCCAGAGCTACTACAAGCTCCCCGCCCCCCAGTCCGACGTGGAGAACTGCGTGGCCCATAACGGATCCCTCATTCCGGTGCCGGGCCGGGATATCAAGGTACAGGCGTGGTACCAGGGCGGGATCTCGGTCTTCGACTTCACCGATCCGGCCAACCCCTTCGAGATCGCCTTCCACGATCGTGGGCCGGTGAATGAGGAGCGGATGGAGAGTGCGGGACCGTGGTCCGTGTACTGGTACAATGGCCTCATCGTGAGTTCGGAGATTGCCCGGGGGCTCGATGTCCTGGAGATGGTCCCGAGCTACCACCTCACCGCAAATGAGATCGAAGCGGCCAATACCGTGCGCATGGAGGAGTTCAATCCCCAGGGGCAGCCCCGGAAGGTGTGGCCCCCGTCCTTCCCCCGGGCCCGGGCACTGGTGGATCAGTTGGAGCGATCCGGCGGGCTCACGGCTCCCCGCATCGCCGAGGTCCGGACCGAGTTGGATCGGGCCGAAGCCGAACCGGGAGCCACGCGACACGGGATCCTGGAAGCCCTGGCCGGCGCCCTGGCCGGTGAAGCCGGGACCTCTGCGGACCAGCGACGGATCAACCTCCTCATGGAGGCGGTGGAAGACCTTCTGGAGTCCTGAGTCCACGGGGGGCAGCCCCTCCCGGTACACCCCGGCCGGCCAACACCTGGCCGGCCGGGGTGTAGGCAAAAGAACGGGTCGGTTTACTTCGGGGCCCGCTGTTTGCCAACTCGGTAACGAACTCGTATCTCTTCATTGACGGTTTCATCACCTTGAAACCGGGAATCAACTCTCTGACAGACCCAGGAGTCGTCCATGTCCGCCTCAGCCTCCCATCGGCCCGATCCCCGGGACACCCTTCTACGGGAGAACGAGCGACTGAGGCAAGAGTTGGAGGTGGCCCGACGCCGCCTGACCGAACTGGAGCCGAGGATCGTGGCGTCCGACCTGGGTCGGTCCCCTACCGATGGAGACGGCATCGGCGAAGGCCAGGGAAAGAAGAAGGAAAAGAAGAAGACCCCGGATCTGAAGCCCTTCCAGATCGAGCTACTCAAGCTCCAGAAGCACCTGGAGATCCACTCCCGGCGGATGATCGTGCTCTTCGAGGGTCGGGACGCCTCAGGCAAGGGCGGGACGATCCGGCGGGTCACCCGGTACATGAACAAGAAGCACTACCGGGTCGTGGCCCTGGGGAAGCCGACGGAAGACCAGAAGACCCAGTGGTACTTCCAGCGCTACGTTCCCCACTTCCCCAGGGGTGGTGAAATGGTGCTCTTCGACCGGAGTTGGTACAACCGGGCCATGGTGGAGCCGGTCTTCGGATTCTGTACCGACGACGAATACCGGAATTTCATGAAGGGAGTGGTGGGGTTCGAGAAGGATCTGGTCCGGCAGGGAACGATTCTGGTGAAGCTCTACTTCAGCGTCTCCAAGGCGGAGCAGGCCCGCCGCTTCGAACGACGACGCCTGGATCCCCTGCGCCGGTGGAAGCTGTCCGAGATCGATGTGCAGGCCCAGGACCTCTGGGACGAGTTCAGCGAGAAGAAGTACCGCATGTTCAGCCGGACCAGCACCAACCGGGCCCCGTGGACGGTCATCCGGTCCGATGACAAGCCGGCGGCCCGTCTCAACGCCATCAAGATGATCCTGAACAGCGTTGACTACGAGGACCAGAATGAAGAGCTGGACTTCAGTCCGGACCCCAAGGTGGTGGTCTCGGCCCAGGACGAACTCGAGATGCTGGAGCAGGAGTGGGGACCGGACCTGAGTAATTACGACGGTCCGTCCTCGTAGGAAGGCCCTTCGCTCCCTTTAGGGGGCTTGTGGTCCAGTCACGAACTCGGCGGTCCGGTCCACCATCGGGGATCGGGGCCATCGGTGCTATCTTCGGCGATGGTTTCCGACGCCGATCGCAGCACGCGAGCCATCCTGGTCTTCTGGTTCCCGCTGGCTCTCCAGTGGATCATGATGGCGCTGGAGGGGCCCTTCCTGGCCGCCGTCATCGCACGGCTCCCGGACCCCACCTTCAATCTGGCCGCCTACGGCGTGGCCTTCGCCTTCGCCATCCTGGTGGAGTCGCCGGTCATCATGCTCATGAGCGCCTCCACCGCTCTGGTGGAAGACGCCCAGAGCTACCGCAAGCTCCGGCGGTTCGCCAACCAACTGAACGTCCTCTCCACCTTCCTGCTGATCCTCCTCCTCATCCCTCCGGTGTTCGATCTGGTTCTCCGGACGGCGTTGGGGCTTCCTCCGGAGGTGGCAGACCGGGTCTACGGAGCGTTCTGGCTCCTCCTTCCCTGGCCTGCCGCCATCGGGTACCGGCGCTTCATCCACGGCATCCTCATCCGGGAAGGGCGTACGCGCTGGATTGCCTACGGAACGGGGATCCGCCTCTTCACCATGGCCGCCACCGGGGTGGGGCTGGCGCTGGCGGGGCTCCCGGGGGCATGGGTCGGCGCCGGCGCCCTCTCGGCCGGAGTGGTGGTGGAAGCAGGGGTGGCCTGGGCCATGTCCAGGGGGATCATCCGCCGGCTTCTTGAGCGGGAATCGGTGCAGGACGACACGAACGCCCCCGCCACACCCTCAGGGAGTGGACTCGAGACCCGGGAGATCATCCAGTTCTACTACCCCCTCGCCCTCACGTCACTCCTGGCCCTAACCACCCAGCCCCTCCTCACCTTCTTCATGGGGCGGGCGCCGGCGCCGGTGGAGTCGCTGGCGGTCTTTCCCGTGGTCATGGCCCTCTACTTCCTCTTCGGGACGCTGGGGCTCTCCTTCCAGGAGGCGGTGATTGCGCTGGTGGGGCGTCGAGGCGAACACCGGGCGGAGCTGACACGGTTCGCCGGTGGGCTCGCAGTCGTGGCATCCGGCCTCCTGGCAATCCTGGCCTTCACCCCAATGGCCCGGGTCTGGTTCGAGGGCGTCTCGGGCCTCGAGCCCGGCCTTGCTGCCCTGGCCTTCCTCCCGGCCCAGATCGTGGCCATTGGCCCGGCCCTCTCCGTGGTGATCGGTCTGCAGCGAGGGCTCCTGGTGAAGGCGAGGCGCACCCGCCCCATCACCATGGCCACCGTCATCGAAGTCACCACCATCGCAATCCTCTTCCCCCTCCTGGGGTGGGGCCTCGGATGGATGGGCGTCACCGCCGCCATCACCTCCCTCATGGTGGCACGTACCCTCGGCGTAGCCTTCCTGGCCTGGGCGGTGCGGAGGACGGCATAAGGAAATCGGCCCCGGGGAACGTGTATCCCCAGGGCCGACCCCATGATCCATCACACTACCCGGCGAGGGGGGAGAGCCTCCCGAAGGAAGCCCTCGTCCCCCTCACCGGGATCCCATCAGAACCGGTACCGGATCCCCAGCTGCATCTGGTACCGCGAGGTGAGGTCGGCGATGCTGTTCACCGTCTCACGAGATGAGAACGGCTGCATGAGCACACGCCCGTTCTCCACGTCGTTGGCGCTGCGGACGGCGATGAGGTTGAAGCTCTCGTTGGAGATGAACTCCTTCCGGCCCCAATCGCTGTTCAGCAGATTCAGCACATTCAGGACGTCCAGCGTGATCTCGGCCCGCTGGGTCCCGAAGGTCCGGAACTCCTGGGCGAGCCGCAGGTCCACCTGGTTGAACCAGGGCTCCTGACAGGCACCCCGCTCGATGATCCCTCCACGGGCCTCCTGGAGACAGGCGTTCCGCTCGATGAAGTCATTGAGGTTGGCCCAGGACTGGCTCGGCGAGAGTTGGGGCTGACGACCGTCCGCCCCACCCGAGTTGTCGAAGAACCGGATCTCGTTCTGGTTGGCCGGCACCCAGATCAGGTCGTTGGAGGTCTGACCGTCCGAGTTCACGTCGCCGTTGTAGACGAAGCTGTACCGCTGACCGCTCTCACCCACGTAGATGAGGGAAGCCAGGGTCGGGAATCCCTCGATGAAGCTGAACTCCTGGGTGAAGGTGGCCAGGATCCGGTTCCGGATGACGAAGTTCGAACGCGCCACCGGAAGCTCGTTGGGATCGCCGGCATTGGGGTTGAACCGCCAGTTGGACACGGCCTGGCTGGACCCACCCCGGTTCACGTCGAAGGCGTCCGAATAGGTGTAGGCCAGGCTGAAGCCCCACCCGTCGGCCACAGGCCGCTGGAGCTGAGCCGTCAGGTTGTAGGAGTACCCCTTGGAGGTGTTGGAGAGATCGATGACGTCGCCCACCGGGACCTCGCCGGTCTGCGCCTGGAGCAGGGTCCGGGGGTACTGGGCCCGTCCCTCCCGCATGGGGAGGTCGTCATTCCGGTTGATGAGGAGGTTCCGGTACTTGATGTCGTTCAGGTTCCGGGTGTAGAGCCCCTCCAGGGTTCCGATGGTGCCCAGGAAGCCCAGCTCCCGGTCCACGGCGGCCGACGCCCGGAAGATCTGCGGGAACTTGTAGTCCGGATCCACCGTGTTGATCTCGTTGGGCGCGAAGCTGGCGTCGCCGCCGGCGCACGCCGTGGGCATCTGGTTCGGACTCGCCGTGAAGCCCGGAACGTCATCGCCCGTGCAGGTGAACCGAACGTAATCCAGCCCCGTATTCCCGTAGGCGTTGGAGATCCAGACGAAGGGCGTCCGGCCCGAGAAGAGGCCGAGGCCGCCGCGAAGCTGCGTGCTCCGGTCGCCGTAGACGTCCCAGTTGAAGCCCACCCGCGGGTTGAACTGAAGAGCATTGGACGGCACCTCGTCGGTGTTCCGCTCCAGGTTCGCCCGAGCCAGCACCGGATTCCGGGCCGGCGTGTCCGGCAGCTGGGTGAAGTCGATGCGCGCCCCGTAGGTCAGGATGAAGTCGTCGGTGACCTCCCAGCGGTCCTGGGCGTAGGCCGACCACCGACGGACCGGGAACTCGGCCCGCTCTTCCCCGTCCGGCAGGAGGAAGGAGTACTCGTACCGATTCGGATTCTCCGCCAGGAAGGCGTCTACCGACGGGAACCGCCAGAATCCGAAGGCGTTCCGCACGAAGAGGTTCGAGAAGCTGAAGAACTCATTCGAGGTCCCCAGGGTGATGGTGTGGGAGCCCCGGGAGAAGGAGAGATCGTTGGTGATCTCGATGATGTTCTGGTCCAGGGCGTTGGCCCCGGAGAACTGATCCGGACCGACCCGCACATTGCCACCCGGTACGTCTACCTGAAGCCGGGGGAAGGGCTGACCCACATCCCGGGAGTCCCGCACGAAGGTCATCCCCAACCGGAACTCGTTGAAGATTCCACCACCGAAGTTGGAGTTGAGCTGAGCGACGGTGGAGTTGGTCTGGGAGTTGAAGGTGTACCCGGAGTTGGAAAGCCCGAAGGTCTGGCCGGGCCCCCCGTTGGGAACGTCCCGAATGGCGTCCACGAAGTTGTGACGCAGCGTCAGCCGGTGGTCCGGGTTGAGCTGGAAATCGAGCCGGGCAAAGATGTTGTTGGAGTCCGTGTCCAGCGGGAACTGGTCGCTGCGTCCCGCATCGTACCCGTACCGGCTCTGCACAGCATCGGTGATGGTCCTCACATCGCCCGGTGTGGCCGACGTATTCACCCCCAGTACCCCGCCGAAGGGGCTGGTCCGCCGCGACAGCTCACCGGCCACGAAGAAGTGGGCCCGATCCTCCACGATGGGCCCGCCCAGGGAGAAGGCCAGGTCCCACTGCTCGAACTCCGCCACATCGCCGGACGGAGCCCCGTCGAAGCGGCTGTACTTCCCGATGAAGGACTCATTGCGACCGAAGAAGGCCGCCGACCCGCTGAATTCGTTGGTCCCGCCCCGGGTCACTGCATTGATGTTGGCCCCGGTGAAGCCGCCCTGCCGCACGTCGAAGGGGGCGATGTTCACCTGGAATTCCTGGATGGCTTCCAGGGTGATGGGCCGGGCATTGGCCTGACCGCCCGGCGTCCCGGATGCCGCCAAACCGAAGAGGTCGTTGTTCACGGCCCCGTCGATCTGGATATTGTTGTACCGGTTGTTCCGTCCCGCCGCCGATGTCCCCGGGGTCGACGCGGACACCTGGGGGGTGAGCCGAACGAAGTCGGTGAAGTCCCGGGAGATGGTGGGCGAGTTGGAGACCGCGTCCTCGGTGATCACCGATCCGGTCCCGGTACGCCCCCGGGAGATGATGGCGCCCGACCGCTCGCCGAGAACGTCGATTCCCTCAAGAAGAATGGCCTGCTCGGCCAGGACGAAATCGAGTCGCTCCGTCTGACCGAGGGCCAGGAAGAGATCGTCGATGGCCTCAGTGGCAAACCCGAGCCCCTGGGCTTCCACCCGGTACGGGCCACCCGGACGAAGGCCGGGGAGGGTGTAGCGGCCATCGGCCCGGGTCAGCACACCCTGCTGGGTCCCGGTGGCCAGATTGGTTACAACGATCTGTACACTGGCAAGAGGCTCACCGGCGGGGTTGGTGACCCGGCCCGTCAGGGCCGAGGTGGTCACCGCCTGTGCCAGGAGCGGTCCGGCCGAGACCAGGGCCAGCAGCCCGGCCAACGCGAGGTGCCGCACAAACGTGGAGATTCGTTTCATGGTTCGCTTCTTAGTGGGTGTCGGAAAACACGAAAAGCCACCTCTCCCAGGGGAAAGGTGGCATGAGTCGACCCTACGGGGGGTCGACAGGTGTTGTTGGCAGTTGGAACAGACCTCACCCCGATGGGCTTCATGGTTCCAGAAGTCCAGATTCGCCCCAGGTACCGGAGCAGTTGAAGGTGAGACAAGGGGGGCAAGACGACGCGGGTCCCCTTCTCGAAAGGTACTCCCGACGGGTGACCCGGTTCAAGGAGGAAGGGTCACGAGGTGGTCACGGACGGGCCCGACGCCATGCCGCTTGCACCGAAGCCGCCTGGGCCAGAGATTGGGCTCTGACCAATCCCGGTGGGCGTTCGACCGCCACGCCCACTGCGGCCTGTCATGCCCCTCTTGGTCTGGAGCCATCTCTACCCGTGAGTGATTTCATCTTCCCTCCAGGCACCATACTCGCCGATCGATTCCGGGTAGTCCGGCACGTCGGAAGCGGTGGAATGGGAAGCGTGTATGAGGTCGAACACATCCACATCGGAGTCCGACGAGCCCTGAAGATCCTGCTGGAGCCATCAGGGTCGCGTTCGCCGGGCACGGATAGATTTCTGCGGGGAGCCAGAAACGCTGCGGGGATTGACCACCCGAACGTTTGCCGGGTCTACGACTTCGGGTCGCTGGAGGGGGGGCAGAAGTACCTTCTCATGGAGTTTGTTCCAGGCCGCTCTCTGGATGAGGCACTCCTCTCCGAAGGCAGGTTCAGCCTTCGGCAATCGCTTGTCGTTGCCCGCAGCATCGCACGGGCGCTGGACGCAGCTCACGCCCGAGGGGTAATTCACCGAGACCTGAAGCCCCACAACGTCATGTTGGGGGACGAATCCGGCGACGGAGCCGGCATTCGAGTGGTAGACTTCGACATTGCTCGGAAGATGGGGGATTTGCAGGGTCCCGAATTGACGATTACAGGCACAGGTTTCGCGGTTGGCACACCCGAATACATGAGTCCAGAGCAGGTCACCGGTCAGCCCCTGGATGGCCGATCCGACCTGTACTCCCTTGGACTCATCCTCTATCGGATGGTATCCGGTACACTCCCCTTCTCTGGTGCCAACAGCCAGGAGGTAATGACAAGTCGGCTGGTGCGTCCCCCAGCTGCCATCACAGAGTCCGCCCCCGAACTTCAGGTACCTCAATCCGTTCTGGACCTACTCCAGGGCCTTCTGGCGTTGAAGCCGGAGCAGAGGCCCTCCACAGCGGGTGACGTCGCTCAAGTCCTGGAAGCGATCATCGACGAGTTGGACGGGGGCGATGAGCCAGGTCACCATGACGGGGAGGGGGATTCCGGAAGCAGTCCTCAGAGAGATGGAACGATTCCCGGTTCTGACTCGGGGGAGATGGTACGGCCGACAGGCATTCCAACCGGTGGTCTTCCGGTTGATTCTGCGGAGAAGACTGAAGCCCCCAACATCTCAAGCGTTTCTGTCTTTCCACGGGTTCCTGACCAACCCTCTCAGTCCGCAGGTGCCTCCCTTTCCAAGCCGCGGACTCGAAAGGGTCTGGTGATCACCATTTTCGGTGTCACCTCGGGTCTGGTCGCGCTCGCAGCCATCCTGATTACGGGAACAGGAGCGCTCAGCCCCGGAGGGAATTCCACAGGTGATCCTTCTGGAGGCGTCGACCCTGGGCAACCCGGTGTCTCCGCTGGTGAGTGGCAAGATGATTCCAGTGATGGGATGACGGAACGCCTCTTTTTTCTTGATCCCAACGGTGTAACCGTGCGATGCCCGGAAGCGGAAATCGGGGCCCAAGGTGAGGTGAATGGCGTGATGTATACCAGGCGTGCCCGTGACCAGATCACGCCGAACAATGCGGAAACGACATGCACCTCAGGGATCACAGAAATGAGCCGGCTCTTTGCGGATCAAGATGACTTCAATGGGGATCTGGGAAGTTGGGATGTCAGCGCAGTCACCAACATGATGGAAATGTTCTATTATTCGCGATCATTCGACCAAGACATCGGTGCCTGGGATGTATCCCAGGTCACAAACATGTCCAGCATGTTCGAGGGTGCATGGTCCTTCGATTTCGATATATCTGAATGGGACGTATCCAGCGTGCAAAACATGGCGAGCATGTTCGATGGAGCCGTAAGGTTCGATAAAGATATATCAACGTGGAATGTAAGGCAGGTCCGAGACATGGACTTCATGTTCCGTGCCGCAACCTCTTTCAACCGAGATCTAAGCGGTTGGTGCGTCGACGCCATCTCATCCCCACCTCGAGGTTTTGATACCGACGCCAACGCTTGGTCCCTTCCGCAACCCTCGTGGGGAACCTGTCCCGGTGGCTGATCCCTAACCACTCCTCTTCCGCTACCATCCACTCTTCGTCGTTTTCTCAGCCCTACTTCCAGGGCGCCGTGGGGTGATCCAGACGGTCAACTTTTTCCTTCGAAGACCGATCCCAACTAGGGAGTGGGTCATCATCCCTCCCGCGCCTTACCATGAGGAGCGTTCCTGTGCGCATCCTTCGGTTTCTTCCGGCCCTTTTCCTGTTTCTCCCCCAGCTGCCGGTCGGTGCCATGGAGGCCCAGGCCCAGACCGCCGTGGTACTTCGGGCGGGCTCCCCGGGGATCGGACTCGAAGTCGCCCGGGACCTCCACCCCCGAGTGTCCGTCCGGGGAGGGCTCGGCGCCATCCCAGGGCAAGCCTTCGACCTGACGCTGGAAGACGATCAGGTGGATATGGGATTCGATGTAGAGGCAGGTCTGGGTACCTTCCACCTCATGGCCGACTTTCTTCCCCTGGGCCCGCGAGTCCGCCTCAGCGCGGGCCTGATCCACAACTCCCTGAGCCTTGATGCCCTGGGCACGCCCCTGAATGCCTATGAGGTTGGCAACCGCCTGTTCACTCCAGACGAACTGGGCTCCGTGCGCGCCCAAGCGGAGTACGGTCGAAGGCTGGCTCCATACCTGGGCGTCGGGCTTGGAAGCCTCACAACCGGTAGACGCGTCGGCGTTGTCCTCGACGCGGGGGTGGCCTTCTCCGGTCCCCTCTCCGTGGATCTGGAGGCCACCGGTATGCTTAGCCCCTCCGTCAATCAGGAAGTCGTCATTCAGGAAGCGCTGGATGGCGTGCGCATCTTCCCCGCCTTGAGCCTCGGGCTGGCCGTTCGCCTCTGACACCGGAATCCCATGTCCAGACGTCCTTCAATCCGTATCCGGCGTGCCCTTCCCCTGGCTGCGGCTGGCTTCTTCGTGCTGGGTGGGTGTGACTACTCCGGCCTATCGAGCCTGGAAGACGACCTGGAGATCACCCTGGATATTCCGGGGGTGGCCACCACCGTGGCTCTCCAACTGGTGGATCAGCGGACCGGCGCCCCCGTGGAGACCAATGCCCTGGTCGAGGTGGGGGGGCGGGACGGCGGAGTCCTCTTCGACCCTCTCCTCTTTGAGTCCGTGGAGGCCACCACCACATCTTCGGGCGTAGTGGTCCTTGGCCTGGATGACCGCCGTCTTCCCTCCGCCACCCAACCGGTGGTCTTCGACATCTTCGTGTCGGCGCCCGGATTCGTCGAGACCACCCGTACAGTGATTCTGGACCGACCCGGCCTCCACAGCGGAGAGGTAGGACTCGTCAACCTGCAGAGCCCGCCTCCAGGGGTGACCTCCACCGTCGCCACGGCCACCGCATCGCCCGATGGAAGCCTCCTGACTCCCATCGTTGCCACAACACCAACGGAGGCCGAAACAGGCGGGGCCGCGTCGGTGCAGATCCCTGCAGGCACCATCCTGCGCACGGCCGGGGGAGAGCCACTCACAGGACCCACCACGGCCACCGTCGCCTACTTCAACGATGCCTCGCTCACCTCGCTTTCCTCCTTTCCAGGTGGGCTCGACGCCGTCCAGATCGAGGGAGGGCCACTGGGATCCTTCATCACGGGAGGATTCGTCTCCATAACGGTCCAGGACAGCCAGGGCCGCAGGGCAGCAGAACTGTCCCAGGCCGCGGATGTGGCCATTGCCGTGGCATCGGGTACCGTGAACCCCCTCACCCAAGCGCCCGTCCGCGCCGGAGATGAACTCCCCATCTGGAGCCTCGATCCCCGGTCTGGTGTGTGGCAAGCCGAGGGCGTCCGTGTCGCTGAAGCCGTCCCGGAGGCTCTCGCCGACGGCAGGCCTCTTCCCCGGGAGCTGACGGACACCGGCCTGATCACCCGATTCACTACCGAACACCTGTCGTATTTCAACATCGACTGGTTCTCTGCGGACAATTGCGGTATCGCAGACAACACGGTCTTCCGGTTCGATACCCACCCCACCGAACCCCTGCGCCTCGAGATCTTCCAGCGGGGTTTCTGGTCCGGGCGAAATCTCGCCACCGGCCCGGCCGGCCAGGAGTTCAAACCCTTCGGCTTCCCCCGGGATATGTCCGATGCATCATGGCGCCTCATTCGCCTGGCCGACCGTTCGGAGGTGTCCAGGGGCGACGTGGCAGGCCCGCTCTGTGGTGCCACCGTCCCCCTCTCGGCACCGGAACGCCCTTCCAGCTTGATCGTGGAGCTGCAGGTCGATGTGGCCTGCCCCTCCGGCGGCCGAAACCTCTTCCTTCAGCCTTCCTATCCCGTAGCCTATCGCCCCGTGGGGAGTCCATTCTGGACCTGGGCCAACATCGAAAGTGGTCGCGTCGTCCTGGAAGGCCTCGAGTACGGCGCGCGCTATGAGGTTGGGCTCAACGTCAAGCGCGGCAACACCTGGAGCTTCGAGACTCGGACCATCCTTCTCTCGGAAGATCCCACCGGCGGTATCATGGACCCGGGAGTTCAGTTCATGTCCGGCGAGCGCGACGGCGACCGCCTGACCCTCTGGTACCGGATCTCCGACGTCCGGGCCATCTGCGACGTACTGTAGGAGCGGTGGCACCGAAGGCGAAACGATACCATCAAAGAGGGTAGGAGTTAGATTCCCGGCCATGGAATCCAAATCACCCTCCGAACCGACCGTGGACTCCCCCACCGAGGAGC
>REEG01000299.1 GCA_007695195.1 Gemmatimonadales bacterium | reverse complement strand
TCCCTCATGCCCCGACCGGTCCTGGACGCCGTGATGAGCCACCTGGTTCTGGAGTCCGAGGTGGGCGGATACGAGGCCGAGGATCTCCGGGCCGACGCCATCGAGAAGAGCTACCGGGCCGTGGAGTCCCTCATCGGGGCCCCCCAGGGGAGCGTGGCCTTCGTGGAGAACGCCACTGTGGCCTTCTCCCAGGCCCTTTCAGCCATTCCGTTCCGCGACGGGGACACCATCTTAACCACGCGGAACGACTATGTCTCCAACCACCTCATGTACCTGGCCCTTCGGGACCGGTTCGGGGTGAGGATCCAGGTGGCGCCGGAGCATCCCGCCGGCTCGGAGGTGGGGGGCGTCGACGCGGCGGCCATGGCGGATCAGGTGCACCGGCTTCGGCCCCGTCTGGTGGCCATGACCCACATCCCCACCAGCTCCGGGGTGATCCAGGAGGTGGCCCCTGTGGCCCGAGCGGCGCGGGACCGGGGAATCCCCTTCCTCCTGGACGCCTGCCAGTCGGTGGGGCAGATCCCGGTGGATGTGGGGGAGATCCCCTGCACCTTCCTGGCGGCCACGTCCCGGAAGTTCCTCCGGGGCCCCCGGGGCTCGGGCTTCCTCTACGTGGATCCCGCGGCGCTGGAAAACGGCATGGCCCCCCTCTTCCCCGACCTCCGGGGGTCCGACTGGATCGAGGCGGATCTGGCGCAACCCGCGCCCGATGCCCGCCGCTTCGAGAACTGGGAGTTTTCCTGGGCGCTGGTGCTGGGCACGGGAGAGGCGGCGCGCTACGCCATGGATGTGGGCATGGAGGCGCTGTCCCAACGGAGCTTGGCGCTGGGCCGGAGTCTCCGGGAACGCCTCCACCGCATCCCCGGGGTCCGGGCCATGGATCGGGGCCGGAATGTGGGCGCCATCGTCACCGTGGCGGTGGAGGGGTGGGAGGGCGCCCGGCTGGTGAAGGAGCTCCGGGAAAAGGGGATCAACACCTCGGCGGTGGATCGCCACTCGGCGGTACTGGACTTCGACGACAAGGGCATCGGGTCGGTCCTCCGCCTCTCGCCCCACTACTTCAACACCGACGAGGAGTTGGAGCAGGCGGCCCACGCACTGGAGTCTCTCATTACATGAGATGCGTCGAACGTAAGACGCGTTGATCCACAACGTAGGATGCGTTGAAGAATGCCGACCCCCGCTCCGTAGCCCCTTCCAGAGCCCACACCACGCGACACCCCGAGGTGCCTGTGCAGCCAGACGTCGAGCGAGAACTCCTCCGGAAGTGCCGGGGCGGCGATGCTCGCTTCTACGAACCCCTGGTGCGGGCCTACGAGCCCCAGGGATTGCGCCTTGCGCTCGGGATGATGGGCAACATGGAAGACGCCCAGGACGCCCTCCAGGAGGCCTTCGTCAAGGCGTTCCGCTCGCTGGGACAGTTCGACCTGAAGCGCCCCTTCGGCCCCTGGTTCCTCCAGATCGTTCGCAACCAGTGCCGTGACCTCCTCCGAAGTCGGAAGTCCCGTTTCCGGGTGGAGGTGTTGGACGAGGACTCCTTCCGCTACCGGGCCGACGACGGACCCGGGAGTACCCAGCGGCAGCGGGAACGCAGCGATGCCCGCCGGCTCCTCTGGCAGGGCCTCGAACGGGTGCCGGACGAGCACCGGGAGGTACTGGTGCTGAAGGAGCTGCAGGGCCTCCGCTACCAGGAGATCGCCGGGATCCTGGACATCCCCGAGGGGACGGTGGCGAGTCGCCTCTATCACGCCCGGCGGGCCCTGAAGGAGGCGCTTGAAGCCGTGGGCGCCGAATACCCATGAACGAGGAAGGACCATGAACATGTCACCCGGGGTTCCATCCGGGTTACCGCAGCCCGAAGAGCCGGCGGAAGTCCCCCCGGAGATCCTCATGCGCTATATGGATGGGGAGCTCTCGCCGGCCCAGGCGGCGAAGGTGGAGGAAGCGCTGGCCCGCTCCACCGAGGTGCAGCGCGAACTGGCCGTCTTCCGCATGTTCCACCGGGACCTCACCGAGCTGCGCCTCCACGATCCCCCACCCGGACGTTCTGCCTGGGACCGGATCCACGGCAGGCTGAGCCGGCCCATGGGATGGATCCTCATGGGGGTGGGTGCGGCGGCGTGGACGATCCATCTTTTCTGGGTGTATCTGTCCTCGACGGCACCCTCCTGGGAGAAGATGGCCACCAGCGCCGTGGTCATCGGGGTGCTGGTCCTCTTCGCCTCGGTGATTCATGAGCGCTACCTGGAATGGCAGACGGACCCCTATCGGGATATCGAACGATGATGATCACCACCGTGGATCGGGTGGAAGGGCACCGGGTGGTGCGAACCCTGGGGCTGGTACGGGGCAACACCATCCGCACCAAGCACCTGGGGAAGGACATCACGGCCTGGCTGCGATTCCTGGTGGGGGGCGAGGTCCGGGAGTACACCAAGATGATGGCGCAGGCCCGGGAGCAGGCGCTGGACCGCATGATCGAAGAGGCCCGGGCGCTGGGGGCCAACGGCGTCCTGGGCGCCCGCTTCCAGACCTCCAAGATCATGTCGGGGGCGTCGGAGATCCTCTGCTACGGCACCGCCGTGGTGCTGGAGCGGGAGGAAGCGCTCTAGCCCTGGGGCTGGCCCTGGCGCTGACGCTGGCGGCGCCCTTGGAGGGGAGCGCTCAGGTCACCGCCGACCCTCTGGCGCAGCGCATCGACGCCATCCTCTCCCGCCCCCCCATGGACGGCGTCCACTGGGGCGTGCTCCTGGTGGATGCCGAGTCCGGTGCGACCCTCTACCAGCGGAACGCCCACCTCCGCTTCGTCCCCGCCTCCAACATGAAGATCCCGGTCACCGCCGCGGCGCTGGACCGGCTGGGCCCCGAATTCCGCTACCGCACCGCCTTCTTCGCCGACCCGGCGGCGCTGGACGGGGCGGATCCCACCCGCCTCCGGGGCGACCTGGTCCTGGCGGCGTCCGGCGATCCGTCGCTGGGCGACCCCTTCCACTCCTCGGGTGAGGCGGCGCTGGAGGCGCTGGCCGACTCCCTCCTGGCCACGGGGCTCCGGGAGGTGGAGGGGCGCCTGGTGGTGGATGGGGCGGCGTGGGACTCCACCACCGTGCCCACCGGATGGCTCGTGGGAAATCTGGACGCCCGCTTCGCCGCCACCGGGGGCGCCTTCGGCATGGACGCCGGAGAGCTGGAGATCCGGGTTCGAGGAGGAGCGGCGCCCGGGGCCCCGGCCACCCTGACCTGGACGCCCCGGGGGACCCCGGACTTCGTGGAAAACCGGATCCGGACCGGTGAGGCCGGCCAGGAAGCCGACCTTCGCACCGCCTACCTTCCCGAGTCCCGACGCTGGGTGGTGGAAGGCACCCTTCCCCCCGGAGCCACCGTCACCCTCCTGCGCGCCCAGCGCGATCCGGTACGCCAGGCCGCCCATGCCCTCCACCGGATCCTGGAAGCACGCGGCATCCGGGTGCGGGGGGGAGTGGCCAAGGTCTGGGAGCCGGGTGTGGCGCTGGTGGCGGGGTGCGCCGCCGGATCCGTCTCCCGCTGCCCCACCGCCGTTGAGGTGGCGGGAATGGACTCCCCGCCGCTCACCGAGATCGTTCGGGCCATCCTCGAGCCCTCGCAGAACTGGATGACCGAGCAGCTCGTCCGGACGCTGGGTCGGGAGGTGGGCGAAGGGGGAAGCTGGGAAGAAGGGTTCGGCGTGATCGGGGACCACATGGTGAATGCCGTGGGCGTGGATTCGCTGGATGTCCACTTCCGGGACGGTTCGGGGCTGGCGGGGTACAACCTTCTCACGCCCCGGTCCCTGGTGCAGGTCCTGGATCATGCCCGCACCCGCCCCTGGGCCCTGGCGTTCTACGACGCCATGGCCGAACCGGGGAAGGCGGGAACCACCCTGGCCGGGCGCCTCGCCGGGCTCGAGGGACGGGTCCACGCCAAGACCGGAACCATCAGCCATGTGAATGCCCTGTCCGGATATCTGGTCTCCGATGACGGGCGTCCCCTCCTCTTCGCGGTGCTCTCCAACGCCGCGAATCTGCCGGCCTCGGAGGTACGATCCACCATCGACGAGGTGGTGCGGGCCATGGCGGGTGTTCGCACCCTTGACGCCTCCCCGGCGCCGGACCTACAATAGCTGTCCGAGAACAAGAATCATTCTTGATAACGAACCAAACCAACTCCACCTGCCCCGAAGGCGAGACGACGGATGAGCGATTCCCCCATTCTCAGCATCCGGAACCTCGAGGCGAAGGTCGCCGACGAGGACATCCATATTCTGCGCGGCCTGAACCTCGAGCTGAACCGGGGTGAGATCCACGCCATCATGGGTCCCAACGGGTCCGGCAAGAGCACCCTGGCCAAGATCCTGGCCGGTCACCCCGGGTACGAGACCACGGGAGGCGAGGTCGTGTACAAGGGTGAGGACCTCCTGGAGCAGGAGCCCGATGAGCGCTCCCGCAACGGGGTCTTCCTGGCCTTCCAGTATCCGGTGGAGATCCCCGGTGTCTCCATCGCCAACTTCCTCCGGACCGCGCTTCAGGCCCGTCTCGAAGAGGACGAAGAGCTGGACCTCTTCGACTACCAGGATCAGCTCCTGGAGAGCATGGAGCTTCTGGAGATGGACCCCTCCTTCGCCGAGCGTTCGGTGAACGACGGGTTCTCCGGTGGTGAGAAGAAGCGCAACGAGATCCTGCAGATGGCCATGCTGAAGCCCTCCCTGGCCCTCATGGATGAGACCGACTCGGGGCTGGACATCGACGCCCTGCAGATCGTGGCCAAGGGTGTGAACGCCCTGGCCAAGGAGAATCCGGACATGACCTTCCTCATCATCACCCACTACCAGCGGCTGCTCCGGTACATCAAGCCGGATTTCGTGCACGTCATGGTGGGTGGACGGATCGTCCAGTCCGGCGGACCCGAGGTGGCGGACCAGCTCGAGGCTCAGGGGTACGAGAACTTCAAGGGCGCCGCGGTCTGATGCAGGACCGGTCGCGGTCCGACGCAACGAGGCCGCGGCCTGACGCAGGATGCGTCGCAATCCGACTCAGCGAAGCCGCAGTCTGACGCAGGACCGGCCGGCCCGTTCGGGGCCGGCCGCGCAGGAGAATCGATCATCTACAGCGGGCGGGCGGAAGCCGACCCCGCCTAACGGAGATTTCCATGCCACAGAATGAAACGATCCAGGACCTGGGACTCGACGAGTACAAGTACCACTTCATCACGGAAGACGAACCCGTCTTCCGGTCGGGTCGGGGCCTGAACGAGAAAGTGGTCCGGGAGATCTCCGCTCAGAAGGGTGAGCCTGAGTGGATGCTCGAGTTCCGCCTCAAGGCGCTTGAGATCTACAACTCCAAGCCCATGCCCACCTGGGGCGGCGATCTGTCCAAGCTGGATTCGGTCCTGGACCAGATCTACTTCTACGTCCGGCCCCAGGACAAGATGGAGCACTCGTGGGACGACGTGCCCGCCAACATCAAGGAGACCTTCGAGAAGCTCGGAATCCCCGAGGCCGAGCAGAAGATCCTGGCCGGTGTAGGCGCCCAGTACGAGTCCGAGATGGTCTACCACTCCCTCAAGGAGGAGTGGGAGGCCAAGGGCGTGATCTTCGACTCCATCGAGGACGGGCTGCGGAACCATCCGGAGCTCTTCCGGGAGCACTTCGGCACCGTCATCCCCTCCGCCGACAACAAGTTCTCGGCCATGAACTCGGCGGTGTGGTCCGGCGGCTCCTTCGTCTACATCCCCAAGGGTGTGGAGCTGGACACCCCGCTCCAGGCCTACTTCCGGGTGAACCAGGAGCAGATGGGGCAGTTCGAGCGGACGCTCATCATCGCCGATGAGGGCTCCAAGGCCCACTACATCGAAGGGTGCACGGCGCCGGTCTACTCCACCGAGTCCTTCCACTCGGGGGTCATCGAGATCGTGGTGAAGAAGGGAGCCCACTTCCGCTACACCACCATCCAGAACTGGTCCAACAACATGTACAACCTGGTGACCCAGCGGGCCATGGTGGCCGAGGGCGCCACCATGGAGTGGCTGGACGGGAACCTGGGCTCCAAGCTCACCATGAAGTACCCCTCCTGCTACCTCATGGGCGAAGGCGCCCACGGGTCGGTGCTCTCCATCGCCTACTCCGGCGACGGGCAGCATCAGGACACGGGTGGGAAGGTGATCCACGCGGCACCCAACACCACCTCGCAGATCGTCTCCAAGTCCATCTCCAAGGGGACGGGCCGCTCCACCTACCGGGGGCTCTGCCAGGTGCACGAAGGGTCGGTGAACGCCAAGTCCAACGTGGAGTGCGACGCGCTCCTCATCAACGACACGTCGCGCACCGACACGTACCCGTACATCGAGATCGAAGAGAAGAAGTCCAACATCGGTCACGAGGCCACGGTCTCGAAGGTGGGCGATGAGCAGCTCTTCTACCTCATGAGCCGGGGAATGGGCGAGGAAGAGGCCATGGCCCTCATCGTCCG
>REEG01000239.1 GCA_007695195.1 Gemmatimonadales bacterium | reverse complement strand
CAGCGCGTACTCCACCAGGTCCTGGCCGGACTCGTCGTTCCAAAGCTTCGTCAGAAAGTTCTGCATTGTTGTCTCCCAGCCGGTTATCGGCCCTTGGGGATGAACAGTTGAGCGGGTCCGGACCTGGTGCGTTCCAGCGACCGTGTTGCTCCCGCCGGGTGAGGTGCGACCGAGTTGCCGCACTTCGTTGACTCGCCGAACAAAGGGGGCAACGGCTGTGCCACAACGGCTTTTCCGCGTCAACTTCGCGTCAAAGTACCGGCGAGAGCGAGAGTGGGAATCGATCGGTCCGGGAGGGGTGGTCGTCCTGCTAACCCGATGTTCCGAATATCGTTGACGGCAAACCGTCTATGCTGCTGGGAGGCGTGACTCAAGGGTAAAGCCACCCACGTTGGCAGGTGGCACCGGAAAAACGCCGGATCCCCCTCTTGATGAGACCCGGTTCTCTATAGAATTGTCTGGAATACGACATGGTGTGGAGAGCCAACCACACGGTGCAACAGGTGGCCTCTTCCTACCGCACCGGACGCACCACCCGGATGCCGGTCTGGCTCCCGATTGCCTGGATCCGCTCGGCCAGGGGACGGGGCGACACCTCCACCGAATCCCCCACCAGGGGGGCGTGGAGAAGGTGCACCCGGCCGTCGCGGCGGAGGGCGAAGCCGGTGTGGGCGATGTCGAGCCCGTCCAGGGCGCTCACCGCGGCGATGATGTCGCCGTCCCGGATCCCCCCTTCCACCTCCCGGATCCGCTCCTGGGGGATGTAGAGGCGGGGGCGGGCGCTCAGCTCCGCTTCCAGGCGGCGAACCTCTTCCACCAGCTCCGGTGCGGCGGCGAGCTGGCGGTAGGCGTCGGGGTTCGACGACATGAAGTGGATGGGCCGCGGGTCGGGAACACCGCCCAGCTCCCCGGTGACCTCGCGGAGCTCCCCGGCCTCGATCCCCCGATCGAGCCATTCGGTGAAGTAGTGGAGGCGGCTCAGGTACCCGTCGGGCTCCCCCTCCCGGTAGCGAAGCCGGGCCAGCTCGGCGCGGTAGCGGGCCTGGAAGGCCTGGTCATCGTCGGCCAGTGCCGGCTCGGCCTCGGCGGCGAGGCGCGCCAGCGTCAGGGCGTGCTCTACCAGCGTCACGCAGTCGAAGCCCCGGAGGTTCACCACCAGCCGCTCGGGGCCGGGGATCTCCAGGGTGGCGGGAATGTAGGGGGCGCCGAGAAATCCCAGCGCCGCCTGCGCCGTGCGCTCTCCGGGCTCGAGCCCCGCCGCCGACGAGGCGCCCAGGGTCAGGAAGGCGTCCCGGGCGATGTGCCAGTCCATCTCCGTTTCGGCCTCGGGGTCGGGCCCGTGCGTGGCCAGGGTGTCGGCCACCGCCACCTCCCCGCGGGCATCCAGGGCTTCGGCGGGACCGGCGGCCCCGGCATCGGCGTCGGACGGGGTGCACCCCCCGGCCCACAGGAACACAGGGAGGAGAAGGAACGCCGGCAGGAGCAGAACCGGAAACCGCACAAGCTGAATCCTCATACTGACGCACTCCGTAGGGTGGGGCGTGGGGAGGGAGGGCACTGCCCGGGTCGCACTTCAGCGCGCCTCGGGAGTACATTGGGACGAAGCGGTGGGCCAGGGAAGGACCGGCACCCGCCTGCAGTACCGAACGGATGTTTTCTACCCACACTGTCCTTCAGGAGTTGTCCCCATGCCCTACCCCGATCTGCTGGTGGCCCCCATGCGCGAAGAGCTGGTGAAGCTGGGCTTCCAGGAACTTCGCTCGGCCGACGAGGTGGAGGCCGTCTTCAGCGCCTCCGACGATCCCACCCTGGTGGTGGTGAACTCGGTGTGCGGATGCGCCGCCGGAGGAATGCGTCCGGCCGTGGCTCTCTCGCTTCAGAACGGCACCAAGCCCGCCGTACTCACCACCGTCTTCGCCGGCCAGGATCTGGAGGCCACCCAGAAGGCCCGGGAGTACTTCACCGGATATGCGCCGTCGTCGCCCTCCATCGCCATCCTCAAGGACGGAGACATCGTCTACATGCTGGAGCGGCACCAGATCGAAGGGCGCTACCCCCAGGACATCGCCAACGACCTGACGGCGGCGTACGACGAACACTGCGCGGCCTGACCGGTGCCCCTTCGAACCCTCATCCTGACCGCCATGCTGGGCGTAACCCTGTCCGGGTGCTTCGGCACCCGGACGGCCTCCGTGGCGGACCGGAAGGCCCAGTGCGACCGGATGGCGGCGCAGGCCATTGAGACGGAGAGCCTGGACGAGGCCCGGCGCCTGGCGGCCCGGGCCTCGGAGTGCTACGCCGACCTCCAGGCCCAGCGGCGCTGACGGCCGGACCGGGGGTGCCGCGGACCACCGGCGCCCCCGGCCTTGCCCCTTTGCAACACCTCTTCTCCAGACCCAGGAGCACCCCATGGACGAACAGAAACGAAAAGCCTACCAGGACCGCCTCTCGGCCCGCATCCAGGAGTGGGAGGCCAAGATCGACCAGATGGCCGCCCGCCTCCGGAAGTCGGAAGCCGATGTCCGGATCAAGATGGCCGATGAGGAGTCGGATCTGAGGAAGCGCATCGACGAGGCCAAGGGACGCCTGAAGGAGCTCCGGGAAGCCTCGGGCGAGGGGTGGGAAGAGGTGCGCGCCGGCGCCGAGAAGATGTGGGACGACGTCAAGTCGGCGTGGGAGCGGACCTCGAAGAAGGCCAAGGAAGAGGGCGCCGACCTGGGGATGGAGCTGGACGACAGGAAGGACGGCTCGGCCTAGGGGCCGGGCCCGCGGTCTTCACCGGTCGTCGCCGCCGTCGCTACCGGTCTCCCTCGCGGTCCCGGGCCCGTTCGAGCTGGGCCCGCTTCTCGGACTTGATCCGCCGCCGCGCCTGCCGCCCCGACTCTCCGGGGAGGCGGGCGTGCACCTCGACCCCCGCCATGAAGGCGAGCCCGGAGATCCGCACCACCGGCGCGTCGGCCGGGGTGGGCCCCATCCCCTCCAGCGCCTCGTCGAAGGCGCCGAAGATGGCGGCCCCCCCGGTCTCGACCCGGACCCCGGGGGGCACGATGATCTCGATTCCCCCCATCATGGTGACGCACTGGATGTGCACCTCGCCGGGGCCGAAGAGGGCTTCCCGGAGATCCAGCTCCACCCCCCCCATGAAGGCGTAGACCCGGATCTTCCGGGCCGGCACCCAGCTTCCGGTGCGGGAGCGGCCGCTGAAGAGGGCCAGTTCGGTCTGGGTGTCGGGCACCCGCGACGCATCCACCCGACCGGCGCCCGCCGGCACCGTGACGGAACGCCCCTCCCCCTGGCTCCCGCCAGGCGCCGCCGGGGGGCCACCTCCCACCTCCGGAAGGTCCGCCAGGAGCGCATGGAGCTCGTCCAGCGCCGACACCCGGTTGGCCCGGTCCAGGCGCCGCTCGAACTCGGCCACCTCCAGGTGGTCCTGGGCGTAGTGCTCGCAGAGGGCTTCGATGACCCGGTCCCGCTCGGCTCCGGAGACGGCGCGGCCCCTGGGGGCTCTTCCCGGTCCCTCCGACGCATGGCTCACTGGTCCGTCCCTCCCATCCAGGGGTCTTCGGCGCGGTAGACCAGCGCCCCATCCACGAAGGTCATCTCCACCCGCACCTGCTCGCGCCATTCATCGGGAGGAAGGGCGAAGGGATCGGCGGCCAGGACCACCAGATCGGCGCACTTCCCCACCTCCAGGCTCCCGGTTTCCCGGTCCCAGAAGGCGGCGCGGGCGGCGCCCAGGGTGTGGGCGCGGAACGCCCGGTCCAACCCCATGCACTCCGACGGCGTCCAGGCCGGACCCCAACTCGCCGAGGCCGGCTCCCATATCCTACGGGTGGTAGCGGCCAGAATGTTTCCCATGGGGTCGATGGGGGCCACCGTCCAGTCCGACCCGAAGGCCAGGCGGGCGCCGGCGGCCTCGAGGCTCCGGAAGGGGTAGCTGAGGGCCTCCCGGTGGGGCCCCAGGAGGGGTCCGGCCCACCGGCCGTCGTCCACCAGGTGGAGGGGCTGCACCGAGCAGATGACGCTCCCCCGCCCCGCGGCGGCGATGCCGGCGGGCGTCATGTGCTGGGCGTGCTCCAGGCGGGGGCGGATCTCCCGGTCCGGGTGCGCCGCCTCGATCCCGGCGAACACCTCGAGGATCCAGTCGGTGGCCCGGTCGCCGATGGCGTGGACGATGGGCTGGAGCCCCAGCGCCGCCGCCTCGGTCAGGTGGCGGGCCAGCTCGTCCGGATCGGTGACGGGAGCGCCCCGCTCCCCTCCCGTTCCCAGGTAGGGGTCGTGGAACCAGGCGGTGGTGGAGCCCAGCGAGCCGTCCACGAACGCCTTCACCGACCCCCAGCGGAGACGGCCGCTCCCCCGTCCCTCAGCGGCGATCATCCGGGCCAGCTCGTCGCGCTCCGAGAGGGGGACGGAGGCGGAGACCCGGACGGGAAGGCGCCCCTCCCGGTCCAGGGTCCGCAGGGTGGCCAGGGAGCGCCAGCTCTCGTCGGCGCTCTGGAGCGCCCCCTTGTCGTGGAGCTGGGTCACGCCCCGGGCCAGGGCGTGGAGGGCGGCGGCGCGGAGGGCGGCGCGGCGTTCGTCGGTGGTGGGCGGGGGGACGACCCGGGCCACAGCGTCCATGGCGCTCTCCCGGAGGATCCCGGTGGGGCGCCCCGAGGCCGGATCCCGGTCCACCTGCCCGTTCTCCGGATCGGGGGTGTGGGCGTCGATCCCCGCCAGCTCCAGGGCGCGGCTGCTGGCCACCCCCATATGCATGTCGGTGCGGTGGAGGAAGACGGGCCGGCCCGGCGCCGCCCGGTCCAGCCACTCCCGGGAGGGGAGCTCGCCGCCCCACAGGTGGTGGTCCCAGTCGCCCCCCAGGATCCAGCCGTCGTCGGGGGTGGTCCGGGCCCGGTCCGCCACCCTGCGGATGAACACCTCGGGGGCGGCGGCGCCGCGCAGGTCCACCCGGAAGAGCTGGAGCCCCCCGGCCTGCAGGTGGACGTGGGCGTCCACGAACCCTGGGACCACCCGGCGGCCCTCCAGGTGGAGGACGGCGGTGTCGGGGCCCCGGAGCGCGTCCACCTCGGCGCTCCGCCCCACCGCCACGATCCGGCCCTCCCGAATGGCCAGGGCGTCGGGCTCGGGGGTGGGGCTCGCACCGGCGGCCTCCGGCTGTCCGGTGCCGGCGCCGGTGCCGCCGGCTCCGGTCCAGATGCGGGCGCCCAGGAGGAGCCAGTCCGCCGGCTGCGCCTCGCTCATGCGCCGCCGTCCGGGTCCGACTGCGGTTCCGTTGGCGACTCCGACGCACCGGATCCCGCAGCCCCCGATCCCGCCCCGCCCTCCAGCACCCACCGCTCCAGCACCCGGGCGCACCGGAGGATCTCTTCTACCGGCACGAACTCCCGGGCCGTGTGGGCGTGCTCGATGGAGCCGGGGCCGAAGCAGACGGCGGGGATCCCGGCCTCGGTGAGCCACGCCGACTCGACCCACGCCGACATCCCCTCCAGGCGGGGCTCGACCCCCACGGCCTCCATGGCCCGGGACAGGTCCTGCACCAGGGGGTGGCTCCCGGGGAGCTCGGCGGGGGGGCGGGAGAGTCCCTCCCGGAGGTGGATGGTGAGATCCGGCTCCTGCTCCCGGACCCGGGCCACCGCCGCCTCCACCGCCGCCATCACCTGCGCCGGCTCCATCCCCGGCAGCGTCCGGGCCTCCAGGACCAGGGAGCAGCGATGGGGATAGACCGACGGCGACGTGCCGCCGCGGATGGTGCCGGCGTGGATGGAGGGAGAGGTGAGGAGGGGATGCCGGTGCCCCTCCGCCAGCGCCGCCTCCACCTGATCCAGCTCCGCCAGGAGCCGCCCGGCCCCCCGGATGGCGTCGCGCCCCACATCGGGGCGGGAGCCGTGGGCCGCCACCCCTTCCACCTCCACATGCACCCAGACGAAGCCGCGATTGGCCGGGGCGATGGCCAGGGAGGTGGGCTCGGTGACCACGGCCCGATCGGCCTCGAGCCCCCGATCCAGGAGGGCGCGGAGCCCTATGGAGGCCTGCTCCTCGTCGGCGGTGAGCACAACCAGGAGCTCCCCGGCCACCGAGTCGGGGCGCAGGGCCCGGCGCCGAGCCACGGAGCGGGCCACGGCCAGCATGGCGGCGACCCCCGCCTTCATGTCGCAGCTCCCCCGGCCGAAGAGGAGGCCGTCTTCCATGCGGGGATCGAAGGGGTCGTCCGGCATCCCTTCCACCCCCACCGTGTCCAGATGCCCGTTCAGGATGGTGCGCGGGCGCCCCTCGCCCAGGCGCGCCACCAGGGAAGGGCGTCCCGGCTCCGGCTCGACCCAGTCCACCTCGAAGCCCCATCCCTCGAGCCACGCCCGGCACTGCCGGGCCACATCGCCCTCACCGGTCCCGTCCGGCGCCAGATCCGGGTTCACGGAGGGGATGGACACCAGCGTCCGGGCCATCTCCACGGCGTCGTCGGGGAAGGAGGACCGAGGGTTCATGGGCGTGGG
>REEG01000175.1 GCA_007695195.1 Gemmatimonadales bacterium | reverse complement strand
CCAGCTTCATCGACGAGAATGTGGGCGGCACCTCGTGCCTCGGACCCCTGTCGGGCCTGTCGGCGCAGCGGGACCTCTACGCCGCCTCCAATGAGGCGCTCCGCGATCCGACCCGGACCACCCTGGTCCTGGTGTCCCGGCCCGAAGAGCCGTCCCTTCGGGAGGCGGAGCGAACCCGGGCCGAACTGTCTGAGGCGGGCGTTTCCAATGTGCACCTCATCCTGAATGGGATCTTCGTGGCGCGTGACCCCAGCGATGCCACGGCGGTGGCCATGGAGGCCCGGGGACGGGAGGCGCTGGACGCCATGCCGGAGGGCCTCAACCGTCTTCCCACCACCGAGATTCCGCTCCTGCCCTTCGAACTGCTGGGACCGGAGTCGCTCCGGAGCCTGGGGACGAGCGCGGCAGGCGATGCACCTTCGGATCAGGAGGTGTCGGACCAGGGACCGGCGCACCGGGGACAGGCGCACCGGGGGTCGGTAGACCCGGGTCCGGTAGGCCAGGAGCCGTCGGAAGTCCGCCAGGGCCTCCGGCAGAGCGCATCCATGGACAGCCTGGTGGACGATCTGGCGGCCAGGGGGCGGGGGGTGGTCATGACCATGGGGAAGGGCGGCGTGGGAAAGACCACGGTGGCGGCGCGGATCGCGTTGGCGTTGGCCGGACGGGGCCTCCCCGTCACCCTCACCACCACCGATCCAGCGGCTCATGTGGAAGCCGCCGCGCGTGAATTAGGCGATCGGGAATTGCCCGCTCAGGGATCGGGCGCACAGGGCGCACCCGACCTGCGTATCGAGCGCATCGACCCGGAGCTGGAGACCGGGCGCTACACCGACGAGGTCATGGCTACGGCGGGTAAAGAGCTCGACGAGAAGGGCCGCGCCCTTCTTGAAGAGGAGCTCCGGAGCCCGTGCACCGAGGAGATCGCCGTCTTCCGGGCCTTCGCCGAGACGGTGGATGGGGGCCGGGACCGCTTCATGGTCATCGACACCGCGCCCACCGGACACACCCTCCTCCTTCTGGACTCGGCCGAAGCCTACCACCGGGAGGTGCTGCGAAAGCCAAGCGGAAATCCGGAAGCGGTGAAGGAGCTTCTGCCGAGGCTGCGGGATCCGGCCTACACGGAAGTGCTCCTGGTGACCCTCCCCGAGTCCACCCCCATTCACGAGGCCATGCATCTGGAAGAGGATCTGGTCCGGGCCGGGATCACCCCCTCCACCTGGGTCGTGAATCAGAGCCTGACCCCCCTTACCGTCACCGATCCTGTCCTCCGGGCCCGCCGGGCTTCGGAAGAGCGCCATCTGGCCGAACTTCGCCAGCACGCCTCGCGTGTCATCGTGGAACCCTGGAAGAATGCCAGGCATCAGGTCATGGAGGCGGTGGCGGCGGCTCCGGTTCCGGGGGGGTGAGGGCAGGAACGGGTCGGCCACCTGGCGTACTGCGGGAAGGGCGGTGCGGGCACTGAACGTCGCCGCCTGGGAATCCGGCGTTCGCCCCTGGTCGTCCGAAACAGCCCCAAAATGCGAATCCAGATTCGCATTTTTGGGCTGTACGTCCTTGCCCCGTAGGCTGTTGCAGCGAATGCACTGGAAGGCCCCATTCCTCCGGCGCTTGACGCAAGCTTCCGTAGGAATGGATTATTCCGGTTAAATGCCGTATGATTTATTTCCTACGAGGTAATGGCCCCGGCCCCGGAGGAATACCGTGCGCGCCATCCCGAACTTGTGGCACCTGCTCAACCTGGCGAGCTCCCCCTTCTTTCAGGATCGACTCACACCGGTGGGCGACCCCGCACATCCAATCGAGTTGTTCGTCGGTCGCGGGGCTGAAGCCGAGCTCCTCCTCCGAACCATCGGAAGCTCGGATGGAAGTCGGCAGGCCATCCCGGGGGCGGTGGGGCGCGGGAAGACCACGCTCGCACAGTACGTGAAGAGCGAACTCGGACAGGCACGCTATCTCGCCGCCAACGATCCGGTAAGCGTGGGCTCAGCCGATACAGCGGCCGAGCTTCTCGTACGCATCCTCTCAGCGGCCTACCAGACGGTTCTTACCCACGGAGATTCCACAACTGGCGGGCTTGAACCGATGAAGGTGGCCCGACAACTCCTGCGCGCCTTCCAGACCCAGGGCGGTTCGATTTCGCTAGGTCTCTCAGGGATCGGTTCCATCGGTGCCGGAATCTCGAGAGCGTTCGTGACCAGTCCGGCTGCACTCTCTGCCCTCGCCCCTGAGCTACTCCGCGAGATCGGACTTGTGGCCCAGGACCACATTGGCGCCAAGGGGTTGATCATCCACCTGAACAACCTGGAGAACCTGTCCGAAGCCAACGCTGACCGCGCGGCCCGAGTCATGCGTGACCTTCGCGACACCGCCCTTCTGGTGCCAGGCATCCACTACCTCCTGGTAGGCGCGGACGAAGCGGTGCGCTCCGTGGTTCAGAGTCAGCCGCAACTCCGAAGCGTGTTCCGCGTCCTCCCACCACTTGCTCCTCTCTCCAACAGCGACCTCCTCGAACTGCTCCAACGCCGCTACGAGCACCTCCGACTCGCCCCCGAACGCCCAGTACATCCACCCGCCACGGAGGAGGCTGTCCTTGATGTGTACAGCCTGTTCCGGGGTGACCTGCGCGGGACCTTCGGTGCCCTCGAACAGGCTGCGGTGCGGCTCATCGGCGTGGCAGGGGAACTGCCCACCGACCCCATGGACCGTGATCCGGTGCGATCGGTGCTTCACGGGGTCTACGCCGACGAGATAGACTCTGCCTTGGGGCAGGTTGACGTGGAGTTCCTGCAGCGGCTTGCCCAAACGTTTGCGGGGCAGGCCTTCACGCAGGCGGAAGTGGAGGCTCAGACTCAGGTGCCGCTGACCACTATTTCCGATGCCTTCGGCCGTCTTGTGCCTCAGGGCTTCATTCTGGTACTGGGGAAGCGAGCTGCCACGGGCCCCGGACGACGCCCGGTCGAGTACAGTCTCTCGGGCGCCGTGCACCTTGCCTTCGCTGAGCGTGCCCACCCGTAGTCCTACTGAACAGCCCCAAAATGCGAACCTGGATTCGCATTTTGGGGCTGCCGTTGGGCGTCTGGAGCTCTCGTCAAGAGTGGTGGATTGGGGTGATCAAGCGGCCTCCCTCGCCGTGGTGTCCTGGTCCTGCTGATCCTGCGGGTCGTTTCCTTCCTGCCTGACGCCGTCAACAAAGGGAACGCCGGCCCCTTTGTGACCCGCTGCCGGAGTGGCGATGATCCCGGTGAAGCCTACCACGGCAACGCCGCGTGAGGCATCATTTGACCGTGGCGCAGAAAACCGTTATTATATTGTCATTTACCGCCTCCAGAATAGGTTAAGTGACATTATGTTGCCACTTGAACTGCGAAGGCCTCGCGAAATTGCGAGTCTACTTGCCCGTCGGGTGAAGGCACTTCGATTGGAGCGTGGGTGGACCCAGCAGGAGATCGCGGACCGAAGTGGCATCTCCCTGGCCACATACCGCCGTTTTGAGCGGAGCGGACAAGTTTCTCTTGAACGCCTCCTGAAACTTGCAGTGATTCTGGACGCCCAGGGGGGCTTCGAGGATCTCTTCGCTCTCCCTCCTGCTCGATCCTTGTCTGACCTGGAAGCCTACGACCGTCCGAGAAGGAAGCGAGGAAAGCGGCGGGATGCGTAAGCTTCAGGTTCGACTTGACTGGGGCGACGAGCAAACCGTAGTGGGTACGCTCGCCGAACGAGACCGGCGCATCTATTTTGAGTATGCTCCGGACTTCGTGCGCACCCCTCTGCCGATTTCGCCGTTCAAGTTGCCGGTGAAGCCCGGCCTATTCGAACACACTGAGCGCGAGTTCAGCCAAGTCTTTGGTGTGTTCAATGATTCTTTGCCTGATGGATGGGGCCTTCTGTTGATGGATCGCGTGTTCAGGAGGCAGGGATTGGCCCCAGCACGTATTTCGATCCTGGATAGACTGGCTTACATCGGCGAGCGAGGAATGGGAGCGCTCACATATCATCCGCCGACGGCCAACGAGGAGGATTCAAGCCAGGTCGTGGATCTTCAAGAGCTGGCACAGCAGGCGGAGCGTATTCTGGAAGGAAGTACGGAAGAGTTGCTTCCATCCCTCCGCGTTGCCGGCGGCTCTCCCGGAGGCGCACGACCCAAAGTGCTCATTGCGGTACATGAGGACGGCCGCGCCATCGCCGGAACAGCCGATGTGCCCGAAGACTTTCGTCACTACCTCGTCAAGTTTCCGGGAGGTGAAGATCTCCCCGAGATAGGCGCAGTTGAGGCGGCCTACGCATCCATGGCGAGAGAGGCCGGCTTGAACATCCCACCCACCACCATCTTTGAGACACGGGATGGCGGGCGCTACTTCGGAGTTGAACGGTTTGATCGTGCTGGAAACTCGCGACTTCACATGCACACCCTCGGTGGCCTTCTGCACGCCAGCCACCGGTTGCCATCTCTCGAGTACGAGGGGTTCCTCAGGGCGACCCGCATGCTCACCAAGGATCACCGGCAGGTCGAGGAGGCATACCGACGCATGGTGTTCAACGTATTGGCCCACAACCGGGACGATCATGTGAAGAATTTCTCATACTTGATGGATCGAAGCGGAAAGTGGGAACTCGCCCCCGCATACGACCTGGTATTCTCGGAAGGCCCGAGAGGTCAGCATACCATGGGCATAGCTGGAGAAGCAGAACGGCCGCGAGAAACAGATATGATCAACGTCGCCACTGAGTGTGATCTCGATGCCGGCAGAGCAAAGGAGATCATCAACGAGACAAGAAACGCGATCCAGCAGTGGTCTTTTTTCGCAAGAGCGACCGGCGTTTCAACCAACACCTCACGGCGCATTGGGAGGGTGATCTCAGGACGTGGATTGGTCCCGTGATGTCCACTCTGGTTAGCGGCTCGCGGCGAGTCGGGAGCGAAGGGGATGTGGGGGCTATGGCCGGGGGATGCAGGATTTTGCCCGAATGTGAACGAAAGTCTTCACGCAGTTGCCCTTCCGGGCCTTGCGGCCGACGGCTCCGTTCGCAAAGGCTCCGCGCCCACTGCCCCAAGCCTCAGATCCATCTGTAGGACCCGACAAATCGGTAGGGCCGCCGTGATGGATGCCCCGTACCGGGGTCTATTGGACTGTGAGTACCCCCTCCCCAACCCCTGGGGAGTCCAAAGACGTCCCCGCATCGCGGGGACAGAAAAAAGGCCCAGGCGAATTACTGGCAAACTCCGCCGGGGTCAGATAGCCCAGCGACATGTGAGGCCGCTCTTCGTTGTATTCGACCCGGAACTGCTCAGCCAGTACCGCGGGCTCACACCGGCGTCTTCAAGCCCCTTCCAAACGACCTCAGCCATGAATTCGGTCCCATTGTCCGACCGTGGGTATTCGGACTCCCCGTGAACCCGGATCAGGCGCTGCAAGACCGCCACCACATCCTTTCCCGTGGAGCTTCGCCAGACCTCGATGGCGTGGGCTTCCCACGTATGCTCATCCGGGACCACGAGAGACTTCAGCAGTCCGCCCTGCTCCGTCCGGTCCAGCACGAAGTCGTAGCTCCACACATGACCGCGATGCTCCGCTCGCCGCACGGCACAACGGTTGGCGCTGACTCCTCGGCTCCGGCCGGCATCAGCCCCCCCTTACTGCACCGCCGAGATCATGTCGAAGATGGGGAGGTACATGGCCACGATCATGCCGCCCACCACCACGCCCAGTACCACGATCATGATGGGCTCGAGGGCCGAAATGAGGGCGCTCACGGCGGCGTCCACCTCTTCGTCGTAGAAGTCGGCGATCTTGGTGAGCATTTCGTCCAGACCGCCGGTCTGCTCCCCCACGTTGATCATCTGTACCACCATGGGTGGGAAGACGCCCGACTTCCGGAGGGGCGCGGAGATGGTCTCACCGCCGGCGATGGACTGGCGCGAACCCATGACGGCGTCGTGGATGACCCGGTTGCCCGCCGTCTTGGCGGTGATCTCCAGCCCTTCCAGAATGGAGACACCGGATGAGACCAGCGTCCCCAGGGTCCGGGTGAACCGGGCCACTGCCGCCTTCCGGAGGAGGTCGCCCAGAATGGGCATCTTGAGGAAGCCTGCGTCAATGACCCTCTCACCCTGGTCGGACTTGTAATACTGGCGTCCAAAGAAGGCGAAGAGGCCGCCCCCGATGAGAAGTGCCCACCAGTAGGCCTGGAGGAAGGCCGACATGGCGATGACGAACTGGGTGGGAAGGGGCAGCGGGACCCCCGCCGAGGCGAACATCTGCTGGAAGGTGGGGATCACGAAGATGAGCAGGATCGCCACCGCCGCCACAGCCACGAAGAGGATCACGGCCGGGTAGATCATAGCGCCCTTGATCTTCCGGGCCAGGGCGTCGTTCTTTTCCAAGAAGGTGGCCAACCGCAGGAGAATCGTATCCAGGATACCCCCCGCTTCACCGGCGGCCACCATGTTCACGTAGAGGCGCGTGAACACCTTGGGATGCTTGCCCAGGGAGTCGGCCAGGGTGTTCCCTGACTCCACATCATAGAGCACCTCCCGTGTGGTGGCTCCCAGCTTCTCGTTGTCCGTCTGCTCGGCCAGGATCTCAAGGCACTGCACCAGAGGCAGACCCGAGTTGATCATGGTGGCGAACTGACGGGTGAAGATGACGATGTCCCGGGTCTTCACCCCTGAGCCGAAGCTAATGGAGAGCGCCTTCTCCTTCTCCCGGATGGCGACCGGAATGAGCTTCTGCCGCTGAAGAAAGGAGGCTACCTCCGCCTTGGTGGGAAGCTCCACCTCGCCGTTCCGGATCTCTCCGCCCGTGGCGGGCCGGGCGCTGTAGTTGAAGACTGGCATGGTCGTCTGGGCTCAGAGGTTCAATCGGTCAGCCACCCGCACCGGCGCGAGTGGCAGGCAAGGGATCCGTCAACGGACCCCCGCCGGCGTGGGTTCACCCACGGCCCTGAGGAGTTCGGCGGGATCGGACGAACGCCGCACGGCCTCCTTCAGATCCACCTCCCTCCGCAGGTAGAGTTGCTGCAGCGAGTCGTTCATGGTCTGCATGCCGTGCTTCTTCCCGGCCTGCATGAGGGAATAGATCTGGTGGATCTTCTCGTCCCGGATGAGGGCCCGGATGGCGGGGGTGCACATCATGATCTCCGCCGCGCAGACCCGTCCGCGTCCCCGGGCCCGGGGGAGTAGCGTCTGCGTCACCACCCCTTCCAGCACAAAGGCCAACTGCGCCCGTACCTGGGCCTGTTGATGCGACGGGAAGGCGTCGATGATCCGATTGATGGACTCCGCCGCCGAATTTGTGTGAAGGGTCGCCAGGACCAGGTGGCCGGTCTCTGCGATGGTGAGGGCGGAACTGATGGTCTCCAGGTCCCGCATCTCACCGATGAGGATGATGTCCGGGTCCTGCCGGAGCGCGTACTTGAGGGCCAGGGAGAAGGTCTTGGTATCGGTTCCCACCTCTCGCTGGTTCACCGTGCAGTTCTTGTGGCGATGGATGAACTCGATGGGATCTTCCACCGTGATGATGTGCGCCTTCCGCTCCCGGTTGATCTTGTCCAGCATGGCGGCCAGCGTCGTGGACTTCCCGGAGCCGGTGGGGCCGGTTACCAGCACCAGACCGCGGGGGCGCTCGGCCAGTTTCTGGACCGTGGGGGGCAGCCCCAGGCTCTCCAGGGAATGGATCTCGTAGGGGATCTGCCGCAGCGCCATGGCGATGCAGCCCCGCTGCTTGTAGCAGTTGCCCCGGAACCGCGAGAGCCCCTGCACCCCGAACGAGAAGTCCAATTCATCCTCGGTCTCGAACCGCTTCTTCTGCTGCTCGGTGAGGATGGAGTACGCCAGGGTCAGGGTATCCTTGGGCGTGAGGATGTGCTTTTCACTGGAATCCAACAGATCCCCGTCCACCCGAAGCCTGGGGGGCTCCCCCACTGTGAGATGGAGATCCGAGGCTCCCCGCTCGATCATCTCCTCCAGGAGGGCCCGGACCCCCAACCTGCCCTCGGCTGCCGCGTTCTGCTTCTCCACCGTTCTCCTCCCATTTGGGGCCGGGTCCGTGCTACGGCCATTCAGCTTCACTAGACCGAGGTTTCCTTGACCACCTCTTCCAACGTGGTAATGCCGCGCTCCACCTTCTTGAGTCCATCGACGCGAAGGGTGAGCATCCCCTCGGCGATGGCCTGCTCCCGCAGTTCATCGGTCCCGGCCTCCTGCATGATCAGTTTCCGGAGCCGAGGAGTCATGGTCATGACCTCGTAGATTCCCTGGCGGCCCCGATAGCCCGAACCGTTGCATTCGTCGCACCCCTTCCCCTTGTAGAAGGTGGTCCGGGCCGCGTACTCCGGCGGGATCGAGGCCGCCGCCAGGTACTCCTGGGGGTAGGTCGTCTCGGCCTTGCAGTTGTTGCAGATCCGGCGGACCAGTCGCTGGGCGGTGATGAGGTTCAGGGCGGCGGCCACATTGAACGGCTCGAGCCCCATGTCCATGAGTCGGGTCACGGTGGACGGGGCGTCGTTGGTGTGTAGGGTCGAGAGGACGAGGTGGCCGGTAAGGGCCGCCTTGATGGCGATCCCCCCCGTTTCCAGATCCCGGATCTCTCCCACCATGATGATGTTGGGGTCCTGTCGCAGGAATGCGCGCAGGGCCGCCGCAAAGCTCATCCCGATCTCGGTTCGGACCAGGACCTGGTTGATCCCGTGGAGGTTGTACTCCACCGGATCTTCCGCCGTCATGATGTTCACCTGCTCGGTGTTGACCTTGGACAGGGCCGAGTAGAGCGTGGTGGTCTTACCGGACCCGGTGGGCCCTGTGACCAGCACCATGCCGTAGGGCTTCATGATGGAATCCATGAAGTCCTTTTCGGCCTTGGGCTCGAAGCCGAACTTCTCCAGGTCGAAGGTGAGATTCCCCTTGTCCAGGATCCGGAGCACGATCTTCTCGCCGAAGATCACCGGCAATGTGGACACCCGGAAATCCACCACCCGCTTCCGAAGGCGCAGTTTGATGCGGCCGTCCTGGGGAACCCGGCGCTCGGCGATGTTCAGGTCCGCCAGGATCTTGATCCGGCTGGTGAGCGCCGCCTTCATCTTCATGGGGGGCTTCATGACCTCATGGAGCGCCCCATCGATGCGGTAGCGGACCCGCACCTCCTTCTCATAGGGCTCGATGTGGATGTCCGAGGCCCCTTTGAGCACGGCATCGGTGAGGAGTCCGTTGATGAACTTCACCACCGGTGCCGCGTCGATCTGCTCCTGGAGAACGGCGACCGAGACCTCCTCTTCGTCGTCGTCCTCCACGAACTCGAGATCGGCCTCGTCGATGAGATCCGCGAGTGCTCCGACCATGCTGTCGTCGGAGATCTCGTAGTACCGCTCCAGGTGCTTTCGTAGCGTGTGCTCCCCCACCACCACAGGTTCGATCTCGTAGCGGGTGATGAACTTCAGATCGTCGATGGCGCCCAGGTCCGATGGATTCGCCATGGCCACCGTCAGCGTGCGCCCCACTCGCCGGAGAGGGAGGACCAGATGCTTGTGGGCCACTTCAGGGCGAATCAGCTTGATGATCCGGGGATCCACCTTCACCCGGTCCAGATCCACGGCGGGGACCCGGTACTGGCGGGCCAGGGTGCGGGTCAACTCGGCCTCTTCCACGAAGCCCATCTTCACCAGCATGACCCCGAGCCGACTCCCGGAGCTGCGGGACTCGGTCAACGCCGTCTGCAACTGCTCCGGCGTGATCAAACCTTCTCGGAGACAGAGGTCTCCGAGTCGGTCCTGGGCGAGTCGTGTGGCCATTCCGAATACCGGGATCGGAGGGACGGTGAAGGGAGGTTCAATGAGCGCTCCCATGGGCTCCGTCCACAGTGACCAGTGGACGCAACCTCTCCCAGGTTATCGGCCCGATCCCGGAAATCTCCAACAAATCTTCCGGTGCCCCGAACCGGCCCCTTCGACGTCGCTCCGCCAGGATCCGCTCGGCCAGAGCGGGCCCGACCCCGGGCAGCCGTTCCAACTCGGCGAGTTCGGCGCGATTCAGGTCTATCGGTCCCTCGGCGCCACCGGCCGCGTCTCCGACGGGGGGGGCGTCCAGATCCAGGAGCCCGTCGAGCCGGCGCAGCGTTGCCGCACCGATCCCCGGCACCCGTTCCAGCGCGTCCAGATCCTGGAAGGGTCCTCCGAGCTCGCGGTCGTCGATGATCCGCCGCGCCAGCGCCGGGCCCACCCCGGGAAGGCGGGAGAGCTCCACCTCGTCGGCGCGGTTCGGGTCCACGCGCTCACCGGGAGCAAGCGGTGTGCGACGGCGCTCCTCCACCGCCAGGAGGGAGTCGGTGGCCTGAATCAGCTCCCCGTAGGCGGACATATCCGGGGGGAGCAGCGGCGCCACCGGCCGGGATTCCCACGCCAGCCTCACTGTGCTGGCCAGGATGAGGACGAGAGCCGTAATGAGGACGGTACGTTGTTCTTCGGGCGTCATGCCCCAGTTTGGACCCACAAGGTGGGCGGTCCCATGGCCCGATGGGCCCCGTGAACCCGGGCTCAGAACGGTTCGGCGGGCCTCCCCAGCAGCGCAGCCGGCCCCGACGAGAACACCATCCGGGCCCAGATCCCCACCTGGAACTGGGTCGCCCCGGTCTGCAGTCCGACGAAGGACCGACGGTCGTTCAGGGCGGCGCGCGCCCCCACCTCCATGTCGGACAGCCGCGTATTCACAGCCAGATTCACACTTCGATCGAGCTGCGAAAGGAAGGGCACGCACCGGTCCTGCACCGTGGTGACCCGGCAATCCTCGGTCTCGGACCAGTCCAGGATGAGGGCGAAGCGGAGCGGCTCCTGCATCCGCCCTCCACCGAGACCCGTCTGCGGGCCGATCACCGTCTCCACCGACACGCCGTGATCCCGGCGCACACGCTCGGTGGTGCCTGTGGGATCTTCTCCCTGACCCCGGCCCAGCAGACCTCGGTACCGGGTGGTGAAGCCGCCGCCCCACTCCACCACCACCTCCACCGGCACCCGAAGGTCGGACCGGCTCCGGCGCTGCAGGATGGCCCGGCCGAACTCCACCTCCTCATCGATCCTCTGCCAACCGGTGGACATGGTGACCCGCTCGACCCATCCGTCCCAGCCTCCGGGAAGGGGAAGGTCCGACACCCCGACCCGCAGATCGGGCCACGACCGCACCCGACTGCTCCGCTCGGCTCGGGCGTCCAGCGACCCGACCCGGGTCTCCTGGACATTGACGTTCACAAACACGCTCCCCGGAAGCCGAAGCCCCGAGCCCGCCGTGACCCCGGTCCGATCCACCAGCGTCGTGGCCGGAATCCCGTCCACCTCCTGCAGGGTGCCCATGCGGGCCAGCCCCAACTGGAGTCCGGCGCCGGGCGAGATGGGTTCCCGGTAGAACCACGAGGTCACACCGTCCTGGACACTCACCGAAACCGGGCTGAGGGGGGCCAGGCGACGCGCGATCCGCGAAGGCTCCAGAGCCAGGGAGGCCCTGAGGTCCCGGTCCGCTCCCACGTTCCGGAGCAGTTCCCCCTCCGGAGCCGCCCCACCACCGGAGCCGGGCGAGGGCACCTGGAAGAGCCCGGCGTTGCGGTCGGCCCGGTACCGGGTCCGGACTCCCAGGTCGGCGCGCACCCAGTCGGGAAGGGGGGGACGATAGCTCAGGCGCCCCTCCACCGTGCGCCCGGTCTCCCAGCCGATGCTTCGCCCCAGGAGACTCCGGCGTTCCGCCTCCACCAGGGGCCTCGCCACCGGATCCCGAACTCCATCGTCCGGATCCAGAAGGTCCCGGACCGCCCGAAGCTCAAGGCTGCCGCGGAGGCTCTCCAGCGGACCGAACTCAACCCGCAGCGAGTTCTCGAGCCGATGCTCCAGCCCCCGCTCGGTGAAACCCGGATCCGCCGGATCCACCAGGAGCTGGTCGAAGCGCGTGATGACCCTCTGACGCCGGCCCAGGCCACTCACCATGCGCACCTCCACCGGGGTCCAGCGCACCCGGGTCTCCCGGAGGCTCCGGAGCCAGCCGGGAGGGAGGAAGATCCGGGCCACCGGCTCAAGGGCGCCGGGCACGAGCCCCACCGTCCGCGTGTCGGGACGCCAGGCGTACCCGGCCCCCACCTCGCTCCCCCGGACCGCCGTCTCCGAGGTGACCGTGGTCCCGGTGGACCGGAGGAGGCTGAGCCGCAGATCCGCCCCGGGAAGGACCCGGTCCAGCCACTCCACCCCCGTCTCGCCCCGTCCGGCCAGGGCGACGGCGACTCGTGTGTCGCTGAATCCAGGCGCGCGGAGCCCGGGGAGCAAGTCGCCCCGGAGGTCCGTTCCCTCCAGGAAGAAGGGGTCCCGGGACGAGCTCTGGTGCGACACCGTCACCGGCAGCTCCACGCCCCACTCGCCGGGAAGAAGCCGGCCGGCCTGCACCGTCCCGCCCAGGGAGAAGGCGGCGTCGGACTGGAAGGTCCGGGCCTCATCCAGCTGCTGGAAGTCGGCGCCCTGCCCCGTGTACCCGAGCCTCAGTTGGAAGAGGCCTCCCCCGTCCAACTCCAGATTCAGGACCTGGGCCGCGCTGGGCGTCCGGAGCCCTCCCCCCAGACGCAGCTCATTGATCCAGACCTCTCCGTCCACCGGAGCGGGCCCCTGATTCCAGACCCCCATGCTGATCTCCCGCACCGCCGCCAGGTTGGGGGCCCGGGCCCGATCCCGGAGGACCACGGCGTAGGTGGAGTCGGCGGACCACACCTCCACAGGTGGATCCCCGGGACCGGGCGGGGCCATGAGCAGGCGCTCTTCCGCCTCGCGTCGGAGTTCGATCCAGGCGTCGAACTCGATGCGGTGTTCCGGCCGCCACTCGTCGGGAAGCACGGCCTGGGGATCGGCGGCCGGTGTGAGCCGGCTCCGGTACAGGTAGAAGTTCTCGGCGTCGCTTCCCACCTTCAAAAAGAAGTCGGTGGGCACCCCTTCGCCCCACGCCCCCCGCCGCGCCAGGGTCCACACCCGGAGGCGGGAGTAGTTCAGGAAATTCCGGGGGCGCTGCAGGAAGCGCAGGTAGACCTCGGCCCGGTCTCCGCCCCCCAGGGCGTCGTAGCGAAGGGCCAGCGACCGCTCGTTGAACTCAACGCCCCGTCCACCCACCGCCGCCGAGGGATCGTCCAACTGGGCCAGCACGCCCGGTGGCGCCCGGTAGGCTCCCCCTTCCGTCAGTACCGAGACCGGGGTCACCTCCAGCGTCCCCAGCGCCGAGAGGGTGTCCCCGCCGATCCCCCGCAGCACCCCGTCCACCCCTCGCTTGACCCACCGCGAGCCCACCAGGCGCATCCGGGCCAACGTGGCAGTCCCCGGCCGTGTCCCCGCCACCGTCATGCGCAGGAACTGCACGTTCCGCCAATCCGCTTCGGTGAAGGCACCGCCGGGATTGATGGCGAGGGGACCTCTCAGGGGAATCCGGTAGAGGCGGAACCGGGTACCGGTCTGGTTCCGGTCGCGCACCAGGTATGGCGATCCGGCCCCCAGAGTCAGCACGTAGCGGATGTAGCGCTCCTCGGTGTCCAACACCCCGTTCTGGTTCAGGTCCTCCGTATCGCGACGGCCGTTGCCCCGGGTGCAGTTGGCCCGCGGGTCTCCGAGTCGGTACACTCGCCCCGGATCGGCCCGGCACTCCTCGGGCCAGACCCCACGGGCATCGGCTTCCGGACCCCACACCTCACCGCGCAGGGGATCCGCCTCCTGGTCCAGGACGCCCTGTCCCCAGGGCCTGCCGGTGCGGGGGTGGATCCCGGAGGTGCGCCCCTGGGCATCCACGAAGAACGCATCCTCGCTCACCAGTCCCAGGTCGAAGATCAGGGTCAGGTCGGCGCCGTCGGCCACGTACAGGTCCAGATACTCCGTCTGGGTCAGGTCCGCCCCGGTGGGCGACAGGAGGGTGGTGATGGAGCGCCAGCGGGGTCCGTCGGGGAAGGCTCCCGGGCCTTCGTCCCGCCCGAAGGTAAGGCGAAGGCCGGTCTCGCGGGTCTGACTTCCGGCGAATCCGATCTGACGATCCACCTCGTCCTGGGAGAGGAAGCCCTCGAAGATGCCCAGGGAGTCGCCGGCCACCCCTTCCTCCACCCAGTTGTGCTGCCAGGTCAGGGAGGCTACCGAGGTGGCGTCCAGCTCCACCGGGAGCACCTCCTCGGCCCCGCTCCGGAAGGCCGGCCGGCTTCCCAGGTGCCAGGCCGAGGAGACCAGGGAGAGCCCGCGCTCGTTTCCGGCATCGAAGTCGTCCAGATACGCGTCCCCGGACACATTGGGATTGGGGAGGGAGACGGCCACCTCCCCGTCGATGCGGAAGTGGGCCCCGCCCCCATCTCCCGCCGGCCCGTTGTCGAACCGCTGGAGGAAGGCGTCGACGCCGGGCAGCTCCCACGCCAGCGCCGACCGAGCCCCCACCATGCCCAGGGAACCGGGTTCGGCGCCGAAGAGCGGCCGGTTCACCCGCTCCTGCTCCAGTTGGTAGAGGCCCATGAGCTCGACCCGCCCCGCCCCACCGGCGGGCAGCGACGCACTGGCACCCACGATTGAGGTGGGCGCGATTCGGAAGACCGCAGCCTGCTCCCACGAGACCTGCAGACGGTCCGAGGACGTTCGCGCCAGCAGAGCGCCGGGCTGCAGGAGGGTCAGAACCCCGGTGCCTGGATCCAGGATGTAATCCACGGCGGGGCGCAGGAGACGGTCTCCCAGGTAGACCCGCTCGCTCCCCTCCCGGATCCCGAAGGCCCCCAGCGCCACCGTGGCGGTCACGCCCAGGCTCCGGACCTCAGCGGTGAGGTTCAGACGGAAGAGGCCGGCGGCCTCCCGTTCCAGCGGATCCACCGTCTCGTAGATCCGGCGATTGGCGTCGCCCCCCAGGATCCCCCGGGCCGCCTCGGCGTCCAGCCCCTCCGACGGGACCGGTGGCGGTTCCATGAAGGGGCGAAGGGTGGGAAAGACCAGGAAGGTCCCCTGCAGCCCCACCTGCTGCTGCAGTCCCACCTCCCGGAGGAGGTCCTGGGCAGGCTGGAAGAGGACCCGCGAGTCCACCTGGTCCACCGGAGCCGACTCATCGAGCCCCAGGAGACGCAGGAGGGGGATCCGCCGCCCGTCGGGGGCGGTGAGAAAGGTCCGTCCGCCACTCTCTTCCCCCAACGAGATCCGTAGATCCACCGAACCCGGATCCACCTCGTCGGACCCCGAGATCCGGTAGACCTGCTTCATCTCCCGATCCCAGGTGGCGCGGCCGGGCTGATGCTGGGACCGGGACGCTCGAAGGAGCTCGAGGGTGGGCACTCGCCCCTGATTGGCCACAGCCTCGGGATTGTAGTCACCCACCTCCTCGCCCAGCGCCGTCCGGTAGGTCACCGCCAGCGCCTCATCGGGGCGAAGGGGACTGCGGAGGGCAACCCACAGCCCCGATGGATGCAGGTAGTAGTCCACCCCCGGCCGGAGGTACCGGAACCACCCCGATTCCTGGACCGTCCCCCCAGCCCCCTCCGCCACGGCGTCGGCCTGGATGTAGCCTTCCACCTGCTGCCGAAGGACCGGATCCCGCTCCATGCGGTAGAGCTGGATGGGCTCGGGGCCGGGAGCCAGCTCCGGGGGCGCGTCACCGGGACGAAGGGAGAGAACGTCCAGGTGGGGAGCCCCCTGGAGGCGCCCGGGATCCATGAGGAAGAAGAACTGGCCCTGCACGTACTCCGCGTCATCCAGCACCAGGCTGTCTCCCTGGATGATCCCCACCTCGCCCCCCTGTGCCCCCAGTCGGAACTCCCGGGACCGGCGGGCTCCCTGCTGCTGGGCGAAGACGGTCTGGAGCTCCACCCCCGCCACCTCGCCCCGGGCCAGTACGCCGAAGTTCCCGGCCGGGATGCCCCGGGTGAGAAAGCGCGTCTCGGGGAGGGCGAAGGTCACATCTCCCACCTCCACCCGCTGCAGGATCTCTCCCTCCCTTCCCTGATAGAAGGCGCGGAAGCGATTGGCCCCGGCGAACTCCCGGGTCTGGTCGTAATCCACATCCAGGAAGATCCGGTCGGCGATGCCTCCCCCGGCCTGGACCCCCAGAAGGACGTCCGGCTGGAGCTGCGGAACCAGGTCCGGGTTGCACGTCCCCTGGACTCCGGCGTCGCACGGCCGAAACTGTGTCCAGTCCCCGCCGAACTCGCCCCGGGCCCGGATCCGGATGGCCAGGTCGCCAGGCGGGCGAAGCAGAGAATCCGGCGTGGCGGCCTGGAGGGTGTCCGGGTCGAGCGAAGTGGCCGTCACAGACGCCGGTGCGGCGCCGGGCGTCGGAGACGACGGCGGCGGCGTGTCCGATCCGGAGAGCAGGATCAGGAGCGTCAGCGCGGCCAGTGGGTTCACCGGGTTCTCCCGGTCCGGTCCACGGGGGCGAGGGACCGCTCTTTCGGAAATCGGGTAAGTTGGGGATTGTAGAGCCGCGCTCGAACGTTCCACCGGACCCCTGGAACCCGGGCGCCCATGAGCAGGGGGACGGCCGGAACCGGTCGCTGCCCCATCGCACGGTCGCCCCGATCCAACACCTGGTGCAGATGAGGATTCTGACCCGCTACATCGTCCGGTCCCACATCGGACCCTTCCTCTTCGCCTTCACCGCGGTGACCGGGCTCCTCTTCCTCAATGCGGTGGCCCGGGCGCTGGAAGATCTGGTTGGGAAGGGCCTGGATCCGGGGATCATCCTGGAGTTCATGCTCCTCTCGTTGCCGCACATCATCGCCCTGACCTTCCCCATGGCCATCCTGGTGGCGGTGCTGTACGCCTTCTCGGACATGACGGGGAACAACGAGATCACGGCGCTGGCGGCCGGCGGCGTCCATCCGGCCCGGCTCCTCATCCCCATCGCCCTGGTGGGCGTGGTGCTCACCGGGACCATGCTCTACTTCAACGACCGGGTCCTTCCGGAGTCCAATCACCGACTTGCCAATCTCCTGGCGGATGTGGGGCGGCAGAGCCCCACCTTCGAGTTGCGCGAAGAGGTGGTGAACGAGGTCCACACTATCGATGACACCCGGTACTTCCTCCGGGCCCGGGGCATCGACAACGCCACCAACCGCCTCACCGACGTCACCATCTACGACCTGTCCCGGTTGGGGGAAAACCGGACCATCGTGGCCCAGCGAGGCGAGATGGCCTTCACCCCGGATCGCCGCGACCTCTACCTGACGCTGGAAGAGGGCGTGGTCTTCGAGACCACCGACGCCCGGCCCGGCGGCTTCCAGCGGCTCTACTTCGAGACCCAGATCATCCCCTTCCGCGGTGTGGGCACCGAACTTGAGCGCCGCACCGGGGGAGGTGCCCGCAGCGACCGGGAGATGAACATCGCCATGCTCCGGTCCCGGGCCGACCAGAGCCTGGAAGAGACCCACTCCATCGCCGACGAGATGCTCTCCCTGTCGGAGCGGGCCGTGGAGAATGCCCTGGAGCCGGCGCCGGTGGGAGACGAGCGGATCGTGCTGCATGAAGACCGCCTCTCGGCTCCCCGTGATCACCTTGTGGCGGAGCAGGCGTCGGAGTCGCGTGTCATCCACCACCGCTGGGGCGTTCAGTACCTGAACGTCTACCAGTACCAGGTGGAGATCTTCAAGAAGCATTCCATCGCCTTCGCCTGCCTGGTCTTCGTACTCCTGGGGGCGCCGCTGGCCATCCGCTACCCCCAGGGGGGTGTGGGCATGGTCATCGCGCTCTCCCTGGGCATCTTCTTCTTCTACTGGGTCGGACTCATCGTAGGAGAGCGCTTCGCCGACCGGGGGCAGATCCACCCCTGGGTCGGGATGTGGGCGCCCAACATCCTGCTCCTGATCCCCGCCCTGGGGCTCATGAGTCGCATGGCCCGCGATATGGCCACGAACCGGGGGAACAGGCTGGACGAACTCAAGCATCTTGTGGGGGCCCTCCTCCAGCGACTGAAGGGTCGAGTGGGAACGGCGGCGGCCGCCCCTCAGGAGACGGCGGCCCCATGAGGATCCTGGACCGCTTCGTCCTGGCGACGTTTCTGAAGCTCTTCTTCGTCTTCGTGACCGGAGCGCCCCTCCTGTTCATCCTTGGAGACGCCACCGACCGCCTGGATCGTTATCTGGAGCGGGGCCTCACCATGGGCGAGGTGGCCCAGGGGTACATGTATCAGTTCCCCAACTTCTTCCTCTGGTCCTTTCCAGTAGCGGCGCTCCTGGCCACCGTCTTCACCATCTATCCCATGACCACCCACCGGGAGCTCATGGCGGCCAAGGCCGGCGGGATCTCCTTCTACCGGCTCATAATGCCCATGGTGATGGCCGGCCTGGTGCTCACGGGCGCCGCCCTGGCCATCTCCCAGGTGGTCCCTCGCACGAACCAGATCGCCGCGGAGGTTCTGGGTGAGCGGGAACGGCGCCAGGAGTGGCGGAGCAACTTCGTCTACATCACCGACGCCGGCGAATCCCTCTCGGCCCGGCGCCTCACCACATCGGACAACCGGATGCAGGGGGTCACCCTGCAGAGCAGGTCTGTGAACGGAGACGGATCCACCCGTCACATTCTGGCCGACCAGGCCGTGTGGCGCGAGGGTGAGGGGTGGATCTTCCAGAACGGATGGATCCGGGAGCTCCATCCCGACGGGCGGGAGGTGGCGACCCAGTTCACGGAATTCGACGCCGAAACGTTGGCGGAAGCCCCCCGGGACCTCCTGGATACGGTGCGGGACGAGGACGAGATGACCTACGCCGAGTTGGGCGTGCTGGCGGAGCGGGTGATCCGGTCGGGTGGGGACGCCGGACGCCTGCTCACGAAGCGGGAGCAGCAGTTGGCCATTCCGGTGGCCACCTTCATCATCATCCTCTTCGGCGCACCCCTGGCCACCTCCAGCCGCCGGGGCGGCACGGCGTACGGGATCGGGCTGTCCCTGGCCACCACCATGCTCTACCTCATGCTCTTCCGGGTATCGGGCGCCATGGGGTACGCCGGGACGCTCCCGGCGCTCTGGGCGGCCTGGCTACCCAATGTCCTCTTCCTGGTGGGAGCCGTCATCCTTCTGATCCGGGTCCGAACCTGAGCGCCGCCGCGGCATCCGGCCGCACATGACCTCCGGGGAGTGAGTGGGCCCGGCGGCCGGGCTCCGTCACTCCCCGGTGAGGCTCCGGATGAACCGTGCGGTCAGCCGGCCCTCGCACACCTCCCGGACCGGGCCGCGGAGGATCACGTCCAGCTCCGCGGACACGGTCACTTCCATGGTCCCACCCTCCATCTCCACCACAACGGTGCCCGGGGGAATCCGGCCCCGATGGACGGCGGCCACCGCGGCCGCGCACGAACTGCTTCCCGATGCATAGGTCTTTCCGACCCCCCGCTCCCAGATGGCGATGCGGAGGCGACCGTCCCGTTCCACACGGACCAACTGGACGTTGGTACCCTGACGGAAGGCCGTGTTGGCGCTGAGAAGCGAACCCAGCTCCCGGAGGTGGGTGTCGGAGAGGGTCAACGGGGGGCTCATCTCCTGGACGAAGACCACGGCGTGGGGGTTGCCCACCGAGACCGGCTGCATGGGAAGGGCGGCGGCGTGGGCCGTCAGAAGGGTGGGGTCCAGCCCCACCGCCTCGGGGGAAGGGTTGGCCCTCCCCATGCGCACGGAGATGTCGTACTCCCCTTCATCGGAAACAGCGTGCACCCGCATCCCGATGTCGTCTCCCCCACTGCGGACCCTGAAGCGCTCCTCGGCAACCCGTCCGGAGCGGTGGAGCCACGCTCCCAGGACCCGTAGGCCATTCCCGCTCCGTTCGAACTCGGACCCGTCCGGATTGAACATCCGAAGGGGGAAGGGCCTCTGCCCCTCCGGCTCCGGTTCCAGGAGCGCCACGATCCCGTCGCTCCCGAGTCCCCTCCATCGCTGGCAGAGCATACGGACGGCATGGGGAGTGGCCGTCCACTCGTCTCCCGCTTCGAACACCAGGTAGTCGTTCCCCAACCCATGCGCCCGGAAAAAGCGACTCCCCAGGCGCGGACGGGCCTCCTCAGCCACCACGGCGACCTCCCCTCTCTCGTGTGGATTCAATCGTTTCGACGTTCGGCGCACGTCCCGGTGCCCTGAACCCTCGGCGGACATTTCGCCCCCCCGACCGGAGTCTCACCTGCCGGCCCTGCCCACCAGAGCCGCCACCTGCGCCGGATCCGTGGGCAGGGCCTCCGAGAGGACATCCCGCCCCTCCTCCGTCACCAGGACGTCGTCTTCAATGCGGATGCCGATCCCGGCAAAGGGATGGTCCCCCGACGTCCCGACGGGCCCCGGAGGGAAGTAAAGCCCCGGCTCCACCGTCAGCACCATTCCCGGTTCCAGCGGACGGTTCCCACCATCCACCACGTAATCGCCGGGATCGTGGGTATCCATCCCGAGCCAGTGCGAGGTGCGGTGGGGGAAGTAGGATCGGTGCGCCTTACGGGCCCGGAGTTCGTCCACGCTGCCCGAGAGAAGACCCAGCTCCCGAAGGCCCAGGAGGAGCTGGGTCTCGGCCTGACGGTGCACCTCCTGCACCGTGACCCCTGGAGCCACGGCCTCCACCGCCACCCGCCGAGCCGACTCCACCACCTCGTAGACCGCCTCCTGTTCCGGGGTGAATCGGCCGGAGGCCGGAAAGGTCCGCGTCAGGTCTCCCGCGTAGAGCCGGACCTCGGCGCCGGCGTCCAGAAGCACCAGATCCCCGGCGGCAACCCTCCGGTTGTTGTCCACGTAATGCAGCACGCACCCGTTGGGGCCGGACCCCACGATGGTACCGAAGGCGGGCCCTTCCGCACCGGCCCTTCGGAAGGCCGCCTCAACCTCGGCCTGGATCTCCCACTCCCCGACCCCCGGGGCCGTCACCGCCATACCGGCCCGGAATCCATGGATCGTGGCCTCCACCGCCTCCCGGAGTGCCACGATCTCTTCCGGTCCCTTTCGGAGTCGCAGTTCATCCAGGATCCCCCCGGGATCCACCACGGCCCGAGGCCCCCTCCCCGTGCGGGCACCCCGGATCCGCGCCACCCGCAGCGCGTCTACGACCATGGCGTCCAGGGATGGGTGGACCCCCAACCGGTGATGGATGCGCTCCGCCCCTTCCAGGAGCTCCGGAAGCCGCCGGGAGAGTTCGCCCACGGGGAACGCTCGGTCCACGCCGTACAGGGTCGGGGCGGCGTCCACGCCCACCCGAGGCCCGGTCCATCGCTCCTGCTCCGGATCCCGAACCCGCGTGAACATCACAGTGGAGGCATCGGCGGAGCGGCCCACCAACACCAGGAGCGCTTCCGGCTCCCGGCACCCGGACAGGTAGAAGAGCTCCGAGTCCGGTCGGTAGGGGAGTTCCGAATCCCGACTCCGGATCAGCGCCGGAGCCGCAGGCAGGATCATCACGTCATCGCCGAGGCGCTCCAGAACCCGCCGGCGACGGCGAGCGAACACCTCCCGGGGCATTCCCCCCAGGCGATGCGCCTCCGAAGCGCTCTTCCCTGCATTCATGCCCCCTCCCCCCACGACGTGGCAACGGTGCCGGCAACCGGTCCAACAGCGACCTGGCCAGGGCGCCGCCTCCGGCGCCGGGAAAGAAGGTAGGGCCCACATACCCCACGAAGAAGTGGGGCCGGCCGGGTAGGGCGCGCGAGCCCGCATTGACCGGGGGCCCGGCCGCCGTTTCCTTCTCATCGGATACCGGAGGTTGCACGCAGTCCCCCGCCCTGGAGCACACCGGCGGATGTGCCCCGCGGCGGATGTGCCCCCGACCCTTCACCCCCAGAACCCGACCCCCCATGACGCTGACGAACCGACTCCTGGACGCCGCGCACCCCATCTGGGATGCCCAACTCGAGCACCCCTTCGTGAAGGGGATCGGAGACGGGTCCCTGGCGCCGGAGGTCTTCGCCCGTTGGGTGGTCCAGGACTACGGATACCTGAAGGAGTTCGCCAAGCTCTTCGCCTGGGCCGTGGCCAAAGCCCAGGATCTGGACAGCATGGGGTGGTACGCCCGGGTCCTGGACATGACGCTGAACACCGAGATGGCGCTGCACCGCACCTACGCCACTCGCTTCGGCATCAGCCCCGACCAGTTGGAGGCGGCGGAGATGTGGCCCACAACCCGGGCCTATACCGACTTCCTCATCCGGACCGCCGCAGACGGGGACATGGCCGACCTCCTGGCCGCCCTCCTGCCCTGCGCGTGGGGGTACATGGTCATCGGCCGGGAGCTGGCCCGGTGGGAGACCCCCGGCGATGAGCGCTACGCCGAATGGATCGAACAGTACGCCTCCGAAGAGTTCGCCGCCGCCGGGGAGTGGCTGAAGGCCGAACTGGACCGGATCGCGGAAGGGGTGGGGCCGGAGAAGGAGGCCCGGCTCCGCGAGATCTTCCTCCTGTCGTCCCGCTACGAACTCCGCTTCTGGGACATGTGCTGGGAGGGGGAGACGTGGTGAATCCCCGCCGGGATCATTGGGCGGAAGGGCGAAGAGGGGTGATCCGGCTGAGGGGTGCGGCGCCCCGTCAGGGCAGGCCGGTTCGGCAGTAGGCCGTATCCCTGCGCACCACCAGCGCATTCACCACGGCGCGCTCACCCTGGGGGTCCGAGGGCCGATTCACCGTCTCGCCCCGGACCACCATGACCGACGACCCTCCCCCATCCAGGTTCAGGGCCTCCCGGGCGCCCAGGGACTTGAGGAGGTCGGCCAGTTCGGGCAGGGTCATCCCCTCCGACGATGCGCCCCGTCCGTCCACCACGACGAGCCAGGCACGGCCCAGGGTGGGATCCAGTCCCAGGGCGGTCCTGGGGTGGCGCTGGGTGGAGAAGGCGGGGCGGTCCGTCTGCTGGAGATCCCCCACCCAGTCCCCATCCCGGAGAAGCGTGGGGTACCCACCGAGGATCTCGATCCGTGGATCCGGCTCCTCCGCCGGGAAGGCCCACTCACCTACCCGGATCGAGTCGCCGTCCCACTCCAGGGAGCCGATCCAGGGTCCATTCCCCGGGCGCCAGGCGAAGACCGGACGGGTGCTGCGCCCTCGGATCTCTCCTCCACTGGCCTCGACGCCCAGGGGCAGATCCTCAGGGGTGAAGAAGTCCCCGTTCACCGCTGCCACGAGACTGGATCCGGCGCGGCGCGCCAGGGTGGTGACTGGGATCCGACCTTCTTCCACCCCGCTCCCCTCGACGCGAAAACCCAATTCGCAGCGGGTCAGGTCAACCTCCAGCAGATGGACGACCCAGGGACTGATTCCACTCCGCACCTCCCGGTAGACCACGCCCGGATCAAGGCGGAAGGCGCGGACCCGGTCGGGATCGAGAAAATCCATGGCCGCCGCCGGGAGCCCGGGTGGAGGGATGGGAGGACGATCCGGAGGCTCGCAACCCACCACGGCCAGGGCCACGAGCCCCGTTCCCAGGGAGAGAAGCCTCCTCCGGCGTGGTGGCGCCCCACGCCGGATGCGCCTCAGCCCGGACGATATCCGACGCAAGACCGGCCAAACGGTGTCGTGGCGGCGGGAGGGTGTTACCTTCGAAACGACCTCAAGGGGCTGCGGGTGACGGCGTCTGGCGGTCGTTTCCGCTTCGCCGCCGCTCTGCTTTCCCCCGGCCTGTCCCCTCCCTCCACCGAGTCCCTCCGCCGCCCCGTCACCATGTCGCGTTCCTGCTTCCTCGGCATCCTGGGCCTTTCGCTGTGGCTCCTGCTCCCCCCGGGTCCCGGTCCGCTGGAAGCCCAGACCACGGATCGGGGCGAAGTGAGACTCGGCCTGACGCTGGGGGGCACGGGATTCCTGGGAATCGTCACCGAATACCGTCGCAATGACTGGGCCGCAGAGCTCACCCTGGGAACCATCACCTTCCGTGAGATCGCCGTGGCGGTCTCGGGAAAGCGGTATTTCGGTGACGGCGCTTTCCAACCCTTCGCCGGGGCGGGCTTCTGGAGCCTCACGGCGTGGACCGAGGACGGGAGCGGCTCCATCCTTATCGCCCGGGCCCCCCTCGGTGTCGACTGGAACGTGTCGGGCGGTCATGGCGCCGGCCTCGAAGTCGCGCTGAATCGGGCGCTGGTGGTGAACCGGTTGGATCCGGAAGATGACACGCCCCCAAATCGAACCATCGTTCCCATCCCCGGCGCCTACTACCGGTTCGGCTGGTCTCCCTGATGGCTCGGGGACACCGAATCGGAGTTCGGGTCCAGGGTTCATCCCCGCCAGTCCTCCGGTTGGTCCCACTCCTGGTCCCAGAACTCCTCTTCCGCCTCCCGGATCGCCTCCTCATCCAGGGGCGCATCTTCCGGTCGCTGAGCCCCGCTATCCGCCAGGATCTGCCGGAGAAGAGGATCGTCGGTCATGGGATCCCGTCCGTCCAAACGGCGGCGGAGACGGCCACGGAAGAGAAGCCCCCCCACAACCACCAGCGCAGCCAGCAAGAAGAAGAGTGTGCCCAGCATCCCGCCTCCTGTAGGTCGTTACCCCTCCCGTAAGTGAACTTCCTCGGGGGGCACACTCAAGGCATCGGCGGAACGCCCCCCCTGAAGGAGCCGGATGCCCAGGATCAGGGCGATGACGGCGCCCACCATCAGAACCGTCGGAGGCGCGTCGTCGGTCCCCGACACCAGTTCGCGGGTCAGGGGCAGTGCCATGAGCGCCAGAATGGCCCCATTGTTGAGAAAGTGGAGGAGCACCGCCAGGGGGAGTGAACCACTGGCCACCACCACCCACGCCAGGAGGATACCCAGCCAGGCGGTGGGAAGGATCCTGAACCCGGTCTCCGGGGAAGCGTGAAAGAGCCCGAAGATGACCCCACTCAGGATCACGGCGACGACGGCGGGCAGCCCGTTTCGAAGCCCGCTCAGGAGGGTGCCGCGGAAGAGGACTTCCTCACAGATGGCCGGCACCACGGCGGCCATCACCAGGAGCCAGAGGAAGCGGGGCACCGAGTCCGCCGTCAGCATCTCGGCCATGGCCTCCAGGTATTCCACGGGCACCGGGGCCACAAGGCTCTGGAGCCAGGCCAGGAACCAGGCCAACGGGGTACCTCCCAGGAAGAGAAGCAGCCCCCCCAGAAGGTGGCGTCCCGACGGGAGGCGCAGCGAGAAAGTACGGACGATATCATGCCCCCGAACCAGGACGTAGAGGACGGCGGGCAGCGCCAGGAATAGGAGTTGGCTCAGGACCAGGCCCGGTTCCCCCAGCAGGGCACCAAGGGGGAAGGCGCCCAGGAGGAAGAGGATCGCCACGAGGAAGAGGAGGGCGACGGCGCCCCCTGGACTCGGGAGCGAGGCGGAGCCACCAGGCTCGGGCGCAGGTGACATGGGAGCGGGGACCTCCGGGAGGGGAATGGGAGAAGACCCGAACCGCCGGCCGGGATCCGTCGGCGAACGGGCCGGCGACGCCCGAGGCTAACCAAGGGCCCGGCAGCCCACAAGACGGGGATCCACTGCCGGATCGCAGGTTGGCCAGGAGCTCGCCATCGCGGACCGGGCATGGCCAGGCGCCGGTTCCGCCCTTCGGGCAACCCTCGGGGGCCGCGCCGGCATCGAAGGGATTGAGAGTTGAACGGATTGGGAGGCGACTGGAGAGGGTCGGGTACGGAGCACCGTGACCAGGACGGGAGATGCCGGTTCCAAGCGAACGGGAACTCATTGACGGCGCCGCTCAGGGTGATCGGGCGGCGAGCCGTGCGCTCTATGAGCGATACGCCCCCCGGGTCTACGCGGTGGTGCGCCGCATTGCCGGCGATGAGGATCTGGCGGAAGATGCGGCGCAGGAGGCTTGGATCCGCGCGTTCCGGGCCCTTCCTGGCTTCAGAGGCGACGCACGGTTCTCCACGTGGCTGCACCGCATCGCCGTGAACTCGGCGCTACAGGGCCTCCGCGGACGCCGGAGACGGTCCGAGGTTCAGGAAACCCTTCCTGACGACCTCCCGGATCCAGGCGATGACGAGTCGGCGGATCCCCTGGCGGCGCGACGGCTCGAAGCGGCGCTGGATCGGCTTCCCCAGGGGATGCGAACCATTCTCGTGCTCCACGACGTGGAAGGGTTCACCCACGGGGAGATCGCGGAGCGGTTGGGCGTTCAGCCGGGCACCTCCAAGTCCCAGCTCTTCAAGGCCCGAGCCCGGATGAGGTTGATCCTCAAGGGCTCGGAGTTGGACCTCGCAGGAGAACGGTCGTCGGACCGGGAAACAGGAGATTGACCATGGAACGGCATCTGACATTGGAAACGCTGGCTCGCCTGGTGGACGAGTCCCCCGATGAGAGGGAAGCGGCGCACCTGGACGGTTGCCCGCAGTGCCGCCGGGAACTGGATGGGCTGAAGGAGCAGACACAGGTCCTGGCTGCACTCCCCTCGGTGCGCCCGGGAGCGGCTCCCTGGAAGGTGCTGGAGCGGCGTCTGGAGGCCGAGGGGCTTGTGGCGGCGCCCGGGCGGCCGACCCGGAGGTCGGGTGCTGCCCGGAAGACGGCCCCCCGAACCATGGCGTGGAGCCGGCTGGCGGCGGGGATCCTCCTCTTCCTCCTGGGGGCCGGGGTGGGCTCGTCCGGTCTTCTGGGCACATCGGGCGAAGGCTCGGGGTGGGCTGCCGCAGGTCCCGGCGGGATCGAGTCGCTCCTGGCGTCTGCCGGTGCTCTCTCGTTGGCCGAGGCCCAGGAGGTGCTGGCCACCACGGAAGAGTGGCACCGCCTCGCTCTGGAGCAGTATCGGGAACGGGTCATGGCGGAGGCCGGCGAGGCCGATGGTCACACGGGGGATCCCCATGTCCGATACGCCCTCATGGAGTCGCTCCTTGAGGTCGGACGCGAAGCGCTCTGGGCGGCACCGGCCGATCCATTCCTGAACGGGCTCGTCCTGAACGTCCAGGTCGAGCAGGACGCCGCACGGATGGGGATGACGGCCACCGCCCCTGACCGGATCTGGTATTGACCCAGGTGAAGGGGAGCAACCGATGATGACGCAAGGAAAATCCGCACACCTACCCTGGCGGGGCCTGGTGATGCCGGCCCTGGTATGGGCATGGATGGGACTGACCGCCGGTCCCCTGGATGGTCAGCAGGGCGAACGCAGGGGCTGGCTCGGGGTCCAGGTCGAGTTCGCCGCCGGGAGCGGCGAGATGGGACTACCCATCCGCTCCGTGCTTCCAGGGGGCCCTGGCGCCCGTGCCCGACTCACGGCGGGGGACGTCATTGTCCGAATCGACGGCGTGCCGGCGACCAGGGAGTCCCTGGAGGCCTCCCTTGCCCGGATCCGTCCCGGAGATCGCCTGGATCTGGTGGTCCGCCGCGGGCAGACGAACCGGGAGGTAGCGGTCATGGCGGCACCCCGGCCCCACCTTTCCCAACAACAGGGTGCACGGGAACGAATGCGGTGGGGCGAGCGTCCGGCTGCCATGGTGGGGCTCCGGGCGGTGGCCGGCGCCGAGTTCAGGGGAATGGATCCCGCTCTGGCTCGCTATTTCGGCGTGGACCGCGGCCTGCTGGTCCTGGAAGTGGCGGACGGAACCCCGGCACGGGCCGCCGGTCTGGAACCGGGAGACGTGGTGAAGACCGTCCGGGGTACGTCGGTGGCAACCGTCTCCGACCTCCGCCGCATCGTGGCGCAGACGGGAGCCGCAGGGAGACAGGGGACGGCGGCGAGCCAGGGGACGGATGCCATCATCCTGGACATCATCCGGGACGGAGAGCCGCGGACACTCGAACTCAGGATCAGGAGGGCGGAGCCGCGCTGAGGGTCGATGTCCGCCGAACCTCGTTCCGGAAATCCCTCTCGATCAATCCGTCCCGAAGGTGCACCTGCCGTCTGGCGTACTCGGCAATGTCGTGTTCGTGGGTCACGAGAACCAGGGTCTGACCCTCGTCGTTCAGGCGAACGAAAACGTCCATGATCTCGTCGCTGGTTCGTGAATCCAGATTTCCGGTGGGCTCGTCGGCCAGGAGGAGGGCCGGCTCATTCACCAGCGCACGGGCCACCGCCACGCGCTGGCGCTGCCCTCCCGATAGCTCAGGCGGGCGGTGTGACATCCGGTCCCCGAGTCCCACCATCTCCAGCTTCATGCGAGCACGTTGGCGCCGTTCGGTTGCCGAGACGCCGGCGTAGATGAGAGGGAGTTCCACATTGTGGAGGGCCGAGGCGCGGGGGAGGAGATTGAAGGTCTGGAAGACAAACCCGATGTCCCGGTTCCGGACCCGCGCAAGTTGGCCCTCACTGAGCCGGCTCACATTCTGTCCATTGAGCCGGTACTCTCCTGCGGTGGGCGTATCCAGACAGCCAAGGAGATTCATCATGGTGGATTTACCCGAACCCGACGGACCCATGATAGCTACGAAGTCACCCCGGTCGATGGTGAGGTCCACCCCGCGAAGGGCCCGCACCGTCTCGGCGCCCAGACGATACTCGCGCTCGAGGCCCCGAATATCGATCACCGGAACTCCCCCGTCGTGCTTCGACATGACACCCCCCTTCCCCTGAAGTCATGATGGCCGTCTCCGGCCCCCCTTCCTCTCCCCTACGAAAGGGATGGGTGAAAGGTTCAGGGGAATTCCGACGCTGCCCCGCGCCCACCGGTGCAGGTCCAGACCGGCGGACCGATGTCAGGCAGGAAGTGGTCAGGCAGGAAGCTTCCAACGACCGAAGGGCAGGGTGGGAGCGCTGGGGATTCGCTCTCCGTACACGAACGCCCGAACCCGGGGAAGCTGCTCGGACAACCGGGCCGCCTCTCCGCCATCGGCGATGACGATTCCGGGGACGTCGCCTCCCTCTCTAGGACGAACGGGGATGCGGGATCTTGGGTGCTGGTAGGCAGGCTTCATGGGGCCACCGTCTCCTGGTGCCGAATCTATGGACTGGACATCGCGAAGGTTGCGATGGTTTCGTAACGCTTTCGCATCAGGAATGTCGCAAGCCGCATGCCAATGGGCGAGCCAGTCCGAGCACGAGACAAGAGAACCATAAAGCGTTCAACAGCAAGGACTTGGAAGATCAGTCCACCGACAGCCGGACCCTCCTCCCGGGCGCCTCGCCCGGCCGGCGTGTCCAAACGAAACAGAGGGGCGTGTCGAAACGACACGGGCGTCGAACTCAGTCCAGCCGGCGCGGCCTCGGGGGCGAGGGACGGGGCGAGGCAGGGGTGGGAGCGGAAGGGGAAGCCGATCGGGGAGGCGAGGAACGGGAGGTGGAGGGTGGATCGGGGAGGGCACGATGGGGGCGTGAGCGATCCAGAAGCTCCATCAGCTTCGTCGAGTCCCACGCCTCCATTTCCCGGCCAACAGCCCATACCTCGCGCGCCGGCTCGGCCTCAACGGCGCCGGACTCGGGATCCCGGCGGTGGAACAGGACGAGCTGAAGGGGCGCTCCCGAATCCCCAGGCACCCCGGAGCGTGTCTCTCCACCACTGCGGATCACCCAATCACCATGGGGAAGGCAGACCTCCGCCTCACCCGAGGCCTCGGTCATATCCGGGCTCTCCGGACCGGAGACTGGATGGGGCGGGGCCTGGGGGGTGGGATCGGGGAGGATCTCCCGTACGGGAACCGGAGGCGGCGGACCGGAGCCGGATTCGTCGGTGCTCATGAGGAGGGCGGTCCAGGCAGAAGGGTACCGGAGGGTGGATGACGTAAGATCCCCATCCCGCCCGGGCCCCGCAACCATGGTCCAGGCTCCCGGGCGGGGCGCATGGGACCGGACCGAAGCCGGGGCCGTAGACCCCGATGGGTCGGTCCATTACTCTATCGATCCGTCACCGTTTCCCCGTCCGGCCCCGCCTGTGTCCACCTCCCTTCGCCCCTTCTTCCGCCCCCGTTCCATTGCCGTCATCGGCGCCAGCCGGCGGCCGGGAACGGTGGGCCACCAGATCGTGGAGAATCTGGTCCGGCATGGCTTCCAGGGTCCCGTGTATCCGGTGAATCCGAGAGCCACCTCCATCCATTCCGTGCCGGCGTGGAGGTCGGTCCGGGAGCTCCCGGAAACGGTGGATCTGGCCATCATCGTGGTGCCGAAGGACCGTGTCGCCCAGGTGGTGGATGAATGCGGCACCCGCGGGATTCCCGCCGTGGTGGTGATCTCGGCCGGATTCAAGGAGGTCGGACCGGTGGGTGCCCGCCGCGAGGCGCACCTCATGGAGCGGATCCGCAACCACGGAATGCGCCTGGTGGGACCCAATTGCATGGGGGTCCTGAGCACCGACCCGACCGTGCGCATGAACGCCACCTTCGCCCCCACCATGCCCCCTGCGGGCCGCGTGAGTTTCCTCTCACAGTCCGGTGCCATGGGGGTCACCATCCTGGACTACGCAGCCGAATACGGCATCGGGATCCGGGACTTCGTATCGGTGGGCAACAAACCCGACGTATCCGGCAATGACCTCCTGGAGTGGTGGGAGACGGATCCGGAAACCCGGGTGATCCTCATGTATCTCGAGACATTCGGGAACCCCAGGCACTTCACGCGCATTGCCCGTCGGGTGGGCCGGAAGAAGCCCATCATCGTGGTGAAGTCGGGCCGGTCCAAAGCAGGTGCCCGGGCGGCCTCTTCCCACACGGGAGCGCTGGCGGGCCGGGATGTGGCCGCCGATGCCCTCCTGGCCCAGTGCGGGGTCATGCGCGCCGATACGGTGGAGGAGCTTTTCGACCTGGCCATGGCTTTCGGAAACCTCCCCATTCCCCGAGGAAACCGGGTAGCCATCGTCACCAATGCCGGGGGACCGGGGATCATCGTCGCCGACGCCTGCGAAGCCGAGGGGCTCGAGGTCGCCGACTTCCAGGAGGAGACCACCGACGCGCTTCGCAAGATCTTTCCGGAAGAAGCGTCGGTCAGCAATCCGGTGGACATGATCGCCACCGCCACGGCGGAGAGCTACCGCCTCGCCCTGGATGTGGTCATGGGCGACCCGGGCGTCGATGCGGCCATCGCCGCCTTCGTCCCCCCCCTCGGCGTCCGCCAGCAGGATGTGGCCTCGGCCATCATGGAGGCTGCGGGCCGGCACCCGGAAACCCCCGTCCTGGCGGTCCTCATGGGACGGGAAGGTCTCCCGCAGGGCCGATCCCAGCTCCGCACCGCAGGGATCCCCGCCTACATCTTCCCCGAGTCGGCCGTCCGTGCCCTTGGGGCCCTTAATCGCTACGGACGCTGGCTCTCGCGCCCGGTGCAGGCCCCAGCGGCCTTCCCTGTGGATGCTGCCGCTGTGAGCCGGATCGTGGCGGCAGCTCGGACCGAGGGCCGGACCCGGCTCCTTGAGGTTGAAGCCTATGGCATCCTGGAGGCCTACGGGATCCCCGTTGTCCCCCATCGACTGGTGCAGACCGTAGAGGAGGCTGTGGCAGCGGCCGAGGAGCTGGGGTGGCCGGTGGTGCTGAAGGCGGTCTCGCCGCAGATCGTGCACAAGACGGAGATGGGCGCCGTCCGCCTGGATCTTCGGGGTCCGGACGAGGTCCGGGACGCCTTCGCCGAGTTGCGGGCCTCCCTCCGGCGCCACCAAGTTGCAGAGGACGTTCGAGGGATCCTGGTCGCGCCCTATCGCAGGGACGGTCGGGAACTCATCTTGGGCATGAGTACGGACCCGTCGTTCGGCCCGCTTCTCATGTTCGGGCTGGGGGGTATCTACGTTGAGACGTTCAAGGACGTGGCCTTTCGCGTCCCGCCGGTAACGGACCAGGAGGCTCGGGAAATGATCCGATCCATTCGTAGCTACCCACTTCTGGAGGGAGTACGGGGCGAGCCGCCGGTCCGCCTCGACGTAGTGGTGGAGTCTATCCAACGCCTCTCGCAGTTGGTGCAGAACCACCCGGCGCTGGCCGAGATCGATGTGAATCCCTTCCTGGCCACCCCCCAAGGGGCCTGGGCCCTGGACGCCCGCATTCGCCTGGCCGAACCCGGTCGATCTTCCTCTCCCGATGCGGAGGCACGGTAGTATGGGCCAGTACGACGGGATTTCCGGAGAACAACTCCGGGCCGACCTTCTCCACTTCAGTGAACTGCTCAAGCGCCTGGACGGTGAGGGAGCGCTTCTGAGGTCCGCCGCCGAACTTCAGGTGGTTCTGGGACAGCTTCGGCAGAAGCTGTTCGCCTGGGAGGTCCGAGCCAGCCTGCTGCCGGACGAGGGCGAAGTCATCCGTCCGACCCCACCGGAAGATATCGGGGGAGAGGAAGGGGCGGACCTTGCGGACATCGCCTGGCTCGAAGACTCGCTTCGGGTGGTCCGGGAAGCCATGGAACGTCAGATGGAAGCCCGGGATGAGTGGAGGAACTGGGGTCCCGGCTCCTTCGACGAACAGGAGTGAAGATGTCCGGATCCGGGGAAGCCGGCGGTGACCCACGCTCCACCGGGAACACGGAGCGCATCCGCCTCGAACTGTATGAGAGGCTCGTCCACTTCCAGCACCGGGTGAACACGGTTCTCGACGGACTGAGGGACGAGGCCTCTGCCCTCTTCCCGGACCTGGAGGCAGATGAGAAGTCCCGCTGGGAAGGAGCCGGCTCCCTTCCCCAACTCCATCTGGCGCTGGACGAGGTGGAGGAAATGGTGCGCCGGACCCAGGCCCGACTTCGCGCCGAGGTCAACCTCCTCAAGGGCGAGGCGGTCGAGGACGAGGACCCGCTCCCCGCTGGACTGGCGCGGTTCGTGGCGGAACGCTCCATCGTCCCGGGATTCGAGTACACCGTGGAGATCGACTCGCTCAAAGGAAGAGTGCTCCGTTGGCGGATCCGCACTCCGGAAGGATGGATCCGGGCGGCGGGCCTTCTTCCCGAAAACCCCCACTCCTGGCTGGACGAGTAGCCGAAGGGCTCCCGAGTCCGCAGGTTCGGGATTCGGGTCCCATCACCCCCCCGGAACCCACCCCTCCGTTTCCAGTTCGTGTCCTTCCAGGAGACGAAGAGCGTCGGCTCCGTAGAACATCTCGATGTATCGGGCCTGTTGGGCCGTGACCCGCCGGACGGCCCAGACCAGATGGACGTGATTGGGCTCACCTGGAGACGACAGGAGGGGCATCCGGGCCTCTTCCGGCGTGCGATCCCCTTTCCGGTTGTTGCACGGCGAGCATGCCGTCACCACGTTCGCCCAACTGTTCTCTCCACCACGGGAAACAGGAAGGACGTGGTCGCGGGTCATGAACTGGCGTGTCCTGAGCTCCCTGCGATGGACCCCGCAGTACTGGCACGTATACGCGTCCCGGGCGAAGAGGAAGGTGTTGGTCACCTGTCTCCGAAAGCGGCGGGGCACATGGATGAAGCGGACAAGACGGATCACCGTAGGACACGGTAACTCGTCCCGCTCCGAGCGAAACACCCGGGAATCGTCCACTTCCAGGATCTCGGCCTTGCGATCCAGCACCAGCCGGACCGCTCGCCGGGGGGGGACCAGCGTAAGCGGCTCGAAGGAAGCGTTGAGGGCCAGGCAACCCATGGGAGACCACCTCCAACGTTGAGGTTCCCCGACCGATACCCCGCCCGGGTCCGCCGGGTTGCGGGAAATCTACGGCCTCCGTCCACGCCCCACCAGAAGTGCTCTCGCCGGTTCCGGGCGGGGGTACGACTCGATACCCAATCGTTTCCAGGAAGGACCAGTCCCTTCCTGGTGGTCAGAGAAGCGCCACCGGGTCACGGTCCACCACCAGGCGCACGTCCCCCGGAGGAAGGGGTGGGTCGGCCGCCAGGTCGTGGAGGGATCGGGTGACGGCGGCTACGCCGCCCCCCCGAAGGAAGAAGTGCCATCGCCAGCGACCGTGGAGACGCTCGATGGGCGCGGGGGCGGGGCCCACCAGTTCCGCGCCCGGACCGAGCCCTCCCCGGCGACGCTCCAGCCAGCGCAGGCACTGCTCGGCGCCGGCGGCGGCGGCCTCCGGATCGGGAGAACTGACCACGAAGTTCACCATGCGAAGACCGGGGGGATAGCGGGGTGCCGCTCGCTCGTCCATCTCCCGTCGGGCGAACCCCGGGTAATCGTGCTCCAACGCAGCCCGGACGGCGTAGTGGTCGGGAACAGCGGTCTGGATCAGGACCCTTCCCCCCAGATCTCCCCGCCCTGCCCGCCCTGCCACCTGACTCAGGAGTTGGAAGGTCCGCTCACTGGCCCGGAAATCCGGGAGGTGGAGCCCCACATCGGCGTTGACGACCCCCACCAGCGTGACCCGGGGGAAGTCCAGCCCCTTGGCGATCATCTGGGTGCCCAGGAGAATGTCCACCTCTCCCCGGCCTACCCGATCCAGGATCTCGGCGTGGGACCACTTCCCCCCTGTGGTGTCCACGTCCATGCGGGCGATCCGGGCCCGGGGAAAGGTCTCCGCCACCACGCGCTCGACCTGCTCCGTCCCCAGACCCCGATACGACAGGTCCGGATCGCCGCACGCCGGACACCGTCCCGGGACCGCTTCTTCGTGTCGGCAGTGATGGCAGACCAGGCGGTTCTTCCTGCGGTGGAAGGTGAGGGACACGGAACAGTGGGGGCACTGCTTCACCTCCCCACAGGCCCGGCACTGGATGAAGGAGCTGTATCCTCGCCGGTTCAGGAGGAGAATGGACTGCTCTCCCCGGTCCAGCCGCTCTTCCACGGCCTCCACCAGGAGGGGCGTGAGGATGTCCGGCGCACGCCCGCCGGTTCCTCCTGCCGACGGCTTTCCCGTGCCGGGTCCCTTTCCGCCGCCGGAGGTCCGGAGATCCACCACCTCCACCGGGGGCAGGGGGCGTCCACCCACCCGCTCCGGAAGGGTCAGGAGGGTGAACTTCTTCCGCTGGGCGTTGCGCCAACTCTCCAGCGAGGGCGTCGCGCTTCCCAGGAGACAGATGGCCCCGGTCATGGCGGCCCGGACCACCGCCACGTCCCGAGCGTGGTAACGTGGCGTCTCGGACTGTTTGTACGAGCCGTCATGCTCCTCATCCACCACGATGGCCCCAAGGTCCCGGAGGGGGGCAAAGAGCGCCGACCGGGCGCCCACCACGATCCGCCGCTCCCCGGACCGGATCTGCCGCCACTGGTCGAAGCGCTCGCCGTCGGAGAGGGCCGAGTGGAGGACGGCGACCTGATCCCCGAACCACGAACGGAAGCGGGACACCGTCTGTGGGGTCAGGGAGATCTCCGGAACCAGAACAATGGCGGACCGACCGCGCCGGGCCACAACTTCGTCCAGGAGGCTCAGGTATACGAGGGTCTTCCCCGACCCCGTGACCCCCCTGAGCAGCACGGGCGCCGGGGTGGGCACATCCAGCGAGCCCAGGAGATGCTCCAGGACCCGGGTTTGTGCCTCCGTGGGGACGGGGCGGAAGGCCGGACCGGGTTCGCCCCCGGACCCCGAGAAGGGATCCCTCAGGACCTCGTCGTCCGCCACCTCCACCAACCCCTTGGCCTCGAGGCCCCCGATGACGGAACGGGAAAAGCCGTCGTCGGATTGCAGAGCCGCCAGAGGCGCACTTCCACCCCGTTCGATGAGAAGTTCGAAGCACTCCCGCTGCCGGTCGGCCCGTCCGAAGGTGCGCTCCCGCTCGGCGAGATCGGCGAGCCAGGTCTGGAGCCGCACCACCTTGCGGGTCCGGACCGGCGGCCCCGGCGGCGGCTCGGTCCAGTGCTCCACCAGCCCCAGAGACCGGAGACGGCGGATCTCCGGCCAGATGGACCCCATCCCCAGCTCATTCCGGAGAGACGAGACCCGGGCGGGGCCGGCACGACTCCGAAGCCCTTCCAGGACCCGGCGTGACCGCCCGGGCAGGGTACCGTGGAACGTGGACGGGTCCTCGGGCGAGAGGGGGCGAAGAAGGTCCCGGGACCGATCGGACAGGACGGACGGCAGCATGCTCCGGAGCACCAGACCGAGCGGGGCCACATAGTACTCGGCGATCCATCGGGCCAGGCGGAGCAGGTCGGACGGGATCGACGGCTCCACGTCCAGGACGTCCAGGACCGGACGGATGCCCCGGATCCCGTGCGGATCTCCTGGACCCAACACCCACCCCACCCGCTCGCCCCGCCGGAAGGGGACCAGAACCCGACTCCCTGGAGCCGGCGGTTCCTCGATCCGGTAGGTGAACGACTGGAAGAGCGGGAGGGGAAGGGCCACCTCCACATGATGATCCACCGGTGGATCAGGCAGGAGGCGCGTAGATCAGGTCGGTCTGGGGACGAGGAGTGGTCACCTCCGGGCCGGCCTCTCCCCAGTAGACGTTGACCTCGCTCCGGACCCCCAGCTCGCCCGGGATGTAGACGCCGGGTTCCACGGAAAAGCCCACCCCGGGCAGGAGCACACGCTCGTCGCGGGTCTCCAGGTGGTCGAGGTTCGGTCCCGAGCCATGGAGCTGCCCATCGATGGAGTGACCCAGGCGATGGGTGAACCAGGTGTCCATGCCCCGATCCCTGAGTACCCCCCGAGCCACCTCATCCACCTCCCACCCCCGGACCTCCCGGCCGGCCCGGTGCCGATCCGCCAGAAACTGAAGCGCGCCGTCCCGGGCATCCCGAACCGCTTCCCAGACGGTTCGCACCCGGGTGGGGACCCGATTGGGCGCAGCGAGAAAGGCCATCCATGTCTGGTCCGCCGGCACCCCGCCACCGGTGAGCCCCCCCCAGAGGTCCAAGAGGACCAGGTCGCCTCCCTTCAGGGGAACGCCCGCTCCCGGCGGATCGTAGTGGGGATCCGACGCCGACGGTCCCGCCGCCACCACGCATCCCACCTGCTCCGTCACGCCGGCCTCGTGGAGACGCGTCCGGATCCAATCCATGAGATCCCGCTCCCGAACTTCGCGCCCGGCTCCGATGTCCCGGGCCACCTTCTGAAAGGCTTGCATGGCCGTGGCCCGGACGATCCCCGCCGCCTCGCGATGGGCAGCCAGGTCGTCCGGACTCCAGAGGGAGTGGTACGCCGTGATGAGGTCGCCCGACGAGACCACCTCCACGTCCCTGGCCCTCACCAGTTCCACGATCCCCGAGGGAACCCGGTCCACTGTGGGCACCGCGGAGCGGGGCGACACCTCCATGGCGACCCGACCCCGCCCCTCCAGGATCCACGCCAGGCCACCCTCCAGGTCCCCCCAACTGGAGTAGCTGCGACGCTCTCCCGGCCAGGCTCGCCAGGCCGAGGCCTCGATGGCGTGGTGAAGAAGTCGGGGCGCACCCGTCGCAGGAATGAGGGCGAAGGCGCGTCTCGTCGTCTTCCCCAGCCCCAGGATCCGGTGGGCCAGTGGGTTGTGATCGCCCATGTCGAAGAGGAGCCAGGCATCGGCACCCACCCGTTCCAGGAGATCGGGCAGGCGGGCCAGCCCCTCCGGCGAGAGGAGACGGGATGTGGGATGGGCAGACGGGGGGGCGGTGGGGGTCACATCTCCTCCTTCGATTCGGGTTCGGACGGCGCCGGTGGTTCGACGGACTGCGGCGGTTCACCTGGCTCCGGGGATTGGTGTAACTCCGGCGATTCGGCTGGCGGAGATTCGGGGGCCACCGGTTCAGCATCCACCGGGGCCACCCGGGTTCCCTTGATCATGTCCAGTCCCAGGATCCGTTCCCGGGTCAGGAGACGATGGACATCTCGCTCCCGAACCAGCACGGTTCGCACCCCCCGCCAGCCCCACCGGGCCCAGGCGCGTCGTAGAATGCCCACCTTCTCCGAGATGGAGAACAGTTCGGCAAAGTCGGGGAATGGCTTCTTGGCGTGGGGCCGGAAGGCTGTCCCTTCGTCGGACCAGGCCTCGGAATGGAGGTTGGTGACACCCAGTTCCCGGAGCGTTCGCTTGAGTTCCACCATCATCACCGGCCGTGCGCCCAGGTGTCGTGTCAGGACATCCCGTCGCTCCGGGTCCACCGACGCCTTCCAGACCAGATGGACGATCACCACATGGCCACCGGGCCGGGTCACACGAACGAGCTCGGCAATGGCCGTGGCGGGGTCCACCGAGGCCGTCAACCCCAGTTCGGCCACCACCACGTCGAACACGCCGTCCCGGTACGGAAGGCTCGCCATGGACGCGGGCTGGAACTGGATCCGGTCTCCAAGTCCCTGCTCCCGGATGCGGCTCTCGGCCCGCTCGATGAGCTGGGGATCCTCGTCCACGGCGCTGGCGTTAGCGCCGAATTCCGCAGCGAAATACTCGGCCGTGATCCCGGCCCCGCATGAGGCCACCAGGACTTCGTCGCCCTCGTTCATCTCGGTGAGGAGGGCGATCTGTCGATAGAGGTCCCGCCCTCCCGGAGGGAAGAGGTTCCTGGGACTCAGACGGATGAGGTCCAACATGGACGGAGCATCGTCCACATCCGGTCGGTCCCGGGACGAAGAAGTCATGAACGGGGAGCCGACCTACTCGAAGGACGGGTCCTCAGCCAACTCCAACTCCCGTAGTGCTTCCCTGAGGCGTGCCTCGTCTTCCGGTGTGGGACCCGGTCGGTCCGCTCGTTCATCGGAATCCTCATCTTCCGGACGGGAGAAGCGCCGTGCCACTACGATCACGGTGCCGAATCCCGCCACCAGGGCGAAGGGTGGAAGGATCCACGCCCAGAGACCGGCCCCACTCCGGTCGGGGACCGCCTGCCATTCAGGCCCGTGGTTGGCCAGCATCCACGACTTGAGCTCGTCGGCCGTCCACCCCTGGTTGGCCAGCATGTGGATGGAATCCCGGAGCATACGGGAAGGCTCAACCGGACACTGCGACAGCATCAGACCCGGACAGTACGGGGAGAGAAGCTGGTCGATGGCCTTCAATGCTTCCGGGTGGGGCTCATAGGTGCCCTCAACCCCCTCCGGGATCTGGGCATCGAGCGCTGCGGCGGTGAGCCCCAGAAGGAGGATGAGATTCAGGATGATGCGCATGGATGAAGCCTCCGTCGACGGGTCGCTGGATCCGGGTTGAACCGCGGAACGGGGAAACTCCGCCCCGGAGCCGAGCCAACTCCCAATATTGCCTGCCAAGGGGTACCCCTCAAGCACCGGACGGATCGGTCTCCCGGTCCAGCGGGACTCCGGCCAGGGCCCGGAGGGTGGCGGCCACCGCCAATCCGGTGGCTCGGGGATCATACCCTCCCTCCAGCGCCGCCACCATGCGACCCTCGCACACCTCATGGGCCCAGACCATGACCTGGCGGGTCAGGAGGTGGAAGGTAGCGGGCTCCAAACACAGGCCGCCCAGGGGATCCACCGCCAGCGCGTCGTATCCGGCCGAGACCAGGATGAAGTCTGGACGGAAGACCTGGTGGGCTCGGGCGAGGGCATCCTGAAAGGCGTCCAGGTAGGCGGTGGGGCCGGTGCCGGCGGGCAGGGGCACGTTCAGGGTCGTCCCCTCCCCTTCCCCCGCACCGATCTCCGTTGCGGCGCCGGTGCCGGGGAAGAGGGGCGTCTGATGGAGGGAGAGGTAGAACACCTGCGGGTCGTCCCAGAAGATATCCTGGGTGCCGTTGCCGTGGTGCACGTCCCAATCCACGATGGCGACCCTTCGGGCCCGTCCGCTGTCCAGCAGGTGCCGGGCCGCCACCGCCACGTGGTTCACCACGCAGAAACCCATGACCTCCCGGGCCGAGGCGTGGTGACCGGGAGGCCGGGTTGCCACGAAGGCATTGCGGATCTTCCCTTCCAACACCCCGTCCACGGCCTCCAGGAGGGCGCCGCTGCTCCCGGTGATGGCATCCCACGACGCCTCACACACCAGGGTCTCGGGTCCCACCTCCCGTGGCGACGGCCCCGCCTCCCGGCACGTCCGATGCACCCGTTCCAGCATGGCCGGGTCATGGACGGCCGAGAGGGCATCCATGGAGGCATGGCCCGCCTCCCACTGCACCACTCGGCCGTGCAGTGCCAGCAGGTCCCGTCCCACGGTGGAGGCCAGCGTCCTGAGGCGTCCCTGGTGCTCCGGGTGACCCCAGCCCGGATCGTGGAGTGCCGCCGCGGAATGAAGCAGGAACCCTGTGGGCAAGCCCTCCTCTGGAGCTGTCATAACCGACGCACGATCAGACCGGGACGTCGGTGGGGTCTACCGGGGCTCCGTACGCTTCGACCCGTTCCTGAAGGGACCGGACCCGATGGGGAAGTCCCCGAAGGGCGATGATGGCATCGCACGCCGCACTGGTGGCCGACATGGTGGTGAGGTACGGGATCTTGTAGGTGATGGCCGCCCGACGCATGGCATAGTCGTCGTACTGGGACTTCTTGCCCAGGGGCGTATTCACCAGCAGGTCCACCTCGCCACTTACGATGGCATCCACGATGTTGGGGCGGCCCTCGTTCACCTTGTAGATCCGCTCGCTGGGAATTCCCAGGCGACTCAGGTATTCATGGGTTCCCTTGGTGGCCACGATACGGAACCCCAGGTCGTGGAATCGACGAAGGATGGGGGTGACCACAGGTTTGTCCCGATCATTTACCGTGACCACCAGGGTGCCTGGCTCCAGGGGTAGAACGTTGTAGGCTCCCGCCTGGGCCTTGGCGTACGCCATACCCAGGGAGTCGTCGAAGCCCATCACCTCTCCGGTGGAGCGCATCTCGGGTCCCAGGAGGATGTCCACATCGAAGCGGTTGAAGGGGAGGACCGCCTCCTTCACCGCCACGCCGGGCACCTGGGGCTCCGGTGGAATCCCCAGGGACTGGATGGTCTCACCGGCCATGATACGGGCGGCGAGACGGGCCAGGGGAACCCCGGTGGCCTTGCTCACGAAGGGGATGGTGCGGGAGGCCCGGGGGTTGACCTCCAGGACGTAGACCCGGCCATCCCGGATGGCGTACTGGATGTTCACCAGTCCCACGACCCCCAACTCCAGGGCGAAGGCCCGGGTCAACTCCCGGATCCGATCCATCTCTTCCGGTTCGAGACGGTACGGGGGCAGAACGCAGGCCGAGTCGCCGGAGTGGACCCCCGCCTCCTCGATGTGCTGCATGATGCCGCCGATAACCACGTCGGTCCCGTCGCAGAGGGCGTCCACATCGGCCTCGAAGGCGTCTTCCAGGAACCGATCGATGAGCACCGGGTGGTCCGGCGACGCCTGCACGGCACGCTCGAAGTAGCTCTCCAGGGAATCCTCGTCGTAGACGATCTCCATCCCCCGGCCACCGAGTACGTAGGACGGCCGGACCAGGACCGGGTACCCCACCTCCGCCGCCACCCGCCGCGCCTGATCCAGGGAGACGGCCACGCCGTTGGCCGGGACCAGGGCCCCCACCCGCCGGCACACCTTCTCGAACCGCTCCCGGTCCTCGGCTCGATCGATGGCGTCCACCGAGGTGCCCAGGATGGGGACCCCGGCCGCCTCCAGCCCCTGAGCCAGGTTCAGGGGAGTCTGACCGCCGAGCTGGACGATGACCCCTACCGGCTTCTCCCGGTCCACGATCTCCAGCACGTCTTCCAGGGTGAGGGGCTCGAAGTAGAGGCGATCGGAGATGTCGAAGTCGGTGGAGACGGTCTCGGGGTTCGAGTTCACCATGATGGTCTCGTACCCGGCCTCCTTGAGCCCCAGGACCGCCTGCACACAGCAATAGTCGAACTCGATGCCCTGGCCGATCCGGTTCGGACCACTCCCCAGGATCACCACCTTCCGGCGGTGGGAGGGCTGCGCCTCGTCCAGGGTCTCGTAGGACGAGTAGAAGTAGGGCGTGGCCGCCGGGAACTCCCCGGCACAGGTGTCCACCACATTGTAGGTGGGCCGGATCCCCGCGTCCCACCGGCGGGTCCGGACCTGGGCTTCCGTCTCGCCGCGCAGATCGGCCAACTGGCGGTCGGAGAACCCCTGCCGCTTCATCCAGCGGAGTTCGGTGGTGCCCACCTCCTCCAGACCGGCGTACCACACCTCCATCTCCACGATCTCCAGAAGCTGATCCAGGAACCACGGGTCGATGCGCGTGGCCTCGTGGATCTCATCCATGGTGGCCGGGCGCTGGGGATCGTCGGCATCGCCCTTCCAGCTCACCAGCGTCTCCACGGCGCGCTTCAGCTGGAAGGGACGCTCCGTGGTAGGGCGACGCATGGCCGCCAGGAGCGACTCCCGGTCCGTGGCTTCCAGGCCGTCGTCCTCCGGTGTCTTCCCCTTCACCCAACCGGACCGTCCGATCTCGAGCCCCCGGAGTCCCTTCTGCCACGCCGACTTGAAGGTGCGGCCAATGGCCATGGTCTCGCCCACGGCCTTCATCTGGACTCCCAGGGTGGGATCCGAGCCCCGGAACTTCTCGAAGGCGAAGCGGGGAAACTTCACCACCACGTAGTCCAGGGTGGGTTCGAAGGAGGCCGGAGTGGTACGGGTGATGTCGTTGGGCAGCTCATGGAGCCGGTATCCCACCGCCAGCTTCGCCCCGACCCGGGCGATGGGGAAACCGGTGGCCTTGGAGGCCAGCGCCGAGGAACGGGAGACCCGGGGATTCATCTCGATGACCAGGATCTCGCCGGTGTGCGGACTCACGGCGAACTGGATATTGCACCCCCCCGCCTCCACACCGATCTCCCGGATGATGGCGATGGCGGCGTCCCGCATCCGCTGGTACTCCACATCCGACAGGGTCTGGGCCGGGGCCACGGTGATGGAGTCACCGGTGTGGACCCCCATGGGATCGAAGTTCTCGATGGAGCAGACGATGATGACGTTGTCTTCACCGTCCCGCACCACCTCCAGTTCGTACTCCTTCCACCCCAGGACCGAACGGTCGATGAGGACCTCGGTGATGGGCGAGGCGTCGAGCCCGCGGCGCACCGCCAGCTCGAACTCTTCCCGGTTGTAGGCGATGCCGCCGCCGGTCCCCCCCAGGGTGTACGAGGGGCGGATGATGGCCGGATAGCCCGTGTCCTCCACGATCTCCAGCGCCTCATCGACGGTGCCTGCGAACCCGCCGTGGGGCACGGCGAGCCCGATCCGGTTCATGGCCTCGGTGAACTCCTCCCGGTCCTCTGCCATGGCGATGGAGCGGGCGTTGGCGCCGATGAGCTCGACCCCGTACTTCTCCAGCACACCCGTCTCGTCCAGCTCCATGGCAATGGTCAGGGCGGTCTGCCCCCCCATGGTGGGAAGGATGGCGTCGGGTCGCTCCACCTCGATGATCCGGGTGACCCACTCGGCGGTGAGGGGTTCGATGTAGGTGCGATCCGCCAACTCGGGATCGGTCATGATGGTGGCCGGGTTGGAATTGACCAACACAACCCGGTATCCCTCTTCCTTCAGCGCACGAACCGCCTGGGTCCCGGAATAGTCGAACTCGCAGGCCTGGCCGATCACGATGGGGCCCGACCCCAGAATCATGATGGTCTCGAGGTCATCTCGTCTTGGCACGTGGTCCCATCCGGAGAGTGTGGAGGTGAGCGCGGGATTGGTCCGGTCGCGAGAAGCCGGAATCTGCGAACGGGACGGACGACGCCAGGTCGCCCGCCCCGCCCCTATTTGTCCGATTCCTTCCGGATCGCCGTCAGGATCGTCAGGGCGCACCCGCCCCAGACGACGGTAAGGATCACGATCATGGTGACCCAGGTGGCCGTGGTCATTGGAGAACTCCCGTCGGAGGATCTGGTCCAGGTGGAGGTGGAGCCTCGGCTCCCTCCCCGCACCGATGCCGGAACCGGGGTAAACTCGACCCCCAGCCCTCCGAAATCAACCCGACCCCACCTGCCCGCAGCCCTTCCCTATCGTCGGATGCGGATCCGCTCGCTTCCCGTAGGCGTCACGACGCGATCTTCTCCGTCGGCCAACTCCACGATGGTGAAGGTGGGGGCGGGACCGGATCGGTCCCTCACACGGACCCCGAACGCCAGAGGGCCAGTGGACGGCTGGATCACCACGAAACGGATCCGCTCAGGCTCCACTTCGCGGGTCCACACCTGTGTCCCGGCGGCGCCCACAACCTCCACGACCCCCGGCCCTGCAACCTCAAGGACCGCCGCGCCGTAGGATGACGCGGGTCCCTCGAGAGAGGCCTGGATCACTCCGGGGCTCCGGGAATCCCGGTCGCACCCCGCCAGGACCATGGAGGCCAGCAGGAGGAGGGCCGAGAGCAGGGGGAAGGGGCTCCACAGGCGTCGGCTCCGGCACCTGGCGGGCCCCCGGCGGCGTCCCTTCATCGGTCCATTCCCGCCTGCCGGGGCCTCACCGTCCGCTCCCACTGTGGTCCATGAGGAAGCGACGGAGATCTCCCACATCGTAGCGACCATCCCGGTTCCCATTCCGGTCCAGGAACTCCCGCTGACGCGCCGTCAGCGGCGACGGCTCCCCGGGCCGGAGGAAGTGGTCCACCAGGCGATCCAGCGCCACCTCCGGCTCCACCCGGGCCGACAGGTCGAAGACCACATCGTGGGGCGCCGAGCCCCGCAGCCTGATCCCGGTGAGGGCCACGCCGAACGGCTCACCACGGTGGGTCCAGGCGGCGGGCTCGCTGGCGAAGTGGAACTCGGTGTTGGTTCGTGCGCAGGGCACCGAAGCCCGGAAATAGTCAAAGTAGTCATCCTTGATGCAGCCGGGGAACGGGTCTCCGGGGTCACCCAGGCTGGGACCGGCACCGGCCAGTTCGTTCCGCCCGTCGGCCTGCCGGAGCCAGACGCCCAGGCGACTCGGATCGTTGTTCACCTCGTTCCGGGGCCAGGCCGGATCCACCGTGACCGGATCCACATGCCAGATGAGGAGACCCGGCTCCCAGAGGTTGGCGTCGGACCCCAGGCGTTGCCGGTTCTCCAGCAGGAGATACTCGCCCGATCCGTCCCGGGCCGTGACCCGGAGCACTCGGCCCGATGTCTGGACCGGCGGGAGGGAGACCTCGCCCAGCACCTCCCCCGGGGCCACGTCCACCACATCGACCCAGCCCAGCATGGCCTTACTCCAGGCCCCCATGTGGCAGGGGCGAGCCGGGTCCTCGCCCTGACACCCCCACGTCCCCGAGGCCATGAGGTCCCAGCGTCCGGCTCCTCGCACCGGCGCCCCCCGGGTCCCGTAGAGATCGGGCAGTCCAAATCCGTGACCCAGCTCGTGGGCGAAGACTCCGATCCGATTGATGGCACCTTCCTCCCCGCACGCCAGCACGGGTTGGATGATGTAGTCGTTCACATGGATCACCCCTCCTCCCCTGGGATTTGGCGTGGAGGTGGGAATCCCCGGATCGAGCCGCCCCTGCGACGCGGAGCGGAGGTTCCAGCGGTGGGACCAGACATTCTCACGGGCTCCACACTCGGCACCGGCTCCGGGATGCATCACCGCCAGTACATCCACGAAGCCGTCCCCGGTGTTGTCGAAACGGCTCCAGTCCACGCCCTCGGCGTCCAGCCGCCGCACGATGGCTTCAACGAAGGCCGCCACTCCCTGATCGGGGCTCGACACCAGCCCACTGGCCCCCAGCGTCACCTGGCTCCGCTCCAGCTCCGTCCGAATCCAGGGGAAGGTCTCGCCCCGGAGATCCACCCGCCCCCCCGACATCTCCCGGTACAGCTCGGGAAGTGTCTGGACGTACGAGTTGGGGCCATCGAAGAACTCGCGCTGCACCACCTCCGCCGTGAACGGGGTCTCGGTGGGTCCGTCGGCGTAGAGTCCCAGGACAAGGGGAAATCGGAAGATCCCCACCAGCGGCACGTCCCGGGGACCCAGGCTTCGCACCACTTCCCCCTGACGGAGCACCAGATCGGGGAACCGGCCCCCGCGGAAGGTCTGGATGTGGAGGAGGCGCTCGCTCCCCTCCCGCTGGAAGTGAAACGCCCTGGAGTCCCGGCTCACCTCGGTCCAGTACGCCTGCGGGAGAGGTGTCCCGTAGCGTTCCGCCAGCTTCTCCACGTCCTGGGCCTCAAGACTCCCGGCTCCGGAGAGGAGGAGCAGCGCGAGACCGAATATCCCGGACGAGAAGGTGCGAGCGGACATGTGCCTGGGGGAAGGAGGTGGGGTCGAAGCCCCTTTGATAACCGCCGGCGCCCGAGGCGGTTCCCGCTGCCGGGCCCACCCGTCAGGCCGGCTCGTACATGGGCTCGAAGCGGGCCGTGAAGTGACGGAGGACAGGGGCCTGGTAGGTGAAGCGAAAGCCCCCCACCTGCTCCCTGCGCTCCGCGAAGGCCAGGATGGCCTCCACCAGGTAGTCCACATGACTCTGGGTGTAGACCCGCCGCGGGAGCGCCAACCGAACCAGCTCCATGGGCGCCGGATGTTCCTCTCCCGTATCCGGGTCCCTCCGACCGAACATCACCGTCCCCACCTCCACGCCCCGGATCCCTCCCTCGAGGTAGAGCTCGGCCACCAACGCCTGGCCCGGCAACTCCAGCGGGGAGATGTGGGGCAGGAAGGCCGCAGCATCGATGTAGATGGCATGACCTCCCGGGGGCTGCACGATAGGGACCCCGCCGGCGGCGATGGCCTCGCCCAGGTATCGGACCGAGGCCAGGCGGTACTCCAGGTAGTCCTCTTCCAGGACTTCCCGAAGGCCGATGGCGATGGCCTCCAGGTCACGCCCCGCAAGCCCTCCGTAGGTGGGAAACCCCTCGGTGAGGATGAGGAGGTTGCGCTGACGCTGCGCCAGCTCGGCGTCCCGGGTGGCGACGAATCCCCCGATATTGGCCAGTCCGTCCTTCTTGGCCGACATGGTGCACCCATCGGCGTGGGAGAAGATCTCCCGGGCGATCTCCCGGACCGGGCGATCCGCGTACCCTTCTTCGCGAAGTCGGATCAGATAGGCGTTCTCGGCGAAGCGGCAGGCATCGATGTAGAGGGGAATCCCATGGCGGCGACAGACCTCCGAGACGGCCTTCACATTGGCCATGGACACGGGCTGGCCCCCGCCGGAGTTGTTGGTCAGGGTGAGCATGACCAGGGGAATCCGGTCCACCCCTTCCTGGCGGATGAGCGCCTCGAGCCGCTCCACATCCAGATTTCCCTTGAAGGGATGCACCTCCGACGGTCGGAGGCCCTCGGGAATGAGGAGGTCTACCGCCCGGGCCCCCACCGCCTCCACATTGGCCCGGGTCGTGTCGAAGTGGGTGTTGGACGGGACCAGGTCGCCGGGACCGCAGAGGGTCTCGAAGAGGATGCGCTCGGCGGCCCTACCCTGATGGGTGGGGATGACGTGCTCGAAGCCGAAGACCTCATGGACCGCCTCCTCGAAGCGGTAGTAGGACGGGCTCCCGGCATACGACTCGTCACCCCTCATCATCCCGGCCCACTGCTCGGCGCTCATGGCCGAGGTGCCGGAATCAGTGAGGAGGTCCAGGAGGACATCCTCGCTGCGAAGAAGAAAGACGTTGTACCCGGCTTCGCGGAGAAGGGCGAGGCGCTCTTCCCGGGTCGTCATCCGGATGGGCTCCACCACCTTGATCCGGAAGGGCTCGATGATGGTCCGCACGGCGCTACCTCCCTATGTCTTCGCCCCGGATCCCCAAGGCCTCCCCGCGGGCCCGGAGACCGTCGATGACGTTCTGGATGTGTTCGGTCTGGTCCAACCCGATGAGTTCGATTCCCCGGGCCACCTCCTCGCGGCTCACCCCGGCGGCAAAGGCCTTGTCCTTCAGCTTCTTTCGCACCGACCGGGGCGTCAGATCGTCGATCCCGTTGGGACGTACCAGACAGCAGGCCACCACAAGCCCGGACAGTTCGTCACAGGCCACCAGTACCCGGTCCAGTTCGTTTTCCGGCTCCACCTCCGTGTACTCGGACCGGTGGGCCAGGATCGCCTGGATCACCTCCGAGGGGTACCCCCGCTCCCGGAGCGCATCCACCGCCTCCAGGGGGTGGCGCTCGGGATTCCGCTCCCAGTCCAGATCGTGGAGGAGGCCGGCGAGCCCCCAGAGCTCCTCATCCCCATCCCGGAGCCGGGCGTAATGCCGGACCGCGGCTTCAACGGCCAGCATGTGGGTCTTGAGTCCCTCGTTCTCTACCCACTCGTCCAGGAGGGCCAGGGCATCGGTGCGGGTCGGTGTGGGCATGTCCAGGGGGGGGAGGGGGTAGCAGGCTCGGGAACCGGGGATCCGACAATGAGGTCCGGCTTCCGGGTGGATCCGTACGCTGGCCGCGGGCAGGGGAATCCGCAAGGGCGCGGGGGAATGCGCCGCCTCCCCGGGGGATCAGACCGTCGCCGACGGGCACAGGTGCGCCACCGGACACTCCCCGCAGCGAGGCTTCCGGGCCGGGCACAGGGCACGGCCGTGGAAGATCAGGAGGTGCGAGAGGAGGGTCCAGCGCTCCCGGGGAAAGAGCTCCATGAGGTCGCGCTCCACCTTCACCGGGTCCGTCTGCCGGGTGAAGCGCAGGCGGCCCGCAATGCGCTTCACATGGGTGTCCACCACCACGCCCTCATCGATCCCGAACGCGTTTCCAAGCACCACATTGGCCGTCTTGCGCCCGACCCCCGGCAGCTTCACCAGATCGGCCATGGTCCGGGGAATCTCTCCGCCATGGCGCTCCACCACGGCCTCGGCCATGCCGATGAGGTTCCGGGCCTTGTTCCGGTAGAACCCGGTGGAGCGGATGATCTCCTCCACATCTTCCTGGCGTGCGGCGGCCAACTCCTCGGCCGTGGGGTAGTCCCGGAAGAGTTCGGGGGTGACCATGTTGACCCGGACATCGGTGCACTGCGCCGACAGGATGGTGGCGGCGGTGAGTTCGTAGGCGTTGGAGTAATCCAGCTCGCAGTGCGCATCCGGATACGTCTCGAGAAGAAGGTCATAGACCTCTTCGGCGCGCTCACGGCGAGCCTTCTTGGATTCCCGGGGCATGGGACCTTGGGTTGAGGGGATGCGGCGGTGTGGGAGGCTCACCCCACCTGGCGGCTCCCGATTCTGCGGTAGGGAAGAAGGGAGGGTCTGGCTCCCGCCATCCGACCGGTGGCGGTGGCACCGGCGTCCCGTGGATGGGGGGCCCGCTCCGTGGCTCCCAGTACCCCCGGATGGGCATGGACATGGGCCATGACCCGAGCCACCAGCTTCAGCACCTCCCCGGCCCGGATCACCGAGTAGAGTCCGTCCAGCTCGCCACCCGGGAGGGTCGTGGCGAAGTCCGGGCCCTCCCCTTCGGCCCGCACTGGCGCGGCGGGCCAACGAGGCGCATCGGCCAGAGGGACCGGGGGAAGGGGGACCACGGACAGACCCGGACGATCTCCCCGGATTCCCAGGGCCGCCAGGAGGGAGAGGCTCCCGCCGCTGGATCGGGTCCAGAAGACCCCGTCCACATCTTCGGCGGGGCCCTCGGGATCCGGGTGCGACCATACCAGGTGGCGGGGGAGCTGGAGGTAGCCGGCATGGGCGGGGAGTTCGCCCTCCCAGAGGCGTGCGTCACCGCCATCGGGAGAGCCTTCGTGGTGGATGGCCTCCCGCAGCGCCTCCGTCTCCACCAGCAGAAGCGGTTCGCCGGCCCCATGGAAGTGATAGGCATGGAAGAGGAAGGCCCCGAATTGGTGAAGAGCCTCGCCCCCCCGTTCCTCGCCCTGGATCTCCTTCAGGGTGCGCCCCACCTCTCCCAGAAGAAGGAAGGCGCCGGGGTCGGTATCGTCCACCTTCCTGGCCTCCGCCTCCCGCCGGATCGCCGGGAAATTCGCTTCGGCGAACTCCCTGCCGGGAATTCCCACTTCGTAGGGGGTCATCCTGGCCCACACATCCCGCTCACCCACTGGACTCCTCCGGGTCATCCTGGATCATGGCCTCATGCCCTGCTTCACTCCCTTCTGCCGAGGTTGGCGCCGGGTCCTCGCTCCGCGAGGGAGGCGGAGGGGGGCCGCCGGCGCCCCGGCCGGGCCGTCCGTCCTCGGGTCCCGGCGTATCCGGGGCCTCTCCCACCACCTGGGGCTCGGCCTCCGATTCCAGGAGATCCAGGGGCTGCTTCCGGAGGGCTCGCCCGGCCTTCTCCCAGAAGGAAAGCTTCCGGGTCAGGACGAGCTGGACCCATCCTCCTCCGGCGTCCAGCCCGTGAAGCCAGACGTAGTGGATATCGCCCAGCTCCTCCGGGGCGGGGATCCGCCAGCGGCGCCCGTCCCACCCGAACTCCACCGTGCCGGCCCGCTCCAACTCTTCCGGCGTCCGGCTCTCCTCGATGTACACGTCGTACTCGACCCGGAAGATCCCCGGCGCCAGCGGAACCCCCGACTGGTAGTACCAGGGGTCGAAGTCTTCGCCCTGCCCACGATGGTAGGTCTGCTCCAGGGCGTAGTCGAGGCCCTCCAGGGCGTCGTCCTCGGCCAGGAACTCCAGGTGATGCCGGAGTTCGTGGGTGATCGTCTCCCAGAGCTCCTCTTCCCAGTGGAAGTCGGGATTCCTCTCGGAGACGGCCTGGAAGGAGCCCCAGTAGAGGGCCAGGAAGGACCGGGTGGTATCCGGCCCCATGTAGCCGGAGGGGTAGGGCTCGGTGAGGCACATGCCCAGGGTGAAGTATTCGTCGTGGTCCGGATGACTCTCGGCCTCCCGCTTCACCACGATGCCGTCGATCCCCTCCTTGTACACCTCGGGGATCTCGGCCCACATCCGGAGGGCGGCCTCTTCGAAGTCATCGAAGCCCATGCATCCCTCAACCGCCCGGAGGGCGGAAGGCCGAGCCGGAATCCCGGGTGGACCGCTCCACCAGGAAGCGGTTGGCGGCGATGAAGACCACCAGGACCACGGCCCACTGGAAGAGGACCGTCCCGATGTTGAAGGTGGCGATGGGGCTCCAGTTGGCGGCGAATCCTTCTCCCCGCACCTGCCACAGCCACCAGACGATGAGCACCACCGCCTGTACCACCACCAGGCGGATGGCCCAGTCCCACCAGGCCCCGATGTGGATGTCCGAGTAGGGGGTGTTCAGGAACTCGTTGCGCCAGCGGGTGACCCCGTACTTGAGAACCGCCAGGGCGAAGAAGAACCCGGAGAGCATGAGCCCCACCCCCCAGACGAAATCCTGGTTCTGGAAGAAGGCCATATTCAGGGCCGACGGCACCCCCATGAGCAGTCCCGCGATCCCCACGACTCCGATGGCCTTCCCCCGAGGCAGCCCCAGGTCCATGAGCACCCGACTGGCCAGCTCCACCATGGCGATGAGGGAGCTCCAGGCGGCGAACACCAATGCCAGGAAGAAGATGACCAGGAAGAACTGGCCGAAGGGGAGGGTGTCGAAGAGTTGTGGAACCCAGATGAAGGTGATCCCCTCATTGTCTGCGCCTACGATCTCCGTCGCCGCCCCCGGCATGACGGCGAACACCGTGCAGAGCACCATGATCCCGGCCAGGAGCGACATACTGTTGTTCCCGAACCCGATGACGAAGGCGTTGAGAGCCGTGTCGGCCCGCGCCCGCATGTAGATGGCGTAGCAGAGCACCAGCCCCCACCCCGCGCCCGTGTCCCAGGCATTCTGGGTCAGGGCCTGGAGCCAGATCTCGTACGAGGCCAGCTCGCTCCAGTCGGGAGTGAACAGGAAGGCGAGCCCCGCACTGGCACCGGGGAGGGTGACGGCCCGGATGGCCAGGATCACCACAAGGATCACCAGGGAGGGGATGAGGATGCGGGCCGCCGTCTCGATCCCCTTCACCCCTTTGGAGACCACGAATACGGCGAGCCCCAGGGCGATGATGTGGGTGAGCAAGGCACCTGGCGACGCGGCGTAGCCTTCCCAGAAGGCCCCGGGCGGGTCACTGGGAACCCGCCCCAGCACCGACGCTCCCAGAAACTGGATGGTCCACCCCATGACCACCGAGTAGTAGAACATGATGGCGGTGGCCGTCCACGCCACCCAGGCCCCCATCCATCCGAACCGGGGCCCCATGGTCTTGGCGAAGGCCCCGATGGGTCCGGAGCGGGTCCCCTTCCCCATGCCGAACTCCAGGAGAAGGAGTGGAATGGACCAGAGGAGAAGGAAAACCACCCACGCCACCAGGAAGGAGCCTCCACCATTGGTGGCGGCGATCCGGGGAAAACGCCAGATGTTTCCCGTCCCTACCGCCATCCCCACCATCGCCAGGAGCATACCCCAGCGCGAGGTGAAGACCACGGAGCGGCCGGCCTCCATCAGAAACGCGTGTAGTGGAACTGAAGGAGGCCCCCATCCATGACCTGCTCCTGGGTGTGGGAGAGGTCGCCGTCAATGAAGACGCGGATGGCGAGACGCGGGTCGTGGTCCTCCGGTGAGGGAACCCTCACCAGAAACTGCTGGGTCTCCCGCATGCTGAAGGTCCCGTCGAACGGGATATTCACGAAGGTGGTGTCGGCCTGCCGGAAGAACACATCCTCCGGGCCGGCCGCACCCACCAGGAAGGAACTGGAGGTGATCATCATGATGGGCCCCTCCACCCCCGAACCGGTGAGCTCCACCCGGGCCTCCTGGGGCGGATCCGTCCCGGTGATGAGGTCGCACCCCACCAGACCGAGGAGGGCCAGGCCTCCGGCCAGGATCAACCGACTCCGCCGGCGACCTGAACGGACTTTGTCGACGCTTTGCATCCTTCACATCCTCCAAGTCCTTCCGGTCCGTCTTTCCGCTTCCCCCCGGGACCGGAAGCTGAACCGGGTGGGGATCACCTGGGAACACCCCTAGCGGAGTCGCTCCCGAATCCAGGTCTGCAACTGCGACGAATCCACTCGCACCTGCTCCAGGGAGTCCCGGTCCCGTATGGTGACGGTCCCGTCTTCCGCGGTCTGACCGTCCACGGTAACGCACCAGGGCGTGCCGGCTTCATCCTGACGCCGATAGCGCCGACCGATGGAGCCGGATTCGTCGTAGAAGCTGGGGATAGCGGCTTCCCGTAGCTCCCTGGCCAGCCGGGTGGCGATCTCCGGCAGCCCGTCCTTCTTCACCAGCGGGAAGATGGCGGCCTTGATGGGCGCCACCCGGGGGTGAAGCCCCAGAACCACCCGCTCCTCCCCCTCCACCTCTTCTTCCCGATAGGCGTCGGTGAGGAGGACCAGGACGGTCCGATCCACCCCCACCGCCGTCTCCACCACGTAGGGCAGAAAACGCTTCCCGCCCCCGGAGTCGATGTACTGGAGACGCTTCCCGGAGAACTCCTCGTGGCGTCGCAGATCGAAGTCGGTGCGGTTGTGGACTCCTTCCAATTCCTTCCATCCGAAGGGGAAGCGGTACTCGATGTCCACGGCCTTCTTGGCGTAGTGGGCGAGCTCGTCTGGCCCGTGCTCGTGGATCCGGAGGTGATCTTCCCGGATCCCCAGGGAAAGGTGCCAGGCCATGCGCTCTTCGAGCCACCGGTCGAACCACTCGTCATCGGTGCCGGGCTCCACGAAGAACTGCATCTCGGCCTGCTCGAACTCGCGGGTCCGGAAGATGAAGTTGCCCGGGGTGATCTCATTCCGGAACGCCTTGCCGATCTGGGCGATGCCGAAGGGGACTTTCTGGCGGGAAGCCGTCTGCACGTTGAGGAAGTTCACGTAGGACCCCTGGGCCGTCTCCGGGCGCAGGTAGACGGTGTGGGCCGCATCTTCCACCGGTCCCATGAAGGTGCGGAACATGAGGTTGAAGAGGCGGGGCTCACCCAGTTCGCACACCGCATCCTCCCCCGGTGTCACAGAGGGCTTCCGACCACACGCCTGATCGGGCAGGGTGTCCTGGCGGAAGCGCTTCTTGCACACACGGCACTCCACCAGCGGGTCGGTGAACCCGTCCACGTGGCCGGAGGCTTCCCACACCCGGGGGTGCATGAGGATGGCGGCATCGAGACCCTCCACGTCGTCCCGCTGGTGGACCATGCGGCTCCACCAAAGCTCCTTGACGTTCCGCTTGAGTTCGATCCCCAGGGGCCCGTAATCCCAGACCGAGCCGGTCCCGCCATAGATTTCGGAAGACTGGAAGACATACCCCCGGCGCTTGGCCAGGGATACCAGCTTCTCCATCGTGTCGTTGGACGACATGGGTTTCCTGTTTCAGTTGCTGCGGCTTGGACGAAGGCGGACCTTCATCGAGAGAACGACCATCTGCCGGTTTGGAGGGAGACCCCGGGGAATCTCCGAGGTTTCCGTCGCCAGCCCCAAATCATAGAAGGGGCATCAGGCGCCAGCAACCGGATGGAGTGTCACTGTAGGCGCCGTGGATCCTCGCGGAAGGCGAGGCTGCAGGCGCGACGGATCCCAGGCGTCCGGGCGGGCGTTGCACATTCGGCTACTCTCCCGTTACTTGAACCCCGGGTTCGTGGAAGGGTAGATGAGAACCTGGCCCTCGCCGCTCGTTCCGGCGTTGGGCCTCACCGGCATCGACCCGGATCCGGCGAGACATCCCACGAGAGATTGAACCCAGCCCCGAGGGGCAGACGAGGAGTCCAGATGACCAGCTTGACCTTCACCGATCGGGCCCAGGAAATGGTCCGCACCTTCCTCGACCAGAGTGAGGGAGAACTACAGGCGCTGCGGATCCAGGTGAACGGAGGAAGTCCCCTGGCGCCCGCCTTCGACCTCTCCCTGGTGACCAGCGACGACGAGGACGCCGACGACGTGTTGGTCGATACGGGAGGATTCCAGGTCCTCCTGGATCCCAAGAGCGCTGAACGCCTCGACGGCGCCGTGGTGGATTTCGTGCAGCGGGTCAACGAGTCGGGGTTCGAGATCACGCCGTCTGCTCCAACCAACGGCGTGGAAGCCCCCATGGGTGCGCTGGCCGACCGGGTACAGGACATCCTGGACCAGCAGGTGAACCCCTCCATCGCGTCCCATGGCGGTCGCATCGATCTGGTGGAGGTGGAGGGAACGGACATCTACATCGAAATGTCCGGCGGCTGCCAGGGATGTGCCATGTCCCGCGCCACCCTGCGCCAGGGAGTGGAGAAGATGCTCCGAAAGGCGGTCCCCGAGATCACCGAGATCCATGACGTGACCAACCACGCCGCCGGGCAGAACCCCTACTTCTCGAGCTGACATGGCGCCGGGCTCCGACTCTCCCCCTCCTCGTCCGGTGCTCGGAAGCTCCGCTCGCCGGGGAATCGGGATTCTGGCCCTCCTGGTTTCCTCCTTGCTGGTCTGGGGGTGCTTCGGCGGGGGCGGTGTCGAGTCGGAGTCCACGGCACCGGCAGAGTCTCCCCTCATCGGGCCCGCCTCCGGAAGCCTGATCGTGGCCGGTGGAGGCACTCTGGGACCTGAGATCTGGGCGCGCTTCGTGGAGTTGGCCGGGGGTCCGGAGGCCAGGATTGTGGTAATCCCCACCGCCGGGGCCGACGACCATTTCGATGACGGGTGGTCGGGCCTGGAACCGCTGCGGCGAGCCGGTGCGGTGAATGTTTCGGTGTTGCACACCCGGGATCGGGTCATCGCCAACGATTCGGCCTTCACCGCGCCTCTCGAAGAGGCCACCGGCGTGTGGTTTCCCGGCGGACGCCAGTGGCGCCTGGTGGACGCCTACCTGGGGACCCGGGTGCACGAGCAGCTGTTCGGGATCCTGGACCGGGGAGGCGTAGTGGGAGGCACCTCCGCCGGCGCCTCCATCCAGGCGTCGTTTCTGGTCCGGGGCGACCCGGAGACGAACCAGGTGCTCCTCTCGCCGGACTACGAGGAGGGCTTCGGCTTCCTTTCCCACTCCGCCGTGGACCAGCACCTGCTTGCGCGCGGTCGGGAAGAGGACCTGTGGGAACTTCTGGCTCTTCGGCCGGACCTTCTGGGAATCGGCATTGATGAGGGAACCGCCCTGGTCATCCAGGGCGACCGGGCGGAGGTCATCGGGGTGAGCCAGGCACTGTTCTATGACCCCAACGGACCCATCCGTCGCGCCCGAAGCCTCCAGAGCGGGGCCATCTTCGACCTGGGACGACGGATGCCCCTGCCCCGGACCGCCCAGGAAATCGATCAGCAGCAGGATGGTCAGGATTCGCCCCTTCAACGCTGATCACATCGCGCCTCCACCCTCCCGCTCGCTGGCCCTGCGCCTGCGGGGCCCCGGGGAACGAGCCGTCCGGGACGGTCATCCGTGGGTGTTCGAGGGAAGCGTTCGGTCCGTAGACGGCTCGGGTCCCACCCCCACCGCCGGCGATGTGGGGGTGGTCTTCGACCGCAAGGGCCGCTTCCTCGCCGCCGGTCTCTACGACCCGGACGACGTCGTTCGCCTCCGGATCCTGGCCATGGGAACCCCTACCCGGGTGGGGCGCGCCCTCTTCGTCCAGCGCCTCCAGGAGGCGCTGCAGCGCCGCGCACCCCTCATGTCGCCGGATGGCGGAGCGTCGGGCCGAATGGTCACCGACGGCTTCCGGGTCGTCAACGGGGAGGGAGACGGTCTCCCCGGCGTCATTGTGGACCGATATGGGGATACGGTCGTCCTCAAACTCTACTCGGCGGCCTGGCTTCCCCGCCTCCGGGATCTGATCCCGGCCATGGTTGAGGCGCTGGCGCCCGCCTCCCTCGTGGGGCTCGTCTCCCGACGGGTGGGGGCACACCCCCTGTGCCCCGACGAACTCCGGATGGGGGCCCTCCTCCACGGAGCCGACCCAGGCTCAGCCGTGCCGTTCCGGGAGAATGGGTTCACCCTGGAAGCCCACCCCCTGGAGGGCCACAAGACCGGGTTCTACCTGGACCAGCGGGAGAACCGGCAGCGAGTGGAGGACGAAGCCCGACGCCTCGCTGGAGAGCGGGGATCCCTCCGGGCCCTCAACGTATTCAGCTACTCCGGTGGCTTCTCCCTGTACGCGGCACGGGGAGGTCTGGCGGGAGTGGATGGGGTGTCCGGCGGCGGGCCCACTCCCGGTGGAGCCGTGGAGGTAGTCAGCGTGGACACCGCCGGACCGGCGCTCCGGCAGGCGCGACGCCACTTCGCCCTGAACCAGGCTGAGCTCGGACAGGCGCTGCATCGGACGGTGGAGGGCGACGCCTTCCAGATCCTGGACGGGATGACGGGGGAGGAAGGAGCATTTCACCTCATCATCCTGGACCCTCCTTCCTTCGCCACGCGAAAGGAGCAGCGGGATGGGGCGCTGGCGGCCTACGGGCGGCTGACCCGAGCCGCCCTTCCCCTCCTGGCACCCGGGGGAACGCTGGTCCAGGCGTCCTGCTCGTCCAGGGTAGAGCCGGAAGCCTTCTACCGGGTCATTCGTCGAAGCGTGCTGGAGTCCGGTCGCCGACTGGAGGGGGAGGCCCGGTGGGGCCACGCCCTGGATCATCCCATCGGGCTACCGGAAGGAGAGTACCTGAAGTGTCTGTTCGGAACCGTGAGCTGATTGCCTACCCGTCCAGCGCCGGTGTGGTCTGGTGGAGGAGGCCTTCGAAAACGGGGGCCAGTTCCCGGAAGATCTGAGCGGGCAAGGCCGATGTGAAGCGGAAGTCGTCCGCCTCCTCGCCCGCCACGTAGGCGGTGATGACCCCGTAGAAACGGTCACCTACGAAGAAGACCAGACTCGACGTCCGATTCACGCTCCGGGACTCCACCAACCGTCCACCGGGGGCGAAGATCCGGTACCGATTATCCCCGGTTCCGGTCTTGGCCCCCACCGGAACCACGATCCCGTCCGGGTCCCGCACCGTGTTCCGCGCCCGCCGCCCGGTCCCCAGGTCCACCACCTCGGTGAGTGCCTGTTTCAGGACCCGGGCCACCTCCGGCTCCATGACGCGCTCACCCTCTACTGCGACCCGCTCGAGGCGGGTCTCGAACGGGGTATTCGCCGCGAAGTGCAGCTCGTCGACCCGGTGGGTGGGGAGGAGCATCCCGTCGTTCAGGATGATCCCCAGCAGGTCGCTGAGGGCGGCGGGGCGGTCGCCGGAGCTCCCGATGGAGGTGCCCAGCGACGGAACGATATTCCGGAACGGATAGCCCAGGCGCTGCCACCCCTCCAGAACCTGGGTGAAGGCCTCCACCTCCAGGAGGGAGAGGATGCGGCGGTCCTGGGCGTTGGTGTGCCGGGTCCGGAAGAGCCAGCGATACACGTCCTGACGAGCATCGCGGCTCCGGTCCAGCAACTCGCTCCGGGGCGCTCCCGGATTCTCGCGGAGATACCGGGCCACCCAGAGCTCGAGAGGGTGAACGGACGACAGGTACCCCAGATCCGCCAGCGAATGGGGGTCGGGGTCGGCTCGGCGGAAGAGATCCTCCACCGTAGCGGCCGAGAACTCGGCATCGGGGTGGTGGATCCGGAGGTAGTTCTCGAATCGGGACACGTCCAGATCCGGTGCCACGGCGCGGACCGCCCACGCGATCCGTTGAGGGGCCAGGCGGCGCTCTTCCAGGAGCCTGTGGAGGATCTGCTCGGGCTCGGCATCCTCGTAGCGGGGAATGAACCGATTCAGGAACTCGATGCCCTCCCGGTCGGCGAAGCGCGCCAGATACTCCTGTCGCAGTGGCGTGTCCCGCTCTTCCAGGACATGGGCGGTGGAACCGGGGACGCGGTACATGTAGTGGTCCACGATGTCCCGCATCATCCGCACGAAGACCAGATTGATGGACTGCTGGAAGGCCAGTGAGACCGTCACCACCTGCTGATCGTAGGTGCGGTCGAAGTTGGAGAAGGTCTGGACGCCTCCACCGGTCTGAAACCTCTGCGCCGGATTCGCCGAGTAGGAACGGACCATGGCCCGCTGAAGGAGGCCATCGAGATCCAGGTCGGGTCGGGCCAGGAGCTGATCCCGGACCCAGAGCGAAAGCCGGTCCTGGGCGGCGATGGGATACGCCCGCAGCTCGGAAGCTCCCAGGGGCGCCAGACGCCCATGGAGTTCGGCGATGATCTCCAGGTAGCTCACCAGTGTCCGGAGCTTGGCCGTGGATCCCAGTTCCAGACGTGCCGACTCGTTGAGGTTGAAGGGGGCATCCAGGTTGTCCACCTGGATGCGCACCACATTCCCGCGGGAAGTGCGTTCATTCAGGAGCACCGAGTATACCACGCTGGCCGGGTCTCCCCGATCCAGGAGCCTGAATTCGTCCAGGCCCCTCTCCCGGACGAACGCCGGGTCCTGGAGACGGGTCAGGAAGCGGGTGACCACCTCCTGGGCCTCCGAGTCGATGGTGGTTCGCACCGTGAGGTCCGTGCGATCCAATTCGTAGAGGCGCTCGATTCCCAGGAGGCCCAGAAGCTGGGTGCGAACCGCATTGGCCGCCTTCCGCTCCACGAAGGGGACCGGTGGACGGGGGGGCGCCAGAACCCGGAGTTCAGGACGGGCTGCCCGGGCCTCCCGGGCCAGCCGGGATGGGATGAGCCCCTGGGCCTCCAGGAGGTTCAGATGACGGTCCACCAACCGGTCCAGCGCCTCCCGTCCCTCGGGGCGGGTCAGGTGGTAGGAGGGCCGCCGCTGGGCCAGGAGGAGTGCCAGGACCTGGCGGTAGCCCTCGCCGGCCTCTCGCCATTCGTCGGCTTCGAGTGGGGCAGGTCGGAGCGGGTCGGTGGCCGGTCCGAGCGGTGGCGTGGTCGGTTCCCATGGGCCCGCTTCCACCCGACGGAGGCCATGGGGGGGATCGGATCCAACGTCCTCTCCGGGCAGGCGAGGGGATGTCCCCGTCCGCACCTCTTCCCAGAAGGACGAGGCACTCCGGGTTCCCGGCGGGAGGATCTGTTCCGGTCGGGGGATGAGGCCGGACTGGTCCACGGCTACCCTGGACAGGAGCCAGTTCAGCCGGACCACATCGGCGCCGTACCAGCTCCGGAGTCCCTCGGCCAACCCCAGGATCTCCCCCTCCCCCCGAATGGCGGCCAGGGGAACGGAATTCAGGTAGTCCAGGACGATCCCACGACGGGCCGGCAGGGTCTCCTCGCCGTCCAGGTATCCGCGGAGCGCCGCTGAGGCCATCTGCCGGAGCTTGTCGGCGGGCGTCTCGGTGATCCCCTCCGGCGCGTGGCGGAACTTCTCCATCTGGGTAGCCAGAGTGCTGGCGCCCGCCACCCTTCCCTCCCGACCCACATAGCGGAGGCCCAATTCGGACACGCTCCGGAGTAGCCTTCCCCACTCCACCGCCGGGTTCCGGAGGGGCTGCTCCGGATCCAGCATGGACCGGTTCTCGATGAAGAGAAGTGACTGCCACACCACCGGGGGAATGGCCTCGAAGGAGGGGTAGAACCACTCCGGCCGATGATGGTCGAAGAGGACATCGCCCTCCCGATCCACGATCTGCAGGCCTGCCCGGGTCTTCTGCCGATAGACGGGAAAGAGGCCTCGCTCATCCACCAACTCCACGAAGCGGTCCGAGACCCGGCCCTGCTCCCGGACTTCGAATCCCCTGTCGGAAGCGCGCTTCACTCGCTCGGGGAGGGACGCGTACCCCAACCGAAGGTCGTAGGGACCGGTGGGAGCCCGGGCGGGACGGGGCGATACCCCTTCCTCCACCCACCATGTGGCTTCGGCGGCGAGAGGGGTCAGGAAGCGAGCCTGGAAATGGGAGGTTCTCATCTCCCACACGGCAAACCCCACGATCCCCACCGACAGGAAGCCCAGGACGCCGGCCAGGATCCATGGCCAACGCCGGCGCCGGGCACGCTCCGCGCCTTCTGCCGATCGTCGCCGTCGGGCACGGCGCTGACGGAGATCGCGAAGCGACATATCCGGGAGACTCCTGATTCCAGGGGGGGACCCATCGGATTCAGTGACAAAATACAGACCCCCGACGGGATTCCGAAGATCCCGCCGGGGGTGGACGAACCAGGTGCGAGGGCGGCCCGGCCCTACTGGCTATCGTCGTCCTGAACCACGATGGGGCCTTCCTCCACCAGGTAGTAGCGGAACCAGTCCATGTACTCGTGGAGTCGCCGCACCAGGAGCCACGGCTCGCCGGTGCGGGAGAGCCCGTGGGACGAATCGGGGAAGAGGACCATCTTCACCGGCACGTCGTGCTTGCGAAGTGCCCGGAACCACTGCTCTCCACCCTCCAGAGGCGTCCGGTAGTCGTTGATGGAGTGTACGATGAGGGTGGGGGTCTGCACCCGGTCGGCCCAGACGATGGGCGAGAGCTTCATCACCAGGTCGTAGCTTCCCTCATCGGCGCTCCGGAAGGGCCAGGGCATGCCGCCGAACTCCCGCTCTACGAGGCCCGAGGCATCGGACACCCCATAGAAGGAGAGCCAGTTCACGATTCCCCGAGCCGTCAGGGCGCTCCGGAAGCGGTGGTCGTGGGCGGTGATCCAACTGGTCATGAACCCCCCGTACGATCCGCCGGTCACCCCCATACGGTCCGGATCCACGATCCCCCGGGCCACGATCTCATCCACGCCCCGAAGGATGTCCTTCATGTCGTCGATTCCCCAGGCCTCCATGGTGGAATACTGGAAGTTCATACCATATCCCGAAGAGCCTCGGGGGTTGGGGTAGTAGACGAACATCCCCTGGGCCGCCAGCATCTGGAACTCGGGGAACCAGGTTTCGGCGTACCGGGAGTGGGGACCGCCGTGGATGGAGACCACCATGGGGTACTGCCGGCCCTCCTCATAGTCCAGGGGGTAGACCAGCCACCCGTCGATCTCGAAGCGCTCGCCGTCCGGGGCGTCGTTGGCCAGCATGTACTCGACCCCCCGCTCCCGGAGCTGGTCCAGCCATTCCCGGTTATGGGGCGGACCCTCGAAGGTGAAGTGCTCCACCGGCGACAGACGCACCTGGGCGAGCCAGTCGGTGTTCACCTGGGTGACCTGCTCTTCCCCGGAGCCGTCCAGGTTGGCCACGAAGGCCTCCCAGGGCCGCTCCGCCGTGCTCTTCACGTAGGCGATGCGCTGCCGGTCGAGATTCGCGTCGAACCCGGCGAAGGTGTGGCGTCCGTCGGTCACCCGCTCCACGGGACCGCCCTGGGAGGGGACACGCACGAGCTGGTCCTGGCCTCCGATGGCCGACACCCAGTAGAGATGCCCCCCGTCGGTGGACCAGGTGGGAGTCGAGACCGAGAAGACCCAGTCCTCGTCGGCCAATTCCCGGATGACTTCCCCCGATTCCACGGAGACGATGCGGATGTGGGGGTCGTCGGTGATGGGATCCTCGGTGGTGACGTAGGCCAGCTCCCCGTTGTCCGGTGAGAGGCTCACGCCCCGCACACCCGACGGGCTCTGGTAGACCAGTTGGGACTCCCCACCGGTGGCGGGCATGACGAAGATCCCGGTCTCCCGGCGCTCCTCGTCGGGATCCTCATCTTCGTCGGGCTCCCGGTCCGGCCGCTCCAGCGCAGGCACCTGAGCCGTGAAGAGGATCCACTGCCCGTCCCGGGAGAACTCCCGGAAGGTCTTGTTCATCTCTCCGGTGGTAAGGCGCTCGCCCCGCTCCTCACCCTCGGGCAGACCGTCGGCGGGAACCCGGTAGAACTGGGTGACGGTCTCACGCCCGGGCCGAGGCGGGGCAATGAAGCCGAGCTGGCCGTCCCGCTTGTAGACGTCATGGGTAATGACATAGACGTCGCGATTCCGGTCCTCCTCGGTCTGACCGGCGGCGGCCCGGTCCATGGGACTGGTGAGCGCCGGCGTCCCGGAGGGCCAGTGGGAGGGACGACGCTCGGTGGGTGGCAGCGTCCGCTCCTCCTCGCCATCTCCCGCCTCATCCTCGCTCTCCACCGGCACGTTCCGGGTCACCAGCGCCCACGACCCATCGGGGTGGAAGCGCGGCATTCCCTCCAGCCCCCGGATCCGGTAGGCTTCCCCACCGGGCTCAGTGAAGTTCAGGAAGTGCGTCCCTCGCTCGTCTCCCCGGGCGGTCTGGAAGTAGATGCGGCGGCCGTCCGGCGTCCAGTTGGGGTTGGTGGAGTTGATGCCCTGGGTGCTGATCCGCTGATTCCGACCATTTCGCAGATCCACCCACCAGATGTGATTGATCCGGTCATTCCGATCCTGCCGCACCGTCTCGACCTGATAGAGAAGGTGGTTTCCATCGGGAGACAGGGCCGGGCTGGACACCCGATCCACCCGATAGTAGTCCTCCGGCTCGATGGGCCGGGTCTCCTGTGCCGCCACCGCAAGGGGGGCCAGCACGACCAACATCAGACCTGAGAGAAGTCGTCGCATGGGGTTCAACCTCTGGAGGCCCCTGTGCGGGGGAGCCTCCGGCTGAGGGAGGGTTGCTGGAAAACCCCCGGCACCGCCCGGGGGGATCCCCTGATGCTAGGCCAGGCTGGGAGATCCAGCAATGTTCCACTCTGAAGAATTTCCGGGCCTGCCTCCGTACGGTGGGATGAAGGGTCTTCGGAACAACGAGGGAACGGGGCCGGCTCCCCGCCCGTATCAAGGTCGATTAGGACGGGTCAGCCTTGGGGTGACGCTATTCTCGAGAGATGATCCCGGCCCGGGAAGCGACGGGCCAACCGTGGAACGCCGACGCCGGGACTCGCACCGCCACCCTCATGTCCAGGACCGCAAGGGGATTCTCGCCTTTCCCGGCGATCTCTCCTCTTCCGGGAATCCCCGCAATCGCCGGACTCAAACCGAACAGGAATCTCACCATGCATCGTTCGTTCACCGGAGGAAAGGCAGCCGCGGCAGGCACCGCCGCGCTGCTGGCTTCGCTATTCCTCGCGCCCGACGCTCAGGCGGCTCAGGCCGGCCCCACCAATGGAGCGACGGACGGAGGCACCTTCGAGTTCACCGAATACCATCTGGACAACGGCCTGCACGTCATCCTGGCCCCGGACCCGGGCTCCACGGCGGTGGCCGTGAACCTCTGGTACAATGCAGGCAGCCGCCACGAGCCGCCGGGGCGCTCCGGATTCGCCCACCTCTTCGAACACCTCATGTTCCAGGGGTCGGAGAATGTGGCCCGCGGCGAGCACTTCCAGTTCGTGGAGCGAGCCGGCGGGAACCTGAACGCCTCCATCACCCAGGACCGGACCAACTACTTCCAGACCGTTCCGCCGGAGCGCATGAACCTGGCGCTGTGGCTCGAGTCGGACCGGATGCGGAGCCTCAGCGTGACCGAGGAGAACATGGCGCGGGAGGTGGACGTGGTCATCGAAGAGCGCCGGCAGGTGGTGGACAACTCGCCCTACGGAACGTCCAATCTTCAGGCCGCCTTCTACGCCGCCTACGACTCCGCCTCCTGCTTCGCCTACGCCCACTCGGTCATCGGATCGGTAGAGGATCTGCGGGCGGCGGAGCTGGAAGATGTCCAACGCTTCTTCGACACCTACTACGCCCCCAACAACGCCACCCTGACGGTGGTGGGCGCGTTCGACGAAGCCGTGGCCCGTGAGCTCATCCAGGAGTATTTCGGGGGCATCCCGCGAGGGACCGAACCGGCGGAGGTCATGTGCGAGGAGCCCTTCTCCCACCTGCCCGTGGAGATGGAGGTATTCGACGGCAACGCCCAGCTCGAGGCCGTCTGGATCTCCTACGGCGCAGTGGAACGGCGCCATCCGGACGCTGCGGCGCTGAATGTCCTGGCCCAGATCCTGGGGAGTGGGGAGAGTTCCCGCCTCCACCAGCGCCTGGTGCGCCAGGAGCAGGCGGCGCTCCAGAGCGCCGCCCTGTCGAACCTCCGCCTGGGCCCGGGACTCATCCAGCTCATCGGCATCGCCAATCAGGGTGTGGAGGCGGAACGACTCCTGGAGCTCCTGGATGAGGAGGTGGATCGCATCGTGGCCGACGGCGTCACCGACCAGGAGCTGGAACGAGCCCGGAACCAGGTCCGGGCCGGCACCATCCTGGGCCGCCAGACCGTCATGGGTCGGGCCGAGGCACTCCAGACCGCCAACCACTTCTACGGGTCCCCGCAGGCCGTCCACACCACGGTGGAGCGGGTGGAAGCCGTCACGGCGGAGGATGTCCGTCGGGTGGCCTCCACCTACCTGACTCGGGACAATCGGGCCGTGATCTTCACCCGTCCCGGAACCGGACAGAACCAGGAGGACGACCGATGACGCTCAGCCACCGAACCACCACCGCCGCTGCGGCTACCGGTGCCGTGCTCCTGGCCCTGGGCATGGGGGTCCAGTCCGTCTCCGCCCAGGTCACCTCCCCTCCCCCGCCCCTGGAGGAGCGCCCCATCGAGTTCCCGGATTTCCGGGAGCTGACGCTGGAGAACGGGCTCAGGGTGGTCATCCTGCCCTACGGGACCCAGCCGGTCATGAGCGCCAACCTCTACCTCCCCGGGGGCGGGGCGCTGGACCCTGCCGAGCGCGCTGGTCTCGCCTCCATGACGGCCTCGGTTCTCACCCGAGGCACCGAATCGCGGTCGGCCGAGGAGATCTCCGCCACCATCGAGGGAGTGGGCGGGTCGCTGAATGCATCCGCCGGTCAGGATTTCCTGACCATCTCCGCTTCGGCGCTGGTGGACCACATGGATGTGGCCCTGGAGCTGCTCCAGGACGTGGCCTTCAACGCCACCTTCCCCGAGGACGAGGTGGAGCTGACCCGGCGTCAGACCCTTTCCGGTCTTCAGGCCCAGCTCGGTCAACCCCAGGCCGTGGCCCAGCAGCGCTTCAACGCCGTGGTCTATGGAGAGAACCATCCCTACGGCCGGGCCGCCATCCCCGCCACGGTGGAGGCCATCACCCGGGATGAGCTGGTGGCCTTCCGGGACGAGGTGGTCCACGCCGGGGGCGCCCTTCTCCTCATCGCCGGTCTCGTCGACCCCGACGCCATGGAGGCCCGCGTGCGGGAGCTCTTCGGCGGATGGCAGGGAGGTGAGCGCACCCTTCCCTCGTTCGTTTCGCCGCCGGAGCGGGACGAGGCCAGGATCTACTTCGTTCATCGTCCGGGCTCGGTCCAGTCGGTGTTCGGCGTGGGGCACCTGGGGGTGACCCCGGATCACCCCGATTACTTCGCCCTGACGGTGATGAACCGGGTGCTCGGCGGCGGGGCCGATGCCCGTCTCTTCCAGATCCTTCGCGAAGAGCGGGGGTGGACGTACGGAGCCTTCTCCCAGATCACACGTCCCGCCGATGTGGGCGTCATCCGGGCCATCACCGAGGTTCGGACCGACGTGTCCGATTCCACCTTCGTGGAACTCATCCACCAGTTCGACCGCCTCCGCGACGAGCCGGTGCCGGCGGAAGAGCTGGATGCAGCCCGGAACTACCTGGCCGGGAGTTTCCCCCTCCGACTGGAAACAGCCGGACAGGTGGCCGGGCAGCTGGCCCAGAGCCTCCTCCTGGGACTGCCCCTGGACGACGTGACCCGCTTCCCCGACCGCATTCGCGCCGTGACGGCCGAGGACGTGCAGCGGGCGGCGCGCACCCACGTCCACCCGGACCGGGCCGCCATCATCGTGGTGGGCGATGCCGAAGAGGTCCTGGAGCAGCTTGAGGGACGGGCCCCCATCCAGTTCTTCGATGTCCGGGGTGAACCCCTCACCCGGGAGCAGGTCATGGGGTCCGGAGAGCCGGTGGCCTGGGACGCGAGCCGTCTCCGGGAGGGGATGCGCCGCTACGATCTGTACCTCCAGGACAATCCGCTGGGGGCGGCCGAGTACACCCTGACCCGGGAGGGCGACCAGTGGGTCTCCACCGTCGTCATCCAGTCGCCGGCAGGGAGCCAGGAGACGGAGCTCCGTTTCTCGGCCACGGACTTCGCCCCCATCAGCCTCTCCCAGCAGATGGGCCAGGGCCCTGCGGCCGTGCAGGCCAATCTCACGGTGCAGGATGGCCGGGTGTTGGGCCAGATCCAGCTTCCGGATCAGATGGGGGGGGACCGGGAGTTGGATGAGGCGCTGGATCCCGGCGTCCTCCTCCCAGGCATGGAGGAGTTGGCGCTGGCCGTGGCGGATCTGGAGGAGGGGGCATCCTTCACCCTCCGGTACCTGGATGTGATCCAGGGGAGCCGGCGCACCATCGAGGCCCGGGTCACGGGGCGGGAAGAGATCCAGGTTCCCGGCGGGACCTTCGACACCTGGCGGGTGGAGCTCACCGGCGGAGACGTCCCCCTGGTCCTGTACCTGAAGGTCGAGGCTCCCCACCTCCTGATCCGTCAGGAGTTCGTGGGTCAGCCCATCCGTCTGGACCTCACGGCCATGGACACGCCCTGAGCGGACCTCCGCTCTCCATGAAGCACATCGGATCCGGGGGTGACGGCGGGCCGGCCGTCACCCCCGCGCTTCTCTGGGTGGTCCTGGCGGGAGCCGCCTCGGGGCTGGCCTGGCTCGGTCCCACCCTGGCCACCCTTCCGGCAGCGGTAGTCCTGTACTCGCTCTGGACCGGAGCACTCCTCCTCCTGGTCTTCCGCTTCCACGGCGGTTGGATGGACCGGACCGCCGTGATCCTGGGAGGCGCGGTGGCCCTCCGCCTCCTCTTCCTCCCCACGGTACCGGACCTGTCGGTGGACCCGTTCCGCTATCTCTGGGACGGGGTCCTGTCGGCCTCCGGGTTGAATCCGTACCGCTTCGCCCCCTCCGACCCCGAACTCGTCCACCTCCACGACACGGTGCTCTTCCGGGAGATGAACTCCCGGGACTTCCACAGCATCTACCCTCCGCTCTCCCAGTGGATCTTCCTCCTGGGCGGCCTCAGTTGGGAACGGTTCGGGTGGCCGGGCGCCTTCCTGGTCATGAAGACGGGGATGACGGTGCTGGAGCTGGCCGGCGTCACGGCACTCCTGGCCGCAGCCCGGATCTGGGGGGTCCGGCCCGGATGGGTGGCGCTTTACGCCCTGAACCCCCTGGCCGTGGTGACGGTGGCCGGGGGAGGGCACTCCGAGGGTGGGCTGGTCCTGGGCTTGGGGGTGCTGGCCTGGGGACTGGCCCGGGGACGAGGCGGACATGCGGTGGCGGCCGGCATCACGGCGTGGGCGGGACTCGGCCTCGCCGTCATCTCCAAGGGGATTCCGGTGGTGGGCGTCCCCCTCCTCCTGATCCATCACCTGAGGGGTGTGGGATGGAGGGGTACGGCGGTCCGGGCGATCCTGGGTGGGGTGCCAGCCCTGGTCCTTTCCCTTCCCTTCATGGCCTCGGGCCTGCCTCGGGGCGCTCTGGCCTCGGCGGACCTCTACGTCTCCCTCTTCGAGTTCAACGCAGCGCTCCTGGCACCGGTCCGGGCCGCCCTGGAGGTGATGCCGGGAGGCTCGGCCCTGGAGGCGGGGCGCCTCCTTCGGTGGGTGTTCCTGGCGCTGGCCACCATGGTGATCCTGCGCCACCCACTCGCCAGTGGACGTCAGGTCATGGGGGCCTACCTCCTCCTCCAGGGGCTCTATCTCGTCACGGCCACCACCGTGCACCCCTGGTACCTCCTGTGGGCGCTCCCCCTGGTCCCGCTGGTCACGGCGTATCGGGGGGCCTGGCTCTGGGCCTCATGGGCGGCCTTCCCCACCTATCTGGTCTACACCGGGGTCCCCATGGCCCCCCTCTCCCTCCTCTTCTGGGGGGGCATCGCCCTTCTCGCCTTCACCGCCGCCTGGCCCTGGATCCGCCGGCGGCTACTCCCCCTGGCAGGGTGGAGGAAGGCGCGCCAGATCCAGTCGTTCATTCCGGATCGGGGGCTGGTCCTGGATCTCGGGGCCGGAGAAGGCTGGGTCGGCTCAGCGCTGGCAAGGGAGGAAGGGCGGCAGGTGATGGCCGCCGACGTGGAACCCTTCCTCCGGTGCGACCTGCCCTATTTCGTGTTCGATGGACGATCCCTTCCCCTCCGGGACGGCGCCGTGGACACGGTGGTCCTGTCCCTGGTCCTGCACCACGCGTCGGACCCGGACGCCCTGCTCCGGGAGGCGCTCCGTGTGGCCCGGGGGCGCGTCATCATCACCGAATCCACCTACCGCTGGGAGTGGGAGCGGTGGGCACTGGAGCGAGTCGATCGCTGGGTGAATCGGGAGCGGAGCCCCGATGCCCAACGTTGGGCCCGGGCGCCCCTCACCTTTCGCCGGGTTGATCAGTGGGTGCAGGCCGTGGAGCGGGGAGGGGGGAAGGTTCTTCTCAGTCGCAGGCTGAACCGTGTGGGCCACCGTCATCATCTCCTGATGGTGGAACCGGCAACCCGGCACGGGCCTCGCCCCTAACCCTCGCCGAATCGCTCGAAGAGTTCCGAGCGAAGCCCGTCCATGGTAGGAACGCCGCCGCCCCGCGATCGATCCAGGGCCCGGAAGACCTGGTCCAGAGCGGCCTCCACCTCCCGGCGCACCGGGCCGTCGGGGATCACCGCCTCCAGGATGGGATCGGCCGAGACACCACGGCCCACCGCTGGAGAGAAGGAGATCTCCGCACGATGCCGCGCCAGCACATCGTGGAGGTTGAGGGCCGCCCGGGTCACGGCGGCGAGGCTCTCGTACCGGGCCATGCGGTAGGAGCGCAGGCCGCTGTACCGCTCCTGGAAATACGCGCTGACCGGCGGATTCCCGCCGTTGTCCTCAGCCTCAAGGCCCATCTCGACTCCCTCGAGATACGTCTTTCCATCGAGAGGCTGCATTCGGCGCAGGAACTCCTGGTACCCCTCCCAGAATCCCCGTACCTGGGGGAAGGCGGCGGCATCGGCCAGGTAGGCGCCGCTCAGCCACTCCCGAGGAGGAGCGGGCGCCAGATCCAGTTCGGCACGGAGTGAATCCATCACCATTCGGAAGCGGTCTTCCACGCCCTGGAGACCCGCCGGCACCCGGTCTTCGGCTCCGGCCGGGGGCGGCGGCGCGGAAGGTGGAGGCGCAGGGGCGGGCACAGGGGCCTCAAGCACCGTCCGGTCCGGTTCATTGCCCTGCCCGCCGGTGAGAAGGAACCATCCTCCTCCCACCAGAAGCAGCACACCGCCCACCACAGCGGCCAGGAGTCCGCCCGAACCACGCTTCGCCAAGGGCGCCGATATGCGACGGGGCGACGGGGTCTCCCCCGCCTTGGGCGACGCCTCGGTGGATTGATCTCCGGTATCTGGTTGCCACGGGACGGCCTCGTCATCACCGGGATCGGCCCTGTCCGACGGATCCGACCCTCGGAGGGAATGGCGAGCCTCTTCTTCCGGCTCACGGAATCTTCGATCCCCCTTGGACTCGGTGCGGTCCAGGCCAGCTTCGCGCCCCCTGTCCCGAACGGAAGAATCCACCCGGCTCAGTGCCTGCCAATCCTCGTCCAGTGCGCTCCCGGGCTGGATGTTGAAGTCGTCCTCATCCGCCGGGCGTAGAAGGTCCTCGGGCTTCACCTGCACCTTGAGAGGAGCTTCGGTTCCGTCTCCGTCACGAGCATCGTTGCCTTCCCTGGAGGCATCGCGGGCAGGGCGGACAGCGGCTGGCTCGTCCGCAGACGGTCCACCGCCGGACTCGCCTTCGTCAGGGCCGGGAACCGGTGGCCCCGAATCCACCAAATCGAGGGAGAGGTCGAAGGGATCCCGGTCCCGTCTTGCCGACTGCGCTTCACCCGAGCTCCGGGCAGGGTCCGGACGCACCGGCACCTCCGGTGTTTCCGGTGTTTCCGGTGTTTCCGGTGCCTTCAAGCGCTCCGGAAGCCTTCCCTCGGCCTCCAACTCCTCGACGATGAACTGGAAGACGGGTATCTTTCCCGCAGGGGACCACGCGCCCGTACTGGAATCGAAAACCTCATCTTCGACTCCGATACGACCGGCCGCCACCTCGTCATGGAGGTCTTCCACCGTGGCCAGGGATCGCTCCCGGCCACCGGAATCCCTCACGACGAAACGCTTTCGCTGTTCGTCACCGTTCATCAAGGCCCCGACATGGCAGTGCAGTCGAAGGGATCGCCCGCGAGGGGTCTCGGGCGCCCTGCACCCGCCCACCCCCTCACCGAGGTCAAGCTCTTGGTCCGTCCATCCACGTCATCCGTTGTCCGACTCCTTGGCATTGCGATCCTCCTGGTCGCCGCTCAGGGGTGCGACGGGGGTTCCACGCCGGAACGGACTGTGGAGCAGGCCATCCAGCGGCATGGAGGAGAACGCTTTGATCGCATGGAAGTCCACTTCGATTTCCGGGGTGACACCTATCGGGTTGTTCGGGACGACGGCCGATTCCTCTATGAACGTAAGTATCGGCAGGATGGTGCATCAATCCGAGACTGGATGACCAACCAGGAGACCGGTCGGGAGGTGGATGGACAACCGGTTCCCCTGGATGACTCGGAACTCGCCGCCCTCGAGACCGCCGTCAATTCGGTGGTCTACTTCGGCTTCCTCCCCTTCCGCCTACTGGACCCGGCGGCGCGGCACCGGGATCTGGGAGAAACGCGAATCGGTGAGGAACCCTATCGGGTGGTGGAGGTGACGTTCGAGGAAGATGGGGGAGGGCAGGACTGGGAAGATCGGTTCGTCTACTGGTTTCACCGCGACGGGAATACCCTGGACTATCTGGCCTACCGATTCCATACGGGCGACGGGGGAAGCCGCTTTCGCCGAGCAGTGAATCGGCGGGAGGTGGGGGGGCTACTCCTCCAGGACTGGGAAAATTTCACCGCCGACCCCCACGTCGACGACATCGCCGACTATCCGGTACTCCTCGGGTCCCCCGATCTGAGCCTGGTGTCCGTGGTGGAACTTGAGAATGTCCGGGTCATGGATCCCGGGGAAGCCTCCGCCGGGGCCGGCCTCCCCGCCTCTGCCGCGCCGGACCCCACCGAGGGGATCCAGGTCATGCTCTCCGCGGACCGACTCACCTATGCCCCCGGCGATTCCATGCGCGTCGCCCTCCGTTTGGTGAACCGGATGCAGGTGGAGACGACCCTCCGCTTCGCCACGGCCCAGCGCTTCGACCTGGTAGTCTTGAAAGATGACGACGTGATCCATCGCTGGTCCGAGGATCGGGCCTTCGCGCAGGTTCTGGGTGAGGTCCACCTCGGGGCCGGAGAGGTGGGACTTGACTTCGAAGAAGGAATCGAGGCCCCCCGAACCCCTGGGGCATACCGCCTTCGCGTGGAGGTGGAGACCCTTGATGGGACCCTCAACGCCGAACTCCCCTTCCAGGTAGTGGCCCCTGACGGCAGGTAGGGAAACCCCTTCGGGATCCTTCCCGGGTCCGGAAGCATAGAACCCGGCATCTGGTCCAAGTTCTCCAAGGGAGTTCGCTTCCCCCGGGATGCTGCTTGCAGGCCCCGGCCTGCCCGGCCGGCCCGTGTCAGGTGAGTGGGAAAGGACTCCCCGCCCTTCTTCCGAGGATCGTTCGTGATGCCTTCTCCGTCTTTGATGTCCAGCGCTGTGGGCCGTCGCCTCCCACGGGTTTTCCCAGCCCTCGCCCCCGCCGGCGGTTTCGGAGTGGGTCTCGTGCTCCTGGGCGTGGTTGCCGTCCCGGGAGCCGTAGCGGCTCAGGCCCCCAGCGATATCCTGGAACGGGCGCTCGCCGCCCATGAAGCACGCCTGAGCGGCGTGGATGACCTCACCATCCGGCAGGAGGTGCTGGGCTTCCCCTCCGTCGTCTTCATGGAGAAGGAGATGGTGGATGGTCGCCCCGTGCTCCGGAGCCGGTCCGTGGATGCGGCGGGGATCCCGGGAGGCATGGACCCCGGCGATGTGACCGGAGAGCTCTGGTCCGATCCCGCCGGCCTGTTCGGTGACGCCCTGGAGCGATGGACCCTGGACGGGAGCGGTTCGGTGGAGGGACGCGCCACCTGGCAGATGTCGCTCACGGATTTCGAGGGCCTGACCTGGGACGCCACCCTCCCCGGCGATGACACGCCCTTCCACCCCCGGAGCATCCGGCTGGAGCTCGAGCAGGACCGACACATCCCCCTTCACATGTGGCTGGAAGGAGAGGTGGTGGATGGGGGAGAGCGCAGACCCGTCGCCGTGGAAGCGCGCTTCTCCGATTACCGGGAGGTGAATGGCTACCTGCACCCCTTCCTCTCGGTCCTCGAGGTGGACCTGGCGCAGGCCGGTCTCTCTGCCGATGAGGTGGCGCAGGCCCGGGCCGGTCTCGACGAACTTCGGCGACAGCTCGAGGTCATGCCGGAAGCCCAGCGGGCCATGATGGAGCAGATGATGGGTGACCAGATCCGGATGCTGGAGGGTGCCCTCTCCGGAGAGCGCATCCAGATCGAGTTGAAGGTGCTGGACCTCCAGGTGAATGCCGGACCGCCAGGCGAAATGCGCTGATCTCCTGTTTACCGGGTTCCCGCCTGACCGGCGGGGGCAGGCGGGGACCCGGGGGCTCGGCTTGCGAAACGGGGCGCCGGCGCGTATGTGTACCGGCTGACTCCAACGGAGATGTGTTCGCATGTTCAAGGTCCCGGCAGGTACCCGGGGCCCGGTGCGCTATGGGAAGGCTTCCCGGAGCGTCATGGGTCCCTCCCTCCCCCACCCCCTCCGAACCCTTCCGGTTCTGGCGGCCCTGGTCCTGTTGCCGGCCTTTCTCCCGGGAACGGCGTCGGCCCAGTTCCCGGCCACCGGCGCCCCGTATCATTCCGCAGACGTCCGCTTCATGCAGGACATGATCCATCACCACGCCCAGGCCCTGATCATGGCGCGGATGGTGGACGAACGGACGGACCGGCGGGAGCTTCGGCTTCTGGCGCAGCGCATTGACCGGTCCCAGGACGACGAGATCCGAATCATGACCCGGTGGCTCGAGGAGCGTGGGGAAGAGATCCCCGAGGTTCGCCTCTACGACCCATTGGAAGAGGATCACGCAGAGCATGGGGACCATGGGGACCACGCGGACCACGCGGACCATGAGCACCATCATGGCCACCATGAGGAGGAGCACGCCCATCACGGGGATCACGGCCACCACGATCACTCGGAGATGGCGGGGATGCTCACCGATGAGGAGTTGGATCGCCTCGCCGCATCCCACGGAGCCGAGTTCGAACGCCTCTTTCTGCAGTTCATGATCTTCCACCACGAGGGTGCCCTCATCATGGTGGAAGATCTCTTCGCCACACCGGGCGCCGGACAGGAGTCGGACATCTTCCAGTTTGCTTCCCACGTGGACAGCGATCAGCGCATGGAGATCGTCCGGATGCTTCGGCTTCTCCGGGAAACCAATTGATAGCCGGGCTCTTCCGCCCCTCAACCCTCCTTCCCTGGAACCCATGACACGACTGACCCCGCACACCGAACCCACCCGACGGCGATCACGGCCCGTAACCGCGGTGCCCGCCATGGTGCTTACCGCGGTCCTTCTGGCCGGTGCCTCGTCCCTGGAGGCCCAGTCGGCCTTCACTCCCGGAGGACCGGACGATCCCCGGATCGGCCTGGGCGCCGGATGGATGGACGCCGAATCCGCCTCCTGGAATATGGAGCTCCTCTCCTTCACCCCCAGGCCCGAGGGGTTCTACAACCCTGAAACCCCGGGTGACGGTCGCTTCTCCAACACCGACATCGGCTTCCAGGACGGACTGGCGTACGTGGGCAACTACCACGGCTTCAACGTCTACGACATCACCGACCCCCGGAATCCGGTGCTGGTGGCGTCGGTGGAGTGTGCCGGTGGTCAGGGAGACATCTCGGTCTACGGGAATCTGGTGTTCATGTCGGCGCAGGAGACCCGGGGCCGGCTGGACTGCGGTGACCAGGGCATCGAGGAAGCGGTGTCGGCGGAGCGGTTCCGGGGCGTGCGGATCTTCGACATGAGCGACTTCGCCAACCCGGTGCAGATCGCCGCGGTCCAGACCTGCCGGGGGTCCCACACCCATACGCTGGTGGAGGACCTGAACGATCCCGAGACGCTGTACGTCTACAACTCGGGCACCAGCGTGGCCCGGTCCGGCGAGGAGATGGAAGGGTGCGTCAACGTGCGGGATCCCGAAGATCCCACCACGTCGTACTGGAGCATCGACGTGATCCGGGTGCCGCTGTCGGCCCCGCAGAACGCCGAGCTCATCGACTCGCCCCGGGTCTTCGCCGATGTGGAGGAAGGCACCATCGCCGGCCTCTGGACCGGCGGGGACCACGGCGAGGGAACCCAGACCACCCGGGACACCAACCAGTGTCACGACATCACCGCCTACCCGGAGATCGGGCTCGCGGCCGGCGCTTGCTCCGGGAACGGGATCCTCTTCGATATCAGCAATCCGGCGGTTCCCCGGCGGATTCATGAGGTGGTGGATCCGAACTTCGCCTACTGGCACTCGGCCACCTTCAACAACGACGGGACCACCGTCATCTTCACCGACGAATGGGGCGGCGGCGGCCAGCCGCGCTGCCTGGCCACCGACCTCCCCGAGTGGGGGGCCAACACCTTCTTCACCGTGGAAGGCGGTCGGATGCGCCACGCCGGGTACTACAAGCTTCCCGCTCCCCAGACGGAAACCGAGAACTGTGTGGCCCACAACGGGTCGCTGGTGCCGGTCCCCGGTCGGGACATCAAGGTGCAGGCCTGGTATCAGGGAGGCGTCTCGGTCTTCGACTTCACCGACCCCTCCAACGCCTACGAGATCGCCTTCTTCGATCGGGGCCCCCTGAGTGACGAGCAGCTCTTCACGGGCGGGTACTGGTCCACCTACTGGCACAACGGCTTCATCTACGGCTCCGAGATCTCCCGGGGATTCGACGTCCTCGAACTCACCCCCAGCGAGCACCTCTCGGCCAATGAGATCGCCGCGGCCAACCTCATCCACTTCGACGAATTCAACCCGCAGATGCAGCCGCGGGTGATCTGGCCCCCCGAGTTCGTTGTTGCCCGGGCCTACTTCGACCAGTTGGAGCGCCACCAGGGGCTGTCCGCCGCGCGCCTGGGCGAGATCGCCCGGGAGATGGACCGCATCGACGCCATGGCTGACGGTGCCGCGAAGCGTACGGCGCTGGGTGAGTTGGCCACCGGGCTGTGGTCCGACGCCCGTCGCATCAGCACGGGAGAGGTTGCCGGTGATGAGACGCGCGTCCGTCGCCTGGCCGGTGGCCTCCTGGATGTGGCCACCGCCATGTAAGCCGCCGTCCCGGACAGGGGCCGCCTCCGGTTGCGGGGCTTGCCGGCGGGATCGCAGCGCCCCTGGCCGGAGTATGGACACAGTAGCGGTCTTCATCCCTTCCCCCTCGACCGGTGCGGTCGAGGGGGAAGGTCCCGGTTACGGTGTCCTTTCCCATTTGCGCCCATGATCCCATCTCGCCCCCACGCCCTCCTCAGGGCCTGGCCTCTCGCCGCCGGCCTCCTCTTCATCTCCTCGGGGTGTGCCGCCGGACCGGCGCCGGGCACACCCGTTTCCGGGTCCGGCACTCCGGCGACAGCGACGACCTTCCAGCCGGGAGCCCCCGGGGCCGACGGCAGGACCGTCGCCACCCGACCCGGCCAGGCGCTGGGGCTTCTGGCCCACACCGCCGATGATGTGCACTTCATGCAGATGATGATCGCCCACCACGCCCAGGCGCTGGAGATGACGGCTCTAGTGCCCGAGCGCAGCGTCCGCGACGATGTGGCCATGCTGGCCCGGCGCATCCAGGCCTCCCAGGCCGACGAGATCGAGCTCATGCGGCGCTGGCTCGAGGATCGGGGAGAGTGGGCTCCGCCGGTGGACCTGGCCACAGGGCGGCTTCTGGCCGGAGATCCGCACGGGGATCACGGTCATGCCCATGACCACGACGGGCATGGGCACCACGCCCACCATCACCACCATGACCCGGACCCGGACCATGACCATGGGGAGCCTGACCACGTCATGGGGCATGACCACGCCGGGATGGCGGGGATGTTGACTCCCGCCCAGATGGAGTCCCTGGCGGCCTCGACCGGCCAGGAGTTCGACCGCCTTTTTCTCGAGTTCATGATTTACCACCACGAAGGAGCGGTGCAGATGGTCCATGAACTCTTCGCCTCCGACGCGGGAGGCCAGGAGGGCGAGATCTTCGGATTCGCCGCCCACGTGGAGTCGGACCAGGTCATCGAGATCGAGCGCATGCGGCAGATGCTGGCCCGGGGATCCTGAGATGCCGGGACTCAGATGACCCGGGCTCTGCCGGGACTCAGATGAACCCGGCCCTTGCCCGGGAACAACGCGGAACGCGGAGGGGCCGGCCCTGGCCACCCTCTGCCACTGGAACATACCCTTCCTTATGAGGTCCGGAATGAACGAACGACATTCGTATGAGCGCCGGAGCGGCATCGCCCGCCTCGCCGCCCTCCCCCTGGCCATGACCATGGTCGCGATCCTGACCCTCCCTTCGTCGGGTGAGGCACAGGAAACCCAGGAGATCTGGTGGGACCAGTCCGATCCCAGGATCGGGCTGTCGGCCGGGTGGATGGATGCGGAAGAGGCGGCATGGAACATGCGACTCCTCTCCAATACGCCCCGTCCCGACGGCTTCTACGACGGCGAGAATCTGGGTAACCTGAATGTGGCCAATTCGGATCTGGCCTTTCAGGGCGACCTGGTGGTGGTGGGCAACTTCAGCGGGTTCATGATCTACGACGTTTCGGACCCCGCCAACCCGGTCCTGCGTTCGTCCGTCTCCTGTCCAGGCGGACAGGGCGACGTCTCCATCTACGGCGACCTGGTCTTCATGTCGGTGGAGCAGACCCGGGGCCGCATCGACTGCGGACCCGAAGGAGCACCGGGCCCGGTCAATCCCGAGCGGTTCCGGGGGATCCGGATCTTCGACATCAGCAACCTGGATACGCCTCAGCAAGTAGCGGCAGTCCAGACATGCCGGGGATCCCATACCCACACCCTCCTGGAAGACGCCAACGACCCGGACCACATCTACGTCTACAACTCCGGCGCCGCCGGCGTCCGGTCCGGTGACGAGTTGGAAGGGTGTGAGCCCCGGGGTCCCGATGAGGTGGAGGATCTCACCTCCCTCTTCCGCATCGAGGTGATCCGGGTGCCCCTGGCGGCTCCGGAGAATGCCGCCATTGTCAGCCAGCCCAGGGTCTTTGCGGACCGGGCCACCGGCGACGTGGCGGGTCTCTGGCCCGGTGGTCCCCACGGTGAGGACACGCAGCGCTCAGCGCCCACGAACCACTGCCACGACATCACCATCTACCCCCACCTGGGCATCGCCGCCGGAGCCTGCTCGGGGAACGGCATCCTCTTCGACATTTCGGATCCGGTGAACCCGGTCCGCATGGACGAGGTGATCGACGAGAACTTCGCCTACTGGCATTCGGCCACCTTCAACAACGACGGGACGACGGTGATCTTCACCGACGAGTGGGGTGGCGGCACCTCGCCTCGCTGCCGGGCCACGGACCGTCCCGAGTGGGGCGCCAACGCCATCTTCTCCATCCGGAACGGGCGCATGCACCGGACCAGCTACTACAAGCTGCCGGTTCCCCAGACGGATACGGAGAACTGCGTGGCCCACAACGGCTCGCTGGTGCCGGTCCCGGGCCGGGACATCAAGGTGCAGGCCTGGTACCAGGGTGGGATCTCGGTCTTCGACTTCACCGACCCGTCGAATCCCTTCGAAATCGCGTACTTCGATCGGGGTCCCCTGGACGATGAGCAGCTCTTCACCGGTGGCCACTGGTCGGCGTATTGGTGGAATGGGCGGATCTACGGAGCCGAGATCGCCCGGGGGCTGGACATCCTGGAGTTGGAGCCCAACGAGCACCTCACCGAGGCGGAGCTGGAGGCGGCGAAGCTCGTGCGGTTCCACGAGTTCAACCCCCAGCACCAGCCCTACATGACCTGGCCGGCGGAGATGGTGGTGGCCCGGGCCTTCTTCGACCAGCTTGCCCGCCACGACGGACTCCCGGCTCAGCGCCTGGCCGCCGTGCGCGCCGAGATGGACCGGGCCGAGGGCTTGAGCGGCACGGCCCAGCGGTCGGCTCTCTCCGATCTGGCAGTGGGGCTCTGGGCCGACGCCCGTCGCATCTCCACCGGTGAGGCCTCAGGCGACGAGGCCCGTATCCGGGCCCTGGCCGGATCGCTTCTGGAGATCGCCGGGGCGGCATCGGTCCAGTAGGACCCTGGCCCCTGAAGTAAGCGTGGAAGTACCCGAGGCCCCGGACCGCTTGGTTCGGGGCCTCATTTCGTACCGCTACGACCGACCGGGTCCGGGTCCTCGGGGTCGGTCGGCGGTGAGCTTCGGGGTCCCCGTCAACGCCCTGGGAGCCACTCCCGGGGCGCTGCGGCCGGCGCCCGCCCCTCCAGGTACGCTCCCACCTCCAGTATGAACTCCCGATAGTTGATCTCCTCCCCCGGACGCTCCGGCGACTCCCCCAGCCAGCAGTGGGGTCGGCGCCGGCCGTACTCCACCCGGGCGTCGGCGGGCGGATCGGTGGCCTGGCCCAGGAACTCTTCCAACCGGTACACCGCAAGCTCCAGGTAGTAGGAGTCCATGTCGCCGGTGGCGATGTGGAGCTTCCCCCGGAGGTCGTTTCCGATGCGGGACCAGTTCTCCCTAAGGTGATGGTGGAGGTCGAAGTTCTCCCGCCAGTACTCCGCCGTCTCCCGGTCGATGACGCCGGTCTCGTGATCCCAGATGGGCCGCGGGTAGCCGTCCGCCCCCACCGGCCCATGCGCCGCCTCCCAGATGGCCCACTGCCCTCCGGACCGACTGCGGTCCGCCACCGCCAGCTCGTAGTGCCCCTCCTGGCGCATGGTGAACTGGACGTTTCCATCGGGGAGACGGTTCGACGGACGCTCTACCGTTACCCAGCCCCGATCCCGCTCGTAGGCGTTCTCGTCGTCGTAGATGTTCACGATCTGGTAGGCGTGGAAGTCCACCGAATCCGGACACCACGACCAGGCGCCGCCGAAGAAGGTGGGATGGAAGATCTGGAGCGCCAGCGCCTCCCATCCACCGGTGGACCCTCCGGCCAGGACCCGGGACCAGGGTTCGGCCATCATGCCGAACTCCTCTTCCAGGA